>VHCW01000078.1 GCA_016871575.1 Verrucomicrobiota bacterium
CCCTGTGAGGAGCGAGAGCGAGAGTGTTTCATCCCAGCGCATCAGAGCAGAAGCGGGGTGATTTGTCTAGTCCAAAGTGGAGAGCCTTCCCTTCAATCACTTACGCCCACATCCCTCAGTGCCCTGGTAAAAGCGTCTTCCGAGGCGGTTTTGCCCCGTGGCATGGGCATTGCTAATTGCAGAAACCGTGTGGAGGCAATTATGAAATATTACGCTCATTGTGTGTCATTGGTCATTGTGTTTGCGGCCGGTTCGGCTTGGGGGCTTGGATTTCGCAACCCCGACCAGGGCGCCCGCGCCACGGGTCAGGGCGAAGCGTTTGTCGCGCAGGCTGACGACGCCTCCGCTATTTACTACAATCCCGCGGGACTCACGCAGGTCAAAGGCACGCAGTTTACCTCCGGCATGTATCTCAGTTTTCCCAATATCAGTTTTCATCCCGTTGGCGGCGGGGAGTTGAGCACAAAGGACGATATGTTCATGCTCCCACATGCATACGTCGCCAGCGATTTTGGGTTGCCGAAGTGGCGCTTCGGCCTCGGTTTCAACATCCCGTTCGGCAACTCGGTGACCTGGGGCACCGACAATCAGCTCTCTGCGCTTGTAGACAAGAGCACCATGGCCATCTACAACATCTCCCCCACCGTTGCCTACGAGATCAACGAACAACTCTCCATCGGCGCCGGGCTGAACATCTATTACGGCGACCTGCTCTCCCGTTTCAAATACGCCCCACCGATGTTCGATTCCGATTTCGAGTTCCGCGGCGACGGCGTCGCCGTCGGAGCCACGCTTGGCTTGCTCTGGAAACCGCACTGGCGACATTCCGTCGGCGTCGTCTATCGCAGCCCGTTTGCCGTCAACTTCGACGGCAACGCCGTCGTTCGCAACCCGCCGCCGCCGTTTGTCCTGCCCGATCCGGGGCCGTCTCCCTCCAACCTGACGATGGACTTCCCGCAGTCCGTCGCCGTCGGCTACGCGTTTCGTCCCACGAAGAAATGGAAACTCGAAGTGGACGTCGAATGGACCAACTGGGACACGCTCAACGTGTGCAAGCTGAACTCCTCCAATCCGTACGTCGCCATGGATCCACGTGCGACCGTGGCGTTCAACTGGCACGACAGTTTCTTCTACGAGTTCGGCACTGAGTATGAAATCAACGAACACTGGCAGGTCCGCGCCGGCTACATTTTTTCGGAGAACACCGTCCCCACGGAGACCTTCAGCCCGAACCTGCCCGACTCCGACCGCCACGTCTTCAGCGCCGGCCTGACCTTTCAGACGCCGCGGTTCACCGTCAATGCCACCTACCAATACAGCCTCTCCACCGACCGCACCATCTCCGGCAGCGCGGCCAGCCCCTACGTTGATGGCAATTGGTCCAGCGACGGCCACGCCATCATGTTCACCAGCACTATGAGATTCTGAGCGCCATGACAATGCTCGAACCGCCCCCCATATCTGCACCCACCGCCTCCGCCCGCAGACCTCTTCTGCTCATCGTGGACGACGAACCGGGACCACGCGAATCGCTCCGGATCGTGTTCAAGGACCGCTACGAATGTCTTTTGGCCACCTGCGGCCAGGACGGCATCGAACTGGCCCGACAACGCTCCGTGGATGCCGCCATCCTCGACATCCGGATGCCCGACTTGACCGGCATCGAAGTGCTGCGCGAGCTGAAGGCGATTGATCCCGACATCGAATGCGTCATGCTCACCGGCTACGAGACCGTTGAGACCGCCCGTGCGGCTGTACATTACGGCGCCGCGGAGTATCTCAATAAACCCTTCGATGTCTTCGCCATCCGCGAGGTCATCGAGAACTGCCTCGCCCGTCGCCAACATAATCGGGACATTGAGGCCGACCTTGAAGCCCTCCGTCAGAAGAACGAGAAACTTTCCGGCACACTGGCCGCCCGCGCCCGCGCCAACGTCGCCGATGTGCTCTCCGCCAGCATCGTTCACGAACTCAACAACCCGTTGAGCATCATTGCCGGTTACACCCAGTTGCTCAACCGCGACCTCACCAAACTCACTAGCGGAGACACCGCCGTCACCCAGCACATGCAACAGCGCATCGCCGCCATCCAGCGCGAACTGCAACGCTGCAAACAGATGGCGGAGCGTTTCCTCCAGTTTTCCCGTTCGCCGAATAGCCCGACCGAAAACGTCAATGTCGCTTCCCTGCTCGAAGACATCGCCTTGCTGTTGCACGCCCATCCCGCCGGCAAGCAGATCAGCATCCAGGCCCGCAGTCTCAGCCCGTCGCTGGCGGTGCGGGCCGTCTCCGCCGAGATCATGCAAATCCTCATGAACCTCGGCATCAACGCCCTCCAGTCCATGAATGGCGCCGGCACGCTCCATTTCATCGCCGAGCGCGCCGACCAACCTTCCACCCACTGCGTGTACCGCTCCGACGGCTACGATCCGCAACAACCGCATGTTCGCATCTCCGTCAGCGACACCGGCAGTGGCATCGCCCCCGAAAACATCCACCAGGTGTTCGTTCCGAACTTCACAACGAAGACCCACGGCAACGGCCTCGGCCTCGCCGTTGTCAGTGAACTCATCAACAAATACAGCGGCGCCATCGAAATCATCAGTGCCATCGGTCAGGGCACCACCTTCAATGTGTACCTGCCGCTAGCCGCCTGAGTTTGATTTTTTTCTCGCTTGCGCGGGGCGGAATCCGTATTTTGCGGCGGCCATGAGAATTCTGTCAGGAATACAACCCAGCGGCAAACTGCATATCGGCAATTATTTCGGCATGATGCGCCCCGCGCTCGAACTCGCGCAGAAAGGCGAGGCGTTCTATTTCATCGCCGATTACCACGCGCTCACCAGCGTCAGCAACGCCGCCGGGCTTCGCCAGAACGTGGCCGATGTCGCGCTTGATTTCCTCGCGTGCGGCCTCGACCCGGCCAAGACCGTGTTCTACCGGCAAAGCGACGTGCCGCAGGTCACCGAGCTGGCGTGGATCCTCAACTGCATCACCCCGATGCCGATGCTGGAGAATTGCGTCAGCTACAAGGACAAGACCGCGCAAGGCCTGACGCCGAACGCCGGGCTGTTCACCTACCCGGTGTTGCAAGCCGCCGACATCCTGATTGTCCAGTCCCACCTCGTGCCCGTCGGCAAGGACCAGAAACAACACATCGAAGTCACCCGCGACATCGCCGGGGCGTTCAACCGCCAGTTCGGCGAGGTATTCACGATCCCCGAAGCCAGCATCCGCGAAGCCGTTGCGGTCATGCCTGGCACCGACGGTCAGAAGATGTCGAAGAGCTACGGAAACGCCATCGAGATTTTTGGCGATGAGAAGGCGACAAAGAAGAAAGTGATGGGCATCATTACCGACTGCCAGCCAATGGAAGCGCCGAAGACGAACCTCGACCAGAACATCGCGCTCCAGTTGCTCAAGGTCATCGCGCCCGACAAGGCCGCCGAGCAGGAAGCGAAGCTGGTGGCAGGCGGCTACGGGTACGGCGAGTTGAAGAAGACGCTGCTGGCCGCGTTAATGGACTACTTCGCGCCGATGCGGGCGAAACGGGCCGAGTTAGAAAAGAATCTAGATTACGTCGAACAAGTCCTCCGCGCCGGCGCCGCCCGCGCCAACGCCGTGGCCAACGCCACCATGGAGCAAGTCCGCAAGGCAGTCGGGCTGCGGTAAGACCGGTTATTTCACCGGTTGTAATTCAAGTTTTGGCAGTGCAACGCAGAGGGCGTCCGGGACGGACGTCACTACACCAGCAAATGTTGTAGTGGCCGCCGTCCCGGCGGCTCCTTGCCCAAAACAACGAACTGCACCCCTTGCGGGAACAGCTTCCATGATTGCCAAGACAGCAGCCAGCGACTACAAAGAGTTCATGCGGCTCATCATTCGACTGCTGATTATCATTGTCTGCTCGGTTGTCGGCTCGGTCCCGGTGTCTGCGTTTCGTTTGGCGGAAGGTGGGCGTGTCGCCCCGATCTGGATCGCGCCGGGCGAAAGCGTTGCCGTCAACCTCGCCGCGCGCGATCTCGCCCGCGACATCAAGCAGGTGACAGGCAAGCAACCTGAATTGCTTCTGACCGGCAAGCCGCCGGCGGGCGCGATTGTGATTGGGACCGTCTCGAATCCCAATGCGCCGTTCGCGCCGGTCTCACTGGCCGGGAAATGGGAACGCTTTGTCATCAAGCCGGATGCCAGCTTGGTGGTGGCGGGAAGCGACGAACGCGGGACGGTGTTTGGCGTTTACGAGGTGGCAACTCGTTATTTCGGGGTTGATCCCATCGCCAACTGGACCGGCCTGCCACCGGCAAAACGCAAACGGGTCGTCGTTACAGACGGCGGGGTAACATCGTCCGCGCCGGCGTTCCGGTTTCGCGGCTGGTTCATCAACGATGAAGATCTGATCACCGGTTGGGAATTGAGTCCGGAGCGGCGACGGCTCGTGCATTATTATTTTCACTTGCCGATTGCGCCGTCGGTTTATGAGAAGGTGTTCGAGACGGCGTTGCGGCTGCGGTGCAACCTGATCATTCCCGGTTCCTACATTGACCTCGAAGCCGAGTGCGACCGGAAGATCATCGAGGCAGCGCAACGGCGCGGGCTGTTCGTCTCGCAGCATCACACCCAGCCGCTCGGTGTCAGCGCGTTTTGTTTCCGCAACTACTGGCATGACCGAGGCAAGAAGCTGGATTTCTCCTACACGAAAAATGCGCGGGAGATGGAGGTGGTCTGGGAACATTATGCGCGGTTGTGGGCGAAGTATCCGAACGTCATCTGGCAACTCGGCCTGCGCGGGGCCGCCGACCGGGCGTTTTGGACGACGGACCTGCACGCGCCGAAGACCGACAGCGAACGCGGCGCGCTGGTTTCGCGCGCCATTGCCCGGCAGTGGGAAATGGTTCGCAACGCCACCGGCAAAACGCCGCCCGCCACGGCCACGCTCTGGGCCGAAGGTTCCGGGCTGCACGCGAAAGGGCACTTGAAATTCCCCGACGGCGTCGCAGTGGTGTTTGCCGATGAAGGTTCAACACAGGAGATGCAATCTGATTTCCACAACATCACCCGTCAACCGAAGCGCAATTATGGCGTCTATTATCACGCAGCGTTCTGGGGAGCGGGACCGCGCTTGGTGCAAGGCGTGTCGCTCGACAAGATCGCGCGCAATTACGCCGCCATCGCCGGTAAAGGCGACACGCACTACAGCATCCTCAACGTCGGCAGTATCCGCGAAGTCATCCTCCAGACCGAGGCCATCGCGGAAATCACGTGGAACGGCGCTGATTTTGCGCCCGATGCGTTTCTGCGCCGTTGGTGCGCGCGCCAGTTCGGCGAGGCGGCAGCCGAAGATGCTGTGCGCGTTTATCAGGCGTTATTTGCGGCGTATGTTCGACACACGGAGAAGGGGGAACGTCTGATGCTCGACGGCATCCCGCGCGCCACCGGCAAGTCGCTGCTCGCGACCGCGCTCGACCGCGATATGTTTCCCGCCTACGGCGGGCGCGCGGAACTTTACAAGACGCTGGATCGTTATCAACCACTTGCCGCAGTTTCGGCGCGGAATTTCCGGGCGGTGACGGAGCAGGCGAAGCTGGTGCTTTCGCGCATCGCGCCGGAACGTTGTCTGTTTTTCACCGACAACCTGTTGGTGCAGGCGGAAACGATGTCGGGCTTGTGCCTGTGGCTGGAGGAATTGTGCAAGGGCGTGCGCGCGTTCATCACGCTGGAGGTCAGCGAAGCCGCCGGGCACGCGCGCCGCGCCGCCGATGCGCTGGGCGGCGTGTTGGAGTACCGCAAGCGCGCCGAGTGGGGGCCGTGGGCCAACTGGTATCGCGGCGACTGGCGGATGGATCTGCCCGCGCTCCACAAGGACACCGTCCGCTTGGCCGACAAATGGGCGGAGTTGTCGGCGCTGGAGAAGAAATAACCGTTACCAATCGTATGCAGCAGAAAGGACAAACATTATGGGCGACTGGAGATTGACCGCGCAAAATGCAGCGTTGATCGTCGTGGACGCGCAGGAGAAACTGATGGCTGCCATGCAGCGCCGGGCCGACACGCTGGCCGGGATGGACAAGCTGTTGCGCGCGGCGCGCGCGCTGCAGTTGCCGTCGCTGGTGACGTTGCAGTACGTAAAGGGACTCGGCCCGCTTTGCACTGAACTGGCCGAGGCCGCCGCCGGGTTGCCGACATTCGAGAAGCTCACGTTCTCATGTTGTGGCGTGGAGGCGTTCGCGCGCGCTGTCAAGGACCTGCGACGGCAACGGCTCATCCTGTGCGGGGTCGAGACGCATGTCTGCGTTCAGCAGACGGCAATTGACCTGATGAACGCCGGATACTTTGTGTATGTTTGCGCCGATGCGGTTTGCTCGCGGCGCGACGCGGATCGTGACGTGGCGCTGGCGCGGCTGCGCGACTGCGGCGCGGTGATTACCACGGTGGAAAGCGCCGTTTTCGAACTACTCCGCGAAGCCGGCACGGCGGAATTCAAGGCGTGTCTGCCCTTGTTCAAATGAACGTGAGTCTCCACGTCATTGAGACGGTGCTGGCGTTCACCGGTGTCGTGGGCTTGGTGTTGTTGCTGCGGCGATTCTCCATCGTGCGGCAGGAGGACAGCCAGTTGTTTGCGCGGCTGCTGACACAGGCAGTCCTCCCAGCGGTGATCTTTTATCAACTGGTCTCCAAGCCGGTCGAGAAACATCAGTTGTTGCCCGTGTGCATCATCATCCTGTCGGGGCTGCTCTCCATGGGGCTGGCGTGGTTGCTGGGACACGCCTTGAAACTGGGGCGACAGAAAATTGGCGCGCTGATTTTGACGTCGTCGTATGGGGCTGCGGCCTTTTTGGGGTATCCGGTCATTCAATATGTGTTTCCCGGCGATGCCAATGCGATGGCGGATGCCGTCCTGATCACGGAACTGGGCGTGGCGCTGCCGCTTTTCACGCTTGCCCCGGCGATTGCGATGCATTTTGGGGCAACGGAGTCCGGGCCGGGACAGGGACGGGCGATGATGGCGGCGTATTTTCGTTCGCCGATTTTTTGGGCGGTGGCGCTGGGCTTGGCGCTGGCGCCGCTGCGATTGAACGAGCAGCGGGTGTGGCTCGCGCCGGTGTTTGAGTCGCTGCGCATGATGGAAGGCGCATTGGCCGTGCTGGCGTGTTTCACCTTGGGGCTGCAACTGAAACTGCAATCGTTCAAGGGACTCTGGGTGATGTTGCTGGTCTCGGCGCTGATCCAGATGGCGTTCCAACCGCTGGCAGCGGGGTTTCTGGCCGACCTGTTCCACGTGACCGGGACGGATAAACAGGTGCTGGTCCTCATCACCGCGATGCCCTCGGCCGTGCTCGGCACGGTCTTTGCCGCGCGTTACCATTGCGCCGGCGAGACGGCCAGCACGATTGTCATGTGCCACGTCCTGCTCAGCATCGTGCTGATCCCGCTGAGTTTTTCGCTGGCCATCGCGCGATAATGCAGAACAGGCTGGCGGTCGTGAAACGTATCGTGTTAGAAACACGACACGTGAACGCCATTCCGCATGAGATCACACGAGAAGCGCTCGCTCTGTTGCCCGTGCAACGATACGAGGGGACTATCGTGGTCGTCGCCACCGGGCAGGAGTTGGAACGCGCCATGCACGACATCCGTCGCGAGCGCGTTGTCGGATTCGACACGGAGACGCCGCCGACGTTTCGCAAAGGGCAATCGCACAGGCCGACGCTGGCGCAGGTGGCCACCGCGCATGCGGCGTATCTCTTTCAGTTGAAGCGGATGGACTTTGCCGGTGCGCTGACCGAGTTGCTTGAAAGCCCCGGCATCATCAAGACCGGCGTGGCGCTTGCCGATGACCTGCGCAAACTCAAGGAGCGTTTCCCGTTTACAGAGCGCAACATCGTTGATCTCGGTGTCGTTGCGCGCCGTCACGGCTTGAAACAATCTGGTGTCCGCAACCTGGCGGGAATCTTTCTCGGATTTCGGATCACAAAAGGCCCGCGCACCTCGAATTGGCGCCGCCCGATTCTTGCGCCCGCCCAGATCCACTACGCGGCCACCGACGCGTGGGTGTGCCGGGAACTTTTTTTGCACTTCGAGCGACTCGGCTGGTGCTGAATGAGTTACGAGATGGCGAAAGAATACGGGAAAAATCTCCTTTGACTTTGCGTGGGTTCCGGCGTTTCATGGTGCTTGTCAGGCAGTCCAACTCTTCCTGGCGAATCAATGAGCCAGGCACCATAATGAATAAGAAAATCCTTCTGACCAGTGTATGTCGTCCCTTGGGTCCGCGATACGGAGACGCGCCATCGGTCGGCTATGAGTTATTGTATTGTCAGGTGACCCGCGCGCAGGGCATTTTCAGCCCGCGCACGGTCAATTCCAATTTCGCCTTGGAATACATCGCCGAAAACCTCAATGCGCCGACCGTGGTGCTGCAATATCCGTCGAAGAAGGAATTCATCCGCGAGTTGAAGAAGGGCTACGATTACATTGGCATTTCGTTCATCATGGCGGTCTTTCACAAGCTCAAGGAGATGGTCGCGCTTGTCCGCCAATACGCGCCGCAGACCAAGATCGTGCTCGGCGGATACGGCACGATCCTCACCGACGAGGAACTCGCCCCCTACGGCGATTACATCTGCCGCGAGGAAGGCGTCGGCTTTTTCCGCCGGTTGCTGGAAGAGCCGCCCATTCCGATGCCGTACCAGCATCCCTTGCTGGTGAGCGGACTGAAGGTGTTTTCGATGCCGACATCGCGCACGGGCAAGATTTTCGCCGGGCTGGGCTGTCCCAACGGCTGCGATTTCTGCTGCACCTCGCATTTCTACAAGCGCCGGCACATCCGCCTGTTGCCGGAGGGCAAGGACATCTACCACGTGCTCGAACGGTACCGGGCATTGGACCCCGATCTCGTTTACCTGATCATTGACGAGGATTTCCTGCTCAACAAGAAACGGGCAATGGAGTTCCGCGATTGCGTCATCAAGGGCGGCAGGATTCCCTCCATCTTCGTTTTCTCCAGCATCAGGGCGATCAGCCAGTACAGCGTCGAGGAAATCCTCGAAATGGGCATTGACGGTTTCTGGATCGGCTACGAAGGCACCCGCTCCGGCTACGGCAAACAACAAGGCCGCCCTGCCGAGGAAATCTTCACCGAGTTCCGCGAACACGGCATCAGCATCCTGGCCTCGATGATCCTCGGGTTCGATTACCAGACGCCGGAAGTGATTGCGCAGGAACTTGACGGGTTGATGAAACTCAGGCCGTCACTCGCCCAGTTCTTGATCTACGGTCCCGTGCCCGGCACGCCGTTCGGCGACCGCGTCCGCAAAGGCAACCTGATGCAAGAGCGGTATCTCAATGACACCAACTTGCTCTACCGCCGGGCGGACGGTTTCAGCACGATGATGAAACACCCGACACTGTCCGCCGAGCAGATCGAGGACTTGCAGCGTTGGTGTTTCGATGAAGATTTCCAGCGGCTCGGCCCCAGCATCATCCGTTTCCTCGAAGCGCGGCTGCTGGGTTACTTGAAACTCAAGGACTCGCCCAATCCCGCCTTGCGCGACAAAGCCCGTCACTACGCCTGCGAGTTGCGCAATGCCTACCCGGTCTTTCTTGCCGCCGGCTTGTTCGGGCCGAATCGCGCTGTTCGCCAGTGGATTCGCGACCTTCAACGGCGGATCCATGCCGCGCTCGGTCAGCCGACGTTTGTCGAGCAATTGAAGTCAGTGGCCGCCATCGGCGCTGCCGCCTGGACTGCTTTCACGTTGAAGTTTGACCTCTTCCAGCATCCCAGCCTGGAGCGGATCGAATACCGTCTCCCGGCGCACAAATGGAGCGCCCAGCAGTTGTGGGAAAAGATTCCACACGACATTTCGACTCCCGGCCTCTCCATTCGTGTCGAGTTGCAGCACGCCCGCGAACAGGTCTGGCTTCGACTTGAAGGCGCCCTTTCCGCCCGCCACGCCGACGGGCTTGCCCAGCGCATCCAAGAGTCCCTGGCCAACACGCGGAACCGGCTCGTGCTCGACCTGAACCAGTTGCACTGGGACAAAGTGGAGAATCTTGCGCCGCTGCGGGAAAAACTTCATGCCTATCGCTCCCGGATCCAGGTGGTGTTGCCGAAGCTTGCGGCGGCTCATCCCGAAGTGATCCTGCTCGCGGCAATGTTCCAGCACTACAAGGGTTGATCAGTGCCGGTGCGGCCCGCCGCCGCAACAGCCGCAACCGGAACGTTTCTGCCGGGGCGCCGGGCACGCTCCCATGTCGCACGGCATCGGCCCGGAGAACGACGAGACGGTCGGGGCAAACGCCGAAAGCTGTTTGGTCAGCTTCTTTGAGCCGCACTGCGGACAGGCCGCCGCCCCTTCCCATTGGCTGGTCGGCACGAGCAACTCGAAGTCTGTTTCACACTTGCTGCAATGAAATTCGTACAATGGCATGGCCCTATTCTATCCAGTTATCACGTCGCGTCCAGTATGATTGCCAGCGTCTCAGCGCCGAACTGGCGCGCCTTGGCTGGGCCGATGCCCTTGACTTCGAGCAACTCCGCTTCGCTCCGCGGCTTGACCCGCGCCAGCTCCTGAAGTGTCCGATCCGGATAGATGAGGTACGCGGGGATGCCTATCGCGCCCGCCTTCTCGCGGCGCCAGTCGCGCAACGCGTCGAACAACTTCGCATCGTAGTCAGTTTCGCCGACTCGCAGAGTCGGCCTACTCTTGTCCTTTGTAGGCCGCTTCTGTGAAGCGGCGCGTTCGGGCAAGGTGAGCGGGATGGCTTGCTTCTTCACCATCACATCGCGGCCCAGCGGCGTGAGCGAAAGCGTCGGGTACTGCCCGGCGCTGACTTCGATGCAACCGGCCTTGATGAGTTCGTTCAGCAGCGCCCAGACGTAATCCTCGCCGAGATCGCGGAGCATGCCGTAGGTGGTCAGCCGGTCGAGGCCGACATCGAGCACGTCTTTCGAGCGCGACCCGACAAGCGTTTGCACGATGCGCCCCCGGCCAAACCGCCCGTTGACGCGCGCAACGCAGCTCAGCACTTTCTGGATGCTGACCGTTTCTTCGTCGTTCGGCAACCGGCGGTCGCTGCTGACATGGGCGAGGCAGTTGTCGCACACGGCGCAACGCGGCGCGGCTTCGTCGTCGCCAAAATATTTCAGGACAAACTCGTGACGGCAGCCGCGGTGATCGGCGTAGGCGATCATGCGGTGGAGTTTGCCGAGGTCGCGCTCGCGTTTGGCGTCGAGTTTCTCAAAATCAATCGGCAGGTCGGCGAACTCCTTGACCGGCTCGACAAGGCGGGTCGTGTAGGTGCGGCTGCCCTGCCGGTAATCGCGCGAAATGAACCCGGCGCGTTCGAGTTGGTAGAGGGCGCTGCCGACCGACATCGGGTTGGGCGCGACGGGAAGTTGTCCGGCGATGTCGTCAATGGACATTTCAATCGGCGCGCGCGCGCAGAGCCGTCGCAGCGCGTGGTAGAGCGAGGCGATCACGTCGCGGGTCGGGTTGGCGCCTTCGATGAAAAATTCCTGCGTGCGGACATCGGCGTAGTTGAAGAGCAGTTCGCAGCGGGACGGTTCGCCGTCGCGCCCGGCGCGCCCGGCTTCCTGGTAGTACGCCTCGACGCTGCCGGGAATATCGTAGTGAATGACGAACCGGAGATCGGCCCGGTCAATCCCCATGCCGAAGGCGTTGGTCGCCACCACCACGTCGGCCTTGCCGGTCATGAATCGGTCCTGCGCCTTCTTGCGCTGTTCGTCGGTCAACCCGGCGTGATAGAGGGCGCACTTGAACGGCAATGCCGCGGCGACTTTCTCGACGTTCTTGCGCGTGGCGCAATAGATGATGCCGGTCTTGAGTTCGCGGATAAGCTCGCCAATGCGGGCCAGTTTGTCGGCTTTGCCGGCGACATTGGCGACGGCGAGCGTGAGGTTGTGCCGGGCAAAGCCGGTGACGAACACGCTCGGCTCGCTGCGCCCGAATTTGCCGAGCGCGAGTTGCTCGATGATGTCGGCGCGAACCTCCGGCGTGGCGGTGGCGGTGAGCGCAACGACCTGCGGTTGGCCGAGGTCCTTGAGCGCCCATTTGAGGCGGAGGTAATCGGGCCGGAAATCGTGGCCCCATTGCGAGATGCAGTGCGCCTCGTCCACGGCAAAGAGCGCGATGGTCAACGGCGAGAGCGCGGCGACGAACCGTTCGCTCTTGAAACGCTCCGGCGCGATATAGACGAGACGGTGCTTGCCGCGTTTCATGTCGGCGATGCGTTCGTCCATCTCGGACTGGCTGAGCGAGGAATTGATGAACGTGGCCGGCACGTTTTTCTCAACGAGGCCGTCCACCTGGTCTTTCATCAGCGCGATGAGGGGCGAGACGACGACAGTGATGCCTTCGAGCGCGAGCGCGGGAAGCTGGTAGCAGAGCGATTTGCCGCCGCCGGTGGGCATGATGACGACGGTATCGTCGCCGTCAAGGATGGCGCGGATGACGCGCTCCTGTCCTTCGAGGAACTCGCGGAACCCGAAGTGCCGTTCGAGCAGGCGGCGAGATTGGTCGGCGGCATTCATGGTGCAGGGGCGGGGCGGTTGCGGAATGATGCTGGCCGCACCCAGATCCACGCGAGCACGACAGCCGTTCCAAACAGCGTATAGGCGACGGTGAACACCCAGTGCGGCGCCTCGAAGAAGATCAGTTTGTGCAGCCAATGTTCAATGAAGCCGTCGCCATAAGCGACCTGCCCGGCAGCCGCGCGCAATTGGTTTTCCCATTTTGTCAGCGGGCAGATTATCTGGCACCACGATTCGCCGACCACCACGCCGATGGCCAGCAGGTGAGCGATCCGGAACCAGAGATTCCTGACCCACATCCAGCGGCATATTCCACCGGCCACAATCAGCATCAGGCCGAACACCACAAAGGCAATGAACATCGCATGCAACACCAAAATGCCGTCGGCCAACAGGCTGTGGAAACCCGGTGTGTTCACGCTACGTTCCGGTCGGTTGTTCCGTTATCCACCGTTGCAGCGAGTCGTCATCATATCCGACAGCCTGATTTGCCTGGCGGATTTGCTGGCTCTCCAATGCCGGATCAGCCGCCGCGACGCCCTGTGCTACCCTCACTGCCCGTCGCACCTCACGGGCAACAAAGGCTTCGAAGATGGCGTCCGGCATGAAAAGACAGGAGGGAACGACGATGCTGAAGATTCCGCCATTGGGTTCATAGAAACTCCAGACCTTCGGGTCGGTCACCTCCGGCGCAAGTGTCTCCATGAACTTCACCCACGCTTGCGGTTTCCGTCGCCTCTCCCATTTGCCCCAAAACTTCAGCACCGCGTCCTTTTCGCCGGGCGGAAGCCGCAGCCATGCGCCGGCGAAGGCCGCCACGAACCGTTTCTCAAAATCCGGCCAGCGGGCGGCGCCGTGGACCAGCAACAAATCAAAATCCTCCCTGGCACCCGGTGGTAGTTTCAGTTTTTTCATCGAACAAGTATTTACTCCAAAACCAGGCGGAAGTCACAGCCGTTCTTTTGCCACGGAAGGAGCGCGTTGAAGGAGGACGTTGCGTTGACAGGGTTGGGGTGACGTGCTACTTTCGCGCCCTCTTTGACGGGCTTATGAGTCAACCCAACTACAAAGATACGCTGAATCTTCCGAAGACGGACTTCCCGATGAAGGCCAACCTGCCGCAACGGGAACCGCAGGTGTTGGCGCGCTGGGAACAGGATAAAATCTATGAGCGCATCCTCGCGGCGCGGCAAGATGCCCCGTTATTCGTGCTTCACGACGGCCCCCCGTTCGCCAACGGCGATGTTCACATCGGCACGGCGCTGAACAAGATTCTCAAGGATGTCATCGTCAAGTACAAGACGATGCGCGGGTTTCGCGTGCCCTACGTCCCGGGATGGGATTGCCACGGCCAGCCCATCGAGTACAAGGTCAAGAAGGAACTGGAAAAAACCGGCGAGAAACTCTCGCAGGCCGAACTGCGCAAACGATGCCGCGTGTTTGCCGAGAGATATATTGACATCCAGCGCAGCCAATTCAAGCGGCTCGGCGTGTTCGGCGACTGGGAGCATCCGTACCTGACGATGTCGCCGCAATACGAGGCGGAGATCATCGGGGTGCTCGCCGAGATGATCGGCAAAGGGTTCGTCTATCGCGGCAAAAAACCGGTGTATTGGTGCGCCAGTTGCCGCACCGCGCTGGCCGAGGCCGAAGTCGAGTACGCCGACCACACCTCGCCGTCGGTCTTCGTGAAGTTTCCAGTCAAGGGCAAACCGAACGAGTTTGCCGTGATCTGGACGACGACGCCGTGGACGTTGCCGGCCAACGTCGCCATCGCGGTGAAGTCCGATTTCATTTACGTCCGCGCCCAGGCCAACGGCGAAATCTGGCTCCTGGCGGAAGGACTGGTTGAGCAAACCGGCAAAGCCTGCAGCGTCGAATTGAAGGTCGTCGAGAAACTGACCGGCGCGCAACTCGAAGGCGTTGTCACGCACCATCCGTTTGTGGACCGTGAGTCGCCGATTGTCATTTCGCCATACGTAACGCTGGAGCAAGGCACCGGCCTGGTCCACACCGCGCCGGGTCATGGCGCCGAGGATTACGAGATCGGACGGAAATACGGTTTGCCGACGTTGGCGCCGGTGGACGACCACGGTGTGTTCACGAAGGACGCCGGGCAGTTTGCCGGGCAGTTCGTGTTCAAGGCGAACAAGCCGATTGTCGAGCATATGCGCGGCATCGGCGCGCTGGCGGCGCAGGCGGACGTGAAACATTCCTACCCGCATTGCTGGCGCTGCAAACACCCGATCATTTTCCGCGCGATGGAACAATGGTTCATCGCGCTCGACCACCAGCAGCTCCGCCAATCGGCGTTGGACGAAGTGAAAAATGTCCGCTGGATTCCGTCGTGGGGCGAGAACCGGATCGCGGGCACCATCGCGCAGCGGCCGGACTGGTGCGTGTCGCGCCAGCGGGCGTGGGGCGTGCCGTTGCCGTTCCTGCTCTGCCGGGATTGCGGCGCGCCGCTCTTGAGCCGGGAACTGATTCTGAAGTTCCGGGAGAAGGTGCTGAAGGAAGGCGTGGACATCTGGTTTGAGCGCGGCGTGACGGAACTGTTCGGCGACGTGAAATGCCCGGCGTGCGGCTCGGCGAATCTGGACAAAAGCCCGGACATTGTGGATGTCTGGTTCGAGTCCGGCGTCAGTCACCGCTCCGTGCTGCGGATGCGCCCTGAGTTGGCCTACCCGGCGGATGTTTATCTCGAAGGCAGCGACCAGCATCGCGGCTGGTTCCAGTCCTCGCTGCTCACCGCGATGGCGACGGAAGGCAAAGCGCCGTTCAAGACAGTGGTGACGCACGGGTTTCTCGTGGTGCACGTCGAGGACACCGGCAAAAAGCAGAAAGTCTCCAAGTCCGCCGGCAAGCCGGCGAACTCGGAGGACTACGTCGGCAAGTACGGCGCGGACGTGTTGCGGCTCTGGATCACGTCGGAGGATTACCAGGGCGACATTCCGTTGTCGGACGAAATCTTCGATGGCGTGAGCGACACGTACCGGAAAATCCGCAACACTTTCCGCATTTTGCTCGCGAACCTGTACGATTTCGATCCCACCCGGCACGCCGTGCCGGTGGAGAAAATGGCGGAGATGGACCGCTGGTTGTTGTCGCGCTTGCAGGCGCTGGTGGCGGAGTTGACGGAGGCCTACGAGCGGTTTGAGTTCCACCGGGTCTATCATTTGGTCAACGCTTTTTGCGCGGTGGAATTGTCGTCGTTTTACGTTGACGTGATGAAAGACCTCTTGTACACACTTGCGCCCTGCTCGCCCGAACGGCGCTCGGCACAGACCGCGATGCACCGGACAATCGGCGCGCTGGCGAAGCTGATTGCGCCGGTGATGCCGTTCACGGCGGAGGAAGTCTGGAACTTCCTGCCGGGACGGGAAACGGCGTCGGTCCACCTGGCGGGTTTCCCGTCGGCGGATGCTGGATTGCGTGATGAAGCGATGGAGGCCCGCTGGAAGAAGCTGTTGGAGGTCCGCAGCGTGGCGGCGGCGGAACTGGAGAAGGCTCGCCAGTCGGGACTGATCGGCAAGTCCTTGGAGGCGCAGGTCGAAATTGTGCCGGACAGCGTCGAGACGCGGAAGTTGCTGGAGAATTTCGGGTGGTTTCTGGAGACGGTATTGATCGTATCAAGCGTGCGCTTGTCCGAGCCGGCCGGCGGCGCGACGCGGGTCAAGGTCAGCCGGGCGGACGGACAGAAATGTATTCGTTGCTGGCGTTGGACGACGGACGTGGGGGCGGACGCGGCGCACGTCCAGTTGTGCGCCAGATGTGCAGAAGTTGTGAAAGGATTTGCATCATGAAGAAGTCAAAGAAGATCAAAGTGGTAAAGAAGAAAAAAATGCCGGTGCTCAAGGCGAAAGCCAAACCTGTGCACAAGGCCGCCAAGCCCGCGCCCAAGGCCGCCAAGCCCGCGCCCAAGGCCGCCAAGCCCGCGCCCAAGGCCGCCAAGCCCGCGCGCCCCGCACCCAAGCCCAGCAAGGCTCCCGCACCCGAGCCGCCGCCCAAGACGTTGAAACTGGCGAAGGAAACAGCAATGAAATACCGGAAATTGTTGCTGGAGTTGCGCGACCACTTGATTGACGGCGTGAACTTTCTTGCCAGCGACAACCTGAAGCGCTCCAACCGCGACGCCTCCGGCGAACTCAGCGGTTACAGCCTCCACATGGCCGACGCCGGGACGGACAACTTTGACCGCGAATTTGCGCTGAGCCTCGTGTCCAACGAACAGGACGCGCTCTACGAAATCGAGGAAGCCCTCAAGCGCCTCGAATCGGGCACGTACGGCGTCTGCGAAATGTGCGAGATAATCATACGCAAGGAACGCCTCGAAGCCGTGCCGTTCGCCCGAAGGTGCGTCCACTGCCAATCGCTCTCCGAGCGCGACAGCCGTCGCCGTCCGGCGCCGGTCACGGGCATCTTCAACGAGGCGGCTGACGAAGAGGCTGACGAAAAAGAAGAGGCTGAGGACAAGGATTGAAACGGGTCGGTGTCATCGCCGTCCTGATCGCTGTTTTCGATCAGCTCACCAAATGGCTGGTCGTGCAATACATCAGCCCGGCGCAGCCGGTCCCGGTGATTCCCGATTTTTTTCAGCTTGTCCACTGGCGCAACACGGGCGCCGCGTGGGGCATTCTTCAGGATTACAACATTGTCCTCGCCATCATTTCGGTGTTGACGGTGTTGGGGTTGTACCTGTTCCGCCACACCTTCGGCATTGAACGGCCTGCCGCTGGTCGGGCGCTCGGCCTGATTGCCGGCGGCATCATCGGCAATGTCATTGACCGGATCCGCCTGCATTCCGTGGTGGACTTCCTCGACTTCTACATCGGCGCGTATCACTGGCCGGCGTTCAATGTCGCCGACAGCGCCATCTGCGTCGGCGTCATTCTCTACTTCATCGTTTCCTGGCGCAACCAATAGCGGTCGCGCCGGCGTTGGCGGAACGTGACGAGTTGCCGGCAGCCTTTTTGCCACAACAACTGTTCGATGGCGGAAAACATCAAGCCCACCTGGTCCGGGCCGTGCGCATCGGAGTTGACCACCAACGGAATGCGAAGCGCCAATGCGCGTTCGATCAGCGGCAACGCTGGGTACGTATCCGGTTGCGGCAGGTCGGGATGACGGTAGCCGGAAGTGTTGATCTCCAGGCAAAGACCGGCGCGCGCAATGGCGTCGAGCGCGCGCTGCATGGCTTCCACGCCGCGAGGTCCCGGCGCGTTGCCGGAGCGTTTCGGCACATCGAAGTGGCTGACGATGTCGTACCGCCCGCATTGGACGAGTTTTTCGAGCAGAGCGAAGTAGCGGGCGTATTGTTCCTCGGCGTCGAACGGCAACCGGCGCGACCACGCGCAGAGCGCGCAATCGGAGTCGAGGTAATGAATGGACCCGATGAGATAATCCCACGGATACGCCGCCGCCTGTCGCGCGAGGTAATCCTCCAGTCCCTCGACGTAATCCATTTCCAATCCGAGCAACACGTCAATCCTGCCCCGGTACTGGAACTGGAGATCCGTCACCCGTCGCACGTAATAGTCCAGTTCGGATTCCTTCATTCGCACGTCGCCGCCGAGGCCGCGCGGCAACGGGTTGTGGCAGGCAAACCCGATTTCGCGCAGACCCAGCGCGATGCCGCGCTCGACGCAATCTTCCATCGGTCCAGTGGCGTGCCCGCAGAGCGGCGTGTGAATGTGATAATCAGTGAGGATCGGCATCGTGAGGCGCACACTCTAGCCGGGAAGCGGCGCATTGACAACCCTGCGGACCGCACCTACTATCGCGCCCTGATGGAAACTCCCGTTGTCTTCGAATCGAAAGGCCAGCAGATCGTCGGCATGTTGCACCTGCCCAACAAACGCGGGCGGGTGCCCGGTGTTCTCTTGCTGCACGGGTTTACCGGACACAAGGGCGAAGCGCACCGGATGTTCGTCAAACTCGCCCGGTGTCTGGTGGCGCGCGGCATGGGCGTGTTGCGTTTTGATTTTCGCGGTTCCGGCGACAGCGCCGGCGAGTTCGAGGGAATGACCATCCGCTCCCAAATCGCCGACGCGCAGGAGGCCGTGCGATTTCTCGGGCGCCACAAACGGGTCAACTCCAAACGGCTCGCCGTGGTGGGGCTGAGTCTCGGCGGCGCCGTGGCGACGCATCTCACCGCGCGGGAGAAAAAGCGCGTGCAGTCGCTGGTGCTGATTTCCCCGGTGGCGGACGGGACCGGAATTCTCGATGAATTGACGACCCCGGAAGCCGTCGTTTCGCTGGCGCAAACCGGCATCGTGGATTACTTCGGCAACCGGGTCGGCGTGCAGTTCATCCGGCAATTTGCCGACATGAAACCGCTGCAAGAGGCGGTGAAATGCCAGTGCCCGGTCCTGCTGATCCATGGCAGCAAGGATGAAACAGTTCCCCTGGAGCACACCGAGATGTACGAACGCGCCCTGCAAGGCGCCAAACGCACCGTGAAAAAGGTTGTCGTTGCCGGCGCCGATCACATGTTCAACCGGCACCTGTGGGAACAACGAGTCCTCACCGAAACAGCCGATTGGATCGTCAACACCCTGTAGTCCCGCGGGCAAGGCCGGCGATGAAACGTTGCCCAATTTGCGTTGCAATCTTATTGATTATCGTCGCCAGCGCCGTGTCCGCTGAGCCGTTGTTCGATTGGACTGCTTGGGAGAAATATCGCGACACGGTCCAGCATCCGTCCGTCGTTTTCAAACCCGCCGACATCGCCCGCGCGCGGGAGAACATTAGCCGTTACGCATGGGCGAAACGATACGTCGCCAACACCGAAGCGGGCGCCAAGCGTTACCTTGACCGCATCACGACGGAGTTCCTCGCAAGGATGATCCCCGACACCACGCCGGGTGATTCGCTCTGGACGCCCTGTCCCGCCTGCCGCGCGCAAGGCAAGCCGGTCCATCCCCACGGTCTCTGGACGTGGAATCTCGACGACAGCGAACACATCACCTGCAACGTCTGCGGCACCGTCTTCCCGAATGACAAATATCCGGAAGATGTTGTGCTTCAGACCAAGTGGCGCAAACCACAGACGATCCGCTATTGCGGCGGCGACACGTTTGTCATCTTCGGTTACAAAACCGGCCGACCAAGCTTCACCGCGAACGTCCGCGCGCGAAAAGTGAAATGGATCGCCGGTTATTGCCGGACGCTGGCCGAGGCGCATCTGCTCACGGGCAAACCCGAATACGCCCGCGTCTGTCGCGACATCCTGTTGCGATTTGCCGACTGTTACCCGACGTGGCTTGTCCACGTCGGCTACGGCGAATACGCCGACATGGACCCGCGCGTCGCGTCGCAGTTCATCACCAAGCTCCCCGAACCGGAACTTTGTCCGCCACCGAACAAGCCCGACCGACGGTTGCACACTGGCTATTGGAGCGCAGGACGCGCCGGCGGCGTTGGCATGGAATCGTGGTTCGTGCGGCAGATGGTTGAAGCCTACGATTTCACCTGCACCGCGAAGGATGCTGCCGGCAAGCCGATTTACACGGACGCAGACCGTCGCAAGATTGAGCGCGACCTGTTGTTGGAGGGCACAATCCTTCTCGTGTGCGACAAAGTCATCAACAACAAGTCGGTGAGTAATCGCACCGCGGCGGGGTTGGTCGGCATGTGCGTCGGTCATCCTGAATTGGTGCGGTTTGCCCTCGAAGGCTTTTATCAAGCCGTGGACGGCTGGTTCCTGCCGGACGGCGCGACCTCCGAATCGCCGGCCTACGGGACGATGACGCTTGGCGGCATCTGGGATCTGGCACAAGCGTTGCGCGGCTATCGCGATCCGTCGGGCAAGCGAAGTGACTTGCTCGATCTTTACCACGGCACTGCGTACGAACGTGTATGGGAGTATTTCTTTCGCGCCTTGCAAGGCGATCTCCATTACCCGCCCAGCGCCGACTCCATGCGCGAATCCGGTCTCAGCGCCGACTTTGTCGAACTGATGGCCGGCAACTACCCCGACCGTCCGCAGTATCTTGCGCTGCTGAAAGAAACTCTCAGAGCCGGTTCCGGTGGCGATGTTGCACGAAAAGAACTCTTGAAGGAGATGCCCGGCTCCAATCATGCGCTTTATTACCGCGAGCCGGGCCTGGAAACGAAGCCGTCGCCGACGCTGTCGTTCCCCGATTGGTGTCCGCCGTCACTGCGCATCGGCCACATGCGGACCGGCGCGGACGGGCGAGAGAGTTTGTTGACGTTGAGCGCGAGCCATTGGGGGAACCATCATCATTGGGACAGCCTCAACCTCTACTACTGGAAACGCGGACGCGAACTGCTCTCTGACCTCGGTTATCTCTGGGACCATCCTCAGAAACACATGACCATGCGCACCGTCGCGCACAACACGGTGCTGATTGACGAGAAGGAGCAAGCCAGCAAAACGTGCGGCGGCGACGTGTTGTTCTTCAAGACCTCCGAGCACGTCAAGGCGATGGAAGCGACGTCGCAGGCGTATCCCGACGCGAAACTGTACCGTCGCACGTCAGCGGTGATTGACCACGGCAACGGCCGCAACTACGTCGTGGACTTCTTCCGCGTCGAGGGTGGCAAACGACAGGACTACGTCTATCACGCTTTCACGAACACCTGCGACGTGCTCGACCTGAAACTGAAGCCCGTGTTCGCTGAGAAACTCTACGATTTCACCAACGTCCGCGCCGCCGCCGGCGCCGGCATCTGGCGCGCGACATGGAAGTGCGGCGGCAACATGACTTGTGTCGCATGGAACATCGGCCAGCCCGGCGAACGTGTGTTCGTTGCGGATGGATGGGGCCAGCGCGACTGGAAGAACTCCGACATCGGCGCGACGATTCCCTACATTGTGCGCCGCTGCGAAGGCGACAGCGTGAAGACATTCATTTCCGTCTTCGAGGGGCACGGAGCCGGCGAACCATTCGTGCGTGGCGTGAAGCTGCTCGAACCGGCCGGTGTGCTCGTCATCGAAACCGCCTTGGGCAGCGACTACGTGATGTCCATGACGGACACCGGCACGCTCACTGTCCCTGCATCACGTATCACCGGTCACTTCGCAGTCGCCGCCGTGCAGAACGGCAAGCTTGCGTGGACGTTTGTCGAGAAGCCACGGTAGCGACTCGCCCGCCTGAGGCGGGCAAGCCGCCGGCGCGTCCGTGTCGTTATCCCCAGCCCTGCGCCCCCAAGCCACGGAAGATTGGCCGCAAAGGAACGCATAGATCACAAAAAGATGTCACCCTGAGCGAAGCGAGGGGCTCTGCCGTTTTTGCGTTCCTTGCGATCTCTCGCGGCTATAGCAGAACAGCGCTTGCCTTCGACTCAGCGCCGGGTGTAGTCTCCGCGCCAATGTAGGAGATGTACGAACTGCTGAACCAATAAACCAAAACTAAATTGCGCGGCTCTGGCCGCTGTCCGACACGAAACTAGGAACTTCGACTCGGTGGACAGTGCAAGAAGCCCGCCCCGCAAGGGGCGCGGCTGAAAGCGTTCCATCGTGGGCATACCAGTGCCTGTTACGGGGCGTAAGTAAGTGCGCCCCGTTTTCTTGGGGCGTACTCGGTTGCAAAACAGTCGCCAGCCGTCGGGAGAACACAATGAGTGCGAGAAACGACGGTCGTTGTACTTTGATGTGGATAGTTTTGGGATTGGGGCCGCTGGCAGTTCAGTCCGAGGCGGCACCGGTGGACTCCCAGAAAGCCGCAAAAGCGGCGGAGACGTTCATTGTGCGAGCGTATCCTGCACCCGACCCGCGCGCCGTGCGGAATGTTACTCCGTTTGGTAAATCACACTTGAAGCTTGAGCGGGTTGAGCCGCTGCTCGAAGGCGGTAAGAGAATTGGATTCGTTGCTCATTTGAAACCTTCAGGATACGTGCTACTGAGCAGCGATGATGAAGCTCCGCCAGTAAAACTGCACACCGATAACGGTGACTTTAATAAACTGCCTCCGGAGTTCTTTAAGGTTATCAAGTCGGAGCTTTCAGAAGACTTGAGTGCGCTGGCCGACATGAAGAAGTTGAACAAGGCTGCTAATCCAAAGCACGGTAAACTGTGGCAAGCGTTGACGGATGCAGCGAACAACCCCGCCGAATTGGCAGCGGTTACAGTTTCCTCGCCCAGCACGGTCTTATTGACAACGACTTGGGATCAGAACGCCCCGTACAATTACTACAGCCCGGCTGCTAGCGGGGGGCGTCCGGAACTTGATGGACGCGCATGGGCCGGATGTACCGCATGCGCGGTAGCACAGATTCTGAGATACCGGAGCCAGCCAAACGCAGTTGCTCAAGACTACAGCTATCCAGATAACGACGGCTCTTGTACTGGGACCCACTCAATTAGCGATGCAGGCTTGGGAGCATACGACTGGGCCAATATGCCAAACTCGATTAACACCGGTAGCCCTGCTGCGCAGATACATGCGATTGGCCAACTCATGTACCACGCGGGTGTCGCCTTAGACCAGAATTACGAAGCAAGCGAAACTTCCGCTTTCCCAAGCGATGTACCATCGGTATTTCGCACATACTTCGGCTACACTGCCGGCAGTCTTGAGTCGAAATCTAGTCACACAAGTTCTGAATGGTATGACATGATCGCAGCCGATATAGATGCGGACAAGCCGGTTTTCTATGCCATGTGGCAAACTGATGGGAGTGGCGGCCACGCGGTCGTGTGCGACGGGTATCAGAACGGAAATGAGATACACCTGAACCTCGGTTGGTCAGGTTCCGGCAATACGTGGTACAACATCGATACCGTTATCGAAACTGTTAGCGTCAATGGCCACACATGGACTATTCATCGCGCGGTATTCGGGATCACGCCGGTTTTGCGCAGTCAGTCTGTAACGCCGAGCAGCGGAACAACCGCTGATTCTTACACGTACAGTGTCCAGTACACCGACGTATCGGGGAATGCACCGCTAGAAGCGAAAGTTTACGTGGACGATACGCCGTATAATATGACCTCAGGTTCCGGTTCGATTGCGACAGGGCGGACATACACGTTGGCGAAATCAGGGCTAACAGCGGGTGTGCATTCTTTTTACTTTTCGTTCCGAACCGCAGCGGGGAACTCAGTATCTTTGCCATTCCCGACAGGCACGTTCGCTGGTCCCACAGTGAGTTCCGGTGGTAACCCAGAGGGACGAGTCAAGATTTCAACATATTGGGGAGGAGATGGCAGTTGGGAAGGTTGGTTGGGGGGCATTGTAGACCCCAAAGAGGACTATACCAAGCGTTACATGCCTAATGAGCAACATTGGTTCACAGCTTATCCAGATTTCGGTTGGATGGTAGATGCTTGGCGAATCTGTTATGACTGGTCATCAGGACACGCGGATTACCATGCACCGGATGCAGTCAACGGCAACTCCGCCATGATGATCACACGCGATGTGTATCGAGATGCCAACAATTGGGCAGAAAACGCAATCTGGTGCCGATTCAAACGAATTCACGAAGACCAGCGGATTCTAACCATTAGCACGACGGGACCGGGGGCAGTCTCGCCTGCCGCCGGGCAGTATGAGTATCCTCTCTCCGCACAAGTGGCGACCACGGCTACTCCCCTTGGGGATGCAAGTTTCGTTAAATGGCTCTTGGACGGTGTGCAGGTCAGCACAAACCTTTCTTATACTGTCAGCATGGCTTCACAGGATCACTCGCTTCAGGCGGTCTTCCAATACAAACAAACGGCAACATACACAAATGACCTCCCCTGCATTGAGGATGCTACGATCAGGTTGGAAGACCCGGCTGACAATTGGGGTGACAACCAAGACGTGAATCGCGTGGGGCGCAAGCTGCCAAAAAACTATACGCGGAAGGTGACTCATGAAAGTTTGCTAAAGTTTGACGTAAGCTCTGTTCCGTCCGACGCAATTGTCCAGAGCGTCGTTCTTTGGCTTTGGAACGGTTCTTTGCCATACTATGACGGGGTTGGTTACGAGGTGCAGAAGAACACTGAGGATTGGCATGAAGAGACAATCACTAGCGGGAATCCTGCTTGTGCGAACCGTTTCAACTACAACGGCGATTGCTTTAACGGTGGCGAATATTCGTGGCATCAAATTGATATTCCGAGCAAATATCCAGACTCCATGAATTGGATCATGCGGGATTGGAAAACCGCAAATTACGGATTGCGTGTAACTGGCAATCAACAATACTTGGCAGATCCCAAGCACGACTATGCGCCGACAAATAGCAGCTACAATGGCGATTATCGGTTTGCCAACCGGCATGGAGATCCAAGCAAGGCGCCATTTCTTCGCGTGGTCTATCAAGGCCGACGGCTTGTCCCCTCTATTTTCGTGAATCCAACGAACATTACAGTTCAGGCGGTCAAGGGAGAAGCCGGAACGAATGTAACCTTAAACATACAAAACAATGGGGAGGGAACACTATCATACGCTGTCACGGCTTCAACGAACTGGATGGTGCTTTCGGGTGATACAACCGCCACGGTGACCAGCCAAACTCGACAGGTTTCTCTCGCGTTCAACGTCACCAATCTGTCTGTGGGTTATTATTCGGGGACAATTAGCCCATTTGTTTCACCGTACGAAAGGTTGTGATGGTTTTTCGATTTGATTGAGGCTCTGAACCCTCTGCCCAAGAGTCATCAGCAGTTTCAAAGGACGACGGCCTCTGCGGAGGCCGCGTCGGGCGGG
>VHCW01000079.1 GCA_016871575.1 Verrucomicrobiota bacterium
ACGTCAGCGATCCGAAACCGGTCAAAGCCGCCTGGTCAGTAAAGGTCAACACGCCGACGGCGCCGGCCGCATTGCCAATGAGAATCTGACGGTTGTTGTCAGCCGTCGTCGTTCCTGCAAACGTCAGCACCGCAACATTGCTGGCCAAACCCCCAACAATAATATTGGCGCCACTGTTCGCCACCGTCGCGCCTCGCAACGTCAACGTGCCTTGATTGACAGTCAACCCGGTCAAGGTGACGGCGTTGGTCTCAAAGACCAGCGTGCCGGAGCCGACCTTCACCAGAACAGCGGCTGCACCGCTGTTAAAGATGTTGCCAACCATCGTCGCCGGCGCTACTGCTGATTCCACGCTAATGGTGCGCGCCAGACCGTTCAGGTTAATCGGGTTGACAAAGGTAAGATTGGTGTTGGCGCTGAAATAGTTGAGCAAGAGCACGCCCGGTTTGAATGTATCCGTGCCCCAGACGATTGTCTGGCCATCGTTGCCGAGGTTGACGGTGAGCGGGTTGTCAACCGCCGAGAAACCGCCGGTCGGGCCGACCAACTGGAACTGGCCGCCGCCCGTGCCCAAGTTCCAAGCGGTACCGCTGGAGGTTTCCCAAACGCCGTTGCTCAGGACGAGGTTGGCAGTGTCGGGCAGGCCGACGCCCCACTCGGCGCGCAACGCGCCGCCGAGCACGTAGGCGTTGCCACCGAACGTACTCGTGCCGCTGAGATACAGGGTGTTGGTGCCAAACTTATAGAAATGCTCAAAGTCAGAAAGGTCACCACTGTAGGTAAAATTGCCAAGAGTGGTATCGAGACCAAAACTAGAATTGGCCGATAGAGAATTGGCGACGACATCAGCAATGTCGGCAGCTTCCCATTGCCCCACAGCACCAACGCCGAGAACAAGCCTAGCGCCATTAGCGACGGTGAGGTCGGTGGGGTTCGATATCTTATACAAGAGTCCGAGCAGACCGGCGTTGACAGCGGTGGCCCCAGTATATGTATTGGTGCCCGTGAGATAGAGGAAGCCGGTTCCTTCCTTGGTCAATCCCAGCGTGCCGCCGCCCGCGCCGTCCCGTATCACGCCGGCAAACGTGCTGCTATCGCCAGCGGTATTGCCCACGGTCAGAACTGCATTATTAACATGGGCGTTTTCAACCACTGCCGCCGTCGCGTTGTTGGAAGACGTGAGGCTTCTGACGACAATGCTGTTGCCGTTCAGCGTCAAGATCCCCTCGCTGGCGTTGCCGAAGGTCACGGCGTTCTCGGAATTAACGGTGCTGTTCAATGCCCCGGCGTGGCCCAACACCACTTGGCCGGTGTTGATCGTCAAGCCGCCGGTGAATGTATTGTCGTTGTTGAGAGTCAACACGCTGGTGCCGGAGTAGATCAGCGCGGCCCCAAGGGTGTTGCCGGCATTGTTGTTGGCAATCACGCCGTCAATCACAACCGGTCCCGCGCCGGCGATTGTCAATGAGCGGTTGGCGGTATCCGTGCTGGACAAATAGACGTTGCCGGCGAGCGTGACTTCCGCGCCACCCGTGGTATTCGCCATGAGCGTACGTGTGCCGGCGGCAACGGTAAACGTCCCGTTCAAGGTCAGGTCGTTCGCGCCGCTGATCGCGCCGGCGGTAAACGTCACATTATTGGCCACTGCACGCGCGCCGCCGCCGGCTTGAACTGTACCGGCGGTCCACGTGAACGCGCCGGGCGTGCCGCCCGCGCCGCCCAACGCGTTGTTGTCGCCCACAATCAGCGTGCCACTGGCCGTGTTGAGCGTGAACGTACCGGTAAAGGTGTTGGCGTTGTTCAAGGTGACTTGTCCGGTGCTGGTGACGGCCAAGGCGCTGGCGGCGGTGACGCCGTCCTGAATCAGGCCATTGACAGTAAGGTTGCCGCTGCCGGCGAGAGTAAGTGTGCGGGCTGTGCCGCCCGTAGTCAGGGTCACATTGCCGTTCAGTATCGTTGTGCCAGTGTTGTTCACCGTCAGAGTGCGGCTCGCATTGCCCTGATCAAACGTCCCATTCAACGTGATGTCGTTCGCGCCGGTGATCGTGTTGTTGCCACCCATCGCCACATTGTATGACAGCGCGATTGCCTTGCTGGCCGCCAGAGTGCCAGCCGTCCACGTAAAGGCGCTGCCCGTGCCCAAGGCCTGGTTGTCACCGAGCACGAGTGTAAACGACCCGGCACCGCCCATCGTGGTTCCGCCATCGTACGTGTTGGCGACGCTCATGTTCAAGGTGCCGGTGCCGCTCAGGGTCAAACCGGCTGCCGTCCCGCTGCTGTTGCGGATGACACCGGAAAGCGTCGTAGTGCCCACAATGTTTGTAATCGTGCGCGCTGCGCCTGCCAGATCAATGCGGTTCAGAAACTCGACTTCATTATTCGCCGTGACCGAGCCAAACATCAGGGGACCTTGGATATGAAAACTGCCCGAGGGTCCCCAAATCAATTCATCGGGTGTCACATTGCCGCCGATGTTGACGGTCAACTTGCCATCCACAGCAGAGAAGCCGCCGCCGCTCGCGCCCGTCCATTGAACCTGTCCGCCAGCAGTACCCACCGTGCGCGTAAAGGTGCCTCCGCCGAGCGCTTCAAACACGCCGCCGTTAAGACTGAGATTGCCAGTGGTGGGCAAGCCGACTCCTGCGACCGCCTGAATTGCCCCGCCCGAGATAAGGGTTGTGCCGTTGTAGGTGTTGTTCCCGGTCAATTTCAAGGTGCCAGCGCCGGTTTTAGTAAGGCCGGCTGTTCCACTGGAAGTACGAATGACGCCGGAAATCGTCGTAAAACCGGTGCTGGCAACACCGGCATTGGCAACCACGTTAATCGTCCGGGTTACAGCATTCAGATCAATGCGGTTCACAAACTCCGTCTCGGCGTTCGCCGTTGTCGAGCCGAAAATCAAGTTGCCAACAATCCGGCTGCCAACCTGCGCGGCAACACCCCAAACCAATTCATCGGGAGTCAGGTTGCCGCCGATGTTGACGATCAACTTGCCGCCACTGGCTGAGAACCCGCCGCCGCCGGTTTCCCATCGGAAATAATTCGCGCCTTCCATGCCGAGCGACCGCGTGAACGTGCCGCCGCCGAGCGCCTCGAAAACGCCGCCGTTCAGCGTGAGATAGTTGGTCGGCAACCCGACTCCTTCAACCGCTTGAAGCACCCCGCCGTGGATGTAGGTCGTGCCGCCATAAGTGTTCGTTCCGGTCAGTCTCAGCGTGCCGGCGCCGGCTTTTGCAAAGTCGTACGTATTCACGCCGTCATCAATGGCGCCACCCAGCGTCAACGTCCTGGCTCCAACTGTAATCCGCACGTGATTGCCGAGCGTGACGTTGCCCGTTCCCAAATTAAGATTTCCACTGCCCGTGAAGGTGAAATCGCCATTTAACTGAATCGGGCGGTTGAAGGTGGCATTGAAGTCGGCAGTCGCATTGAGCGTGGTGCCTGGGTCAATCGTGAATGCGCCGCCATTACCCATGAATTGGTTATTGCCGATGACCAGAGTACCGCCACCCAAGCGCAACCCGCCAGTAAACGTGTTGGCGCCAGTCAGCACCAATTGTCCCGGCCCCGCCTTGAGCACGGAAACGGCATTGCCTGCGTTGTCGCCAATCACCGCGGTGTTGGTCAAGGCGCCTGTACTGTATTGATGGATAATCAGTTCATAGTTGCTGCCGCTGCCGGCGGTCAGACGGGTGGCGCCGGATGTGCCGGTGATCTGGAATGCCCGAGTACCGGTGAACAGCAACCCGCCACCGTTGAGTGTCAGCGTGTTGGCTCCGAGAGCAAGCGTCAGACCGGCTGTTGCGGGATCTTCGATCTTGAGCGTGTTGGTCGTCCGGCTGCCGGTGAGCGTCTGGCTGGCTGTGATGCGGGAGTTGAGCGTGTCCGTGCCGGCACCGAGTGCCAAAGCCGAATACCCCGCGTAGGCGGAGAGGGTGTAGGGCGAGCTTCCGGAACTGGTCGTCGCCCATTCGTACCCGGTGTTGGCTGTGCCAGTGGAAAAAACAACCCGACCGCCATAGATGCCGGTGGCATCTTTGTTGGTGGTGCTGGTGAGGTTGAGCGTACCAGCCGTCACGCCGGGAACCTTGCCGATCAAAAGAGCCGTGTTGGCCGTGTTGAGCGCCAACGTGCCCAGGCTCAAGGTCAATATCGCGGAGGTTTCACTTGTATCACCCAAAAGCTGACTGGCGCCGGGAGTGAGGGTAATGCTGCCCAAGTTCTGCACACTGGTGCTGCTGGCCTTGCCCTTGACAACCAACGCGCCGCCGCCAAGCGTCACACCGTTACCGGACCGAATCACGCCACTGCCAGGAGTCGTTGCGGCGCCGAAACCCAGAGTCAGTGTACCGGCGTTCACCGTCGTCATGCCGGTGTACGTGCTCGGCGCTGAGTTGCTGAATATCAGGGTGCCCAAACCGGTTTTCGTGATGCCGAACCCACTGCCGCCATCACCAATGACACCTCCGATGGTCAGCGTGCTGTTGGTAGCGTTGATCGTCACGTTGTTGCCGAGCGTGACCGCGCCACTTAGAAGGAGCGTGCCCGCACCTTCGAACGCAAAATTGTTGTTCATGGTGACGGCATTCGCAACCGTTCGGGCGGCATTCGCATTCAGTACGCCGCCGTTGATGGTGAGGCGGCTGGTGGCGGGGGCGCCAAACGCTGCGTTGTTGCCGATCACGACGGTGCCCGCGTTCAACCTGAACCCGCCCGTCGTGAATGTGTTGGCGGCGCCAAGAGTGAGCACCCCGGTTCCCTCCTTGACCAATCCGCCGCCTGCTCCGCTGATTATGCCGGTGCCCGTGGTGATATTGCCGGCACCGCTAAACGTTAATATATTAGCGCCCAGGTTAATCGTGTTGTTGTTGTTCAACGAAAGGAGATTGCCGGAATCGTTTCGCCATGTTTGTGTGCCGCCAAGAGTGAACGTGATCCTCTGAGTATCTGTTATTGTTCCAAAAGTGACCGGTCCTGCACCGGCATTGATCGTGATACCGCCCGTGCCAAGGGTAATGGCTCGATTCGAGCCATCGGTATTGAAAGAGACCAAACCGGTGCTCCTGAAAACGAATCCCCCAATCGTCAGAGCGCCGATCCGCACACCCACCGGGGTATTGAGGGTGGTGATATTGAAATAGGCAATATCGAAATTGTTAATTACACCGGGATTAACACCCGTTCCATCAGATGCTGTGTTCCAGTTGGCAAGAGTGGTAAAATTGGTGTCTGCAGCACCACCGGCATCCCAGTAGATATTCGCAGCATGGTGGCTGCTGCTGAAACCAAATATCCCCGCTGCGATCAACGCCATGACACGCGCCGTCCGCCGGGACTTTCGGCTCTTGGCTCTGACGGTCGCAGGTTGTATCGCGGTGGCGTTCAAGTGCGGGCTGTGTCGTTATTGCTTCGTGTTCTGTTTGGCGGGCGCGACGGGCGCCGGGGTCGCGGGCGCCGGTGCGGCGCTTGGCGCGACGACTCGCGCGGTGCCGCTCTTCTGGAGTTCATCAATCACGTCATTCGTAATGTCCGTGCCCGGCTCCGAGAGCAGCACGTTGTCGGACGTGGTGAGGACAATCGCGAGGCCGCGCGCGGTGGCGACGCGACGGGCGGCGGGCCGGATTTTTTCGCGGCAGCCGAGGATGAGGTTGACGCGCTGTTGTTGGATCTGTTGCTGGTAGGCGTTGAGCGCATTCTGCCAGCGGGTGTTGGCGTCATTGACGGCGTTGATGAGTTTCTCGCGCTGCTCTTTCGTCAACGGCAGTTGGGCAAGCTCGCGAACGTCTTGGATGCTGTTCAGCGTCTTGATCTGGTCCGCCGTGAGTTTCGCGTCGGCAGCAACCTCGGCCTTGGTGTCCTCGATCGTCTTCACGTTGGCGCGCAACACCTGGTCGAGTTGCGCGCGCATCTCCGTGTCGGCGGTCTGGAGATTCTTGCCGAGATCATCCATCCAACCCAACGCCGACGCCACGCGGTCGAGATCAATGACGCCGACGCCGGTTTGTTTTCCGCAACCGATGAACACAAGAGCCATGACGGAGAGCATCACCGACCGGACGATCAGGGACAGGACGAGAGATGTCTGTCGGGCGGGGATCGTGGTCTGATGTGGTGTACGCTGGTAGCTCATAGTCAGTCCTTGTGGTGGTTCAACGGAAAAGTGGCAATGGGAAAAATAAAGACAGCGTTGCTCTTGGCAACCGCCAGAAAAGCACGGCACGACAACTTGGAATGAAGATACCTCACCTACGTCCTAAAAACACTGCGATTCTCTCCGGCTAACATTGGTTCAACTCGCGTAACAGGTGAACATTTGTGGTTAACTGGGACAGCCTCGTGACTTACCCACCGTTTGATGGCGGAAAATACATCCCCCCTTGTATTTGTGCAACTTTTTTTTGAAATAATTTTATCCCCTTATAATCCCCTATAGTATGGTCAAGCCTCCCTCCTGTTCGTAGTAAGCTACGCAGCGAAGCGGAGTAGCGTGAGGCGAGGAACCGCACTCCGTCCCGAAACGACATGGGACTGCGTGCGTGACTACAAACCCGACACCGGCCACTGGCAGGTCACGACGGTGCCGCTGCCCTCGGCGGAACGAACGCTAAGTTTGCCGCCGATCTGGCGCGCCCGGTACCGCATGATCCGCAACCCCAACCCGTCCCCATTCCCTGCTGTGTCGGCAAACCCGCATCCATCGTCCTGGACGGTCAATCGCAACACGCCGGCATCAGCGCTCAATCGCACGTCAATCCGCCTCGATTGGGCATGTTTCACGGCATTGGCAACCGCCTCCTGAACAATGCGATAGAGGTGCAGGGCTGTCGCACGATCAACTTCCTTGATTCCATCCTGACACGCTGCGACACATTGTACCGAACAACGCTGGCTGGTTTGGTCGGCAAGATTTTGGAGCGCGACACAAAGACCCTCATCGAGGAACTGCGCCGGATGGAGGTTATGGGAGATCTCCCGCGCATGATGGACGGCTTCGCGCAGCAGCCGCTCCATCTCTGCCGCGTCCACGGCCTCGGACGGGTTCCGCGACTGAAGTTTGTCCCGCAGCAATCTCAGCATCAACGTCACGCCGACCAGTTGCTGGCACAGGCTGTCGTGAATGTCACGCCCGATGCGCGCGCGCTCGCGTTCGCTGATCTCCAAAACCTCGCGCTGAAGATCGCGCAACGCCGTGATGTCGGAAGCCGCGCCAATGATCTGTTGGACTCTGCCATCGGCATCCCGCGTGAAAATGGTGTCGCGCAACTGCAGCCAGTGGCAACGCCCCTCTGCATCGTGGAAACGACAAATCGTTTCGAGCACCTCGCCGTCGCGCGCGGCGCTCAACGCGGCGTGGTGCGCTTCCAGGCGCGGCTTGTCGTCGGGATGAACAAAGTGGCCGAGCGTTTCGTTTTGAAATTGTTCCGGCGTCACGCCGAGGATCCGCTGAACCGCGCGATTGATGTAGCGGTTGCGCCGCGCGGGTAAATCATACACGCACACAAGGTCCGGCACGGTGTCGGCCAGCAACCGGTAGCGTTGCTCGCTCGCGGCGAGAGCGGCTTCGCGACGCGCGATCTCGTCGAGCATCTGGTTGAACGCATCGGTGAGTTCGCCGGTTTCGTCGCGGCTTCGCTTGACCACGCGAATGCCGTAATCGTTCTCCTTGACGACGGCGCGCGCGGCGCGCGTCAGCGTCCGCAGCGGCGTCGAGATGATGCGCTGCAACTGGAGCGAGAGCGCCGCTGCAACCACGAGCGCGCCGGCAATCGCGGCGAGCGCGATGAGAAAATGCAGGCGCAACTGCCGCAGCCGCGGTTGCATGTCTTCGCGCAACGACACGTAACCGACCAGTTGATTGTGGCGCAGGACCGGCCATCGCAGCAGTGCGTATCGCGGACCAAACTCAACTTCTCCCGTGGCGGGCATCACCGCGCTGAACGCGTCCGCGGGATCATACTCGACAAATAATTTGCCATCGGGAGTGTGCAAGCATGCCTGGACGGTCTCGCGCTGGACCCAGAGCGCGCTGAGCCTTTCCCGTGCCGTGGCGACGTCACCCGCCGCAAGCGAGTTGGCAACCGATCGCGCAATCAACTCGGCTTCGGTGATGAGCGTGTCTTTGACTTCGCGCCGGAGTTGAACGCGTTCATACGCGATCATGACCGTTGCCATGACCAGCACCGCGGCGGCGCTCGTCAGCAAGATCGCCGCCATCAGCTTGCGGCGAATGGAACCGATATGAAAATGGCGCAACATGCAACTCACAACCGCAACCAAACTGGAGGGACGCGCTCCGTCGCGTCCGTTCGCCCATGCGGCCACGACGGAGCGTGGCCCTCCACAACGTCTTCACCAATCGCCGGCGCTTTTTGTTTTGCTAAAACTTCACACCCGGATTCGTGAACCGCAGCCCGGCGTTGTCGTGATACGTCGCGTACTCCGTCACAATCGCCCCGTCCGGTCCGGCGACCATGAAATGTTTTGCTTCCGGCCGGTTGAGCGCGGCGATCTCGCCGGGCTTGAGCAGCTTGGCGTTTCGGACGGTGATGAATTTCGCCTGGCTCTCCGGCAACTCGACCGGGCACGGGTTCGTTTCCTCGCCTTCGCCGAACAGATAGACGCTGCCGTGCCGCACCTGCCACGCTTCCATCTTCGGTTTCGCCTCCGGCGTCCGGACGTGCCCGTGTTCCACGATCATTTGGCCCGGCAACAAATAAATCTCGTGCCCGAAATAATCGTGCTTTTGGTCGTTCCACCAGAAGATGCCCGCCATGCCGACGTTGGCGAAATCGCCGAGGCCGAAATCAATCGCCCAGAAGTCGTCGGTCTTCAGTTTGTCGTACACCGGGTAGCCGAACCGTTTCATCATGTCGTAATAAGCCTGCTTCGCCTTGACGGCATGGAACGTGCCGTCGGGATGGTAAAAGTTCTTGTTCGATTGTTTCACGATTTTCTTTCCTCTCGCGTTGGCTCGCTGCGCGGCTGTCAGCAACGTGACGGCGGCAACGGCAACAGTGATGGCAAGCAAGCAGCGCAGCGTCTTCATGGCTGTCATCCTTAGCAGATTCTGCGAACGGCTGCAAGCCCGCCTGAGTCGGGCGCATCCGGACACTGCCACACCTGTTCACGCACCGTCAGTGGGTTGTAGGCCGACACTGCGTGTCGGCGCAGCCGGTGTGGTCGAACGAACGCCGACTCACAGAGTCGGCCTACAATGGCTTCGCCGCAATGGTGGCAGTGCCCAAATGCGCCCGCCTGCGGCGCTTCCGGCGAAAAAGATCCGGCGAAAAAGATGCTGGCGGCTCCGCGCGGCCATGCTATAAGCGGCGCTTCATGTAAGGAAATCCACATGTCATTTGAAAATGGTTCGATCAGTTTCCGTATTTTTCATGTCCCGCACCAACTGCCGAAGGACGCCGTCGAGCGGTTCGCGCAACGCGCCGCGCCGCCGTTGAAAAGCATGGGCGCCGACCCCGTCCACGGCTGGGTCGGCGGACGCCATCTGCTCGATGTGCCGATCACCGACGAGAACGCGTTCTTCGGCGGCCACCTCCGGCTCGTGCTGCTCAAGGCCGAGCGCAAAGTGCCGAAGTCGCTCGTGCGCGCCGAGTGCATGCTCGAAGAGTTCGCCCACATGCGCCTCGAAAAGAAGCCGTTCGTGGACCGCAAAACGCGCAGCGACATCCGCAAACAAGTCATGGCCCGGTTGCTGCCGACGATGCCGCCGACGCTCAAGGGTATTCCGTTCGTGTACGACGAACGCGCCAGCACGCTCTACGCCGGCGCGACCTCGGAGAACCAGACCGACGCGTTCCGCCTGAACTTCCGCAACGCCGCCGGGTTCGATCCCATCCCGCTCACTGCCGCGACGGCCGCGGTGCAGTTGGGCGCTGGCATCGGCGACTGGGGCAAAACGAGTTTCTCGCCCGAGGTGCCGGATTCCGCGATGGAGGAAACACCCGGACTGGATTTCCTGACGTGGCTCTGGTTCTGCTCCGAGGCGCGCGAGGGATTATTCGACACGAAGGAACACGGACGCGTCGCCATCATGCTCGAAGGGCCGCTGCTGTTCACGCGCGTCGGCGAGGGCGCGCACGAGATGTCGTTGCGCCACGGCCTGCCGACCATCAGCGCCGAGGCAAAGACCGCGCTGCTCAGCGGCAAGAAACTCGAACGCGCCAAGCTCATCCTCGCCCGCAGCGGCGACGAGAACTGGTCGTGCTCGTTCGACACTGACGCTTTCGTCTTTCGCGGACTGAAGCTGCCGGAGTCCAAGGAAATCCTCGACGCCGCCTCGATGTTTCAGGAACGCGTCCAGAAACTCGGCCAATTCCGCGAGATGCTGCTGGAGTTGTTCGCCCAGTTCGTCGCCGAGCGCGGCGACCCGCGCCGCTGGGCCAACACGCAAAAGCAAATCCACCGCTGGGTCACCGACCGCACCTCGAAGCGGTAGCCTATGAAACTGCGCTCGACGCCGCCATCGCCGAGCGCTTGCGCAAGGTGGCGTTGAGGATTTTCTTGCGCAGGCGCAGGTGGTTGGGCGTCGCCTCGACGTATTCGTCCACGTCAATGTATTCGAGGCTGCGTTCGAGGCTCATCCGCAACGGCGGCTCCAGTTGGATCCCCTTCCCTTCGCCTTGGCTGCGCATATTGGTGAGGTGCTTGGTCTTGGTCGGGTTGACCGGCATGTCCTCGGCGCGCGGGTTCTCGCCGATGATCATCCCTTCATAAACGTCTTCCTGCGGCCCGATGAACAGGCGCCCGCGTTCCTGGATGTTGTTGAGCGCCCACGCGGTGGCGATGCCGGTCTCCATCGAGACGAGCGTGCCGGTGGTGCGCGTCATGATCTCGCCTTTCCACGGGCCGTACTCCTGGAACAGGTGCGACATCGCGGCGCGGCCGCTGGTGAGGTTGACGAGGTCGGTCTCGAAACCGATGAGGCCGCGCGTTGGGATCACGGACTCGACGGTGACGCCGTGCGGGTGATGCTGCATGTTCGTGATCTCGGCCTTGCGGGCGGCGAGCACCTGCATCACGTCGCCGAGTTTTTCCTGCGGCGTCTCGACCCAGAGCGTCTCGTACGGTTCGAGCAACTTCCCGTTCTTGTCGCGGCGCGTGATGACTTCGGGGCGCGACACAAGCACTTCGTAGCCTTCGCGCCGCATCTGTTCGACGAGGATGGCGATCTGCATTTCGCCGCGGGCGCTGACGAGGAAGATGTTCGCCGCGTCGGTGTCCTCGACGCTCAGCGAAATGTTCGTCCGCGTCTCCTTGTGCAGGCGTTCGCCGATGTGCCGGGCCGTGACGAGCCTGCCGTCCTTGCCGGCGAGCGGCCCGTCGTTGACGGCGAACTGCATCTGGATGGTGGGCGGATCAATTTCCTGGAACGGGATCGGCTCGCGCTCTTCGTTGTCGCACAGCGTCTCGCCAATGGAAACTTCCTCGAAGCCGGAAAGGCCGACGATGTTGCCGGCTTCGCCGGCGGTGCATTCGCCGGACTTCAAGCCGCTGAATTCGAACACCTTGGTGATCGCCGCGCGGTCGCGCCGTCCGTCCTTGTGGATGCAGACGGCGGGGTCGCCGACCTTGACGCTGCCGCCGGTGATTTTGCCGATGGCGATGCGCCCGACGTAGTCGGACCAATCAAGGTTGCTGACGAGCATCTCGAACGGCGCGGCGGGGTCGGCTTTCGGGGGCGGAACGTGCTGGAGAATCGTTTCGAAGAGCGGCGTCATCCCATTGCGCGCGTCGCGCAGTTCACGGACGGCATAGCCGTCGCGGGCGCTGGCGTAGATGAACGGCGCGTTGAACTGGTCTTCGCTGGCGTGGAGTTCGAGGAGAAGTTCAAGGACCTTGTCGTGCACTGCCATCGGGTCGGCGTGTTCGCGGTCAACCTTGTTGATGACCACGATGACTTTCAGGCCGTGTTTGAGGGCTTTCTGCAAGACGAACCTTGTCTGCGCTTGCGGGCCGTCGAAGGCGTCCACCAGCAGCAGCACGCCGTCCACCATGCCGAGGATGCGCTCGACCTCGCCGCCGAAATCGGCGTGGCCGGGCGTGTCCACTATATTAATAAGGTGGTCGCGCCAGTGGACGGAGGCGTTCTTGGCCTTGATGGTGATCCCCTTTTCTTTTTCGAGGTCCATGGAATCCATGGCGCGTTCCTCGGCGACCTGGTTGTCGCGATAGACGCCGCCTTCGCGCAGGAGTTTGTCCACGAGCGTCGTCTTGCCGTGGTCAACGTGGGCAATGATGCCGATGTTACGAATGTGTTGGGTCATAAAAGCAAAGGAGGGAGGGAACCGTTGCGCGAAGACACCCCAGCTATCGCCGACGCCGTTTGCGTCGGACGCGCTGTGCATCATGTGTCGCGGTCCAGTTCATTGGAGAAAATTTGGTGGAGACGAAGGGAGTTGAACCCTCGACCTCCTGAATGCCATTCAGGCGCTCTAGCCAACTGAGCTACGTCCCCACCGAAATCGAGCGGCATCGTAGCCGCGCCCGCCCTGTTTGTCAACCGCGCCTCATGGTTCCTTTGTCCGGAACACAGGAACGATCGTTCCTGTGTTCCGGACAAAGCGCGGGGCGTCGTCGCAGATGCAACCGCTCAGTCCAACGACAGGCAGAGCAGTTCGGCATCAGTCCGCACGTAGAAACGCCCGCGCACCAACGCGGGCTGCGACCACACCTCAACATCCGTCACCAACGAAAGCAGTTGCGGTTTCGTCGCAGCGGCGGGGCGCGACGGCAACAAGGCGAGCGCTCCCTTGTTGGTGAGCACGAGCACGCGCCCGTTGCCGGCGATCAACTGGGCGGGATCATTGAAAGGTTCCTGCTCCAAGCGCCAGACGATCTTGAGGTTGGCATCGAGACAATAGAGGCCATTGTTGGTCGTCAACCAGATCATGCCGTCAACCTCGACAGGCGATGTCACGTCGGGATTCACATCGGTATTCTCGAACAACGGCTTGGGAATCGCCCGTCCTTGCTTGTCGAATCCGTGCAGCCGCGCCCCGCTCTGCTCGGCCGCGAGCAGCAATCGCCCGCCGAGCTTCAACGGCGTCGGCACCTTGAACTCCGAGGGAAACTCCGATGGAATCGTCCAGAGCCGCTTGCCGGTCTTCGGGTCCCAGCCACCGGCGGATTCCGCGTCGCAGCCGACGATTTGCCGGCGCCCGCCGAACTCGGCGCAGATGAAGTTGCCGTAGCCCGGCATGGCGCCGGAAGTTTTCCAGCGGAGCGCGCCGCGGCGCCGGTCAAAGGCGACAAGGAAAGCGTTGGTCGCGGCGCCGGGAACGATGACGAGGTCGTCCACGAGCAACGGCGTGGCGCAGTAACCCCATGTCGGGAGTTCGCCGGCATAGTCAATGAGCAAGTCGCGCGACCATTTCAGCGCGCCGTTCTTCAGCGCAACGCAATGAAGCTGGCCGAGCGCGCTGAACAGGAAAACCTTGTCGCCGTCAATGACGGGCGTGGCGCGCGGCGCGCTGGTGTAATCCATTTGACCGGGCGCGGCGTACGCAAATTCCCAGAGCGATTGGCCGGTGGCGGCATCGAAACAACGCCAGATGTCGGTTTCTTCGTTTTTGTCGGAGCAGATGACAACAGACTCGGTCGCGGCGACGCCGCCGAGTCCTTGCGAGGTGAGCGGGGCGCGCCAGAGGAAAACCGGTGTCGCCGGCAGTTTCGCGGGAACGAACGGCGAATGGGACACGCGGCCAGCGCCGCGCCAATCGGTCCAACCAGCGTCAGCTACTTTTTTTTTACGACGACAAAGCCCTTGGCGGATTCCATCTTGTCGAGCAGTTGGCTGTCGCCGGTCAATTGGGCGAGCGCCTTTTCCAATCGCGGGACAAGCGACTCGTCAGCGACGTACAGCGCGATGAAGGGAACCTCACCGGTGCGCCCGATGATTCGCAGTTCGCCCTTGGCGATGGTGCCGCAGCCTTCGAGCAACGGCATCGCATAGCTGGAGATGACAGCGGCATCGGCATTGCGCTCGGCCACCTCGATGGCGGATTGACTGCAGGTGTCGCGCGCTTCGATTTTCCCCGGCACCGGAACGCCGGCTTGTTTCAGGGCCGCGAGCGCGGCGGCGTGTTTTTCGTCGGACCCGTCGGGACCGAACAGGATGCGTTTGCCCTTGAGATCGGCGAGGGTCTTGGCGCGGTCCTTGGCGCGGACGACAAACAGGCCGTGGAGATTCGTGCTGCCTTTCAAGTCGGTCAGCATCGCAACGCGTGTGAGTTTCAATCCCGATGCTTTGGCGGCGTGTTCGATCTCGGTTTGTTTGCCGATGACAAGGGACGGTTTGCCGGCAAGGATGGGGGCGAATTGCAGGGGAACGGTTGCGTTCAACGATTTGCCAAGATGCGCGGCGAAGGCCTCGTAATCGCGCTGCGCGTACCCCGCGACGCAGGCGCAGGCGTTCGGGGCCGCCAGCGGATCAAGAACGAGCAGCGACAGGTCTTCCGCGCGAAGTGTCACCGCGAACGCGACGAGCAAGAGGAATCGAAACTTCATGAGCGGCCGGTGCTGACGTCCTTGGATTTGCCCGGCAGGACAGGACGGATGATGTTGCGCGGATGATCGAGGATGTAGATCCGGTTGTCCTTGGTGGAAACGATGGTGGCGCGGACACAGTCGCCGGTCTCGGCGATGGCGCCGAAAAAGTTGATGTACTTGCCGTCGGGAGTGAACTTTTTGACGGTCCAGTTCGACGACTCGGCGGTGCAGAGATTTCCCTGGGAATCAAAGCAGATGTTTTTCGGCTCGCAACACCCCTTGAACGACTCCGAGGTGCCGTTGAACCGTTTGCCAAAGGAAGACAACAGCTTGCCGTCGCGGTCATATTTTTCGATGAGGAACTTGGTGTTGTGGGCGACATACAGACTGCCGTTGTGAACCTTGAAATCCATCTGGCCGCAACAACCGCGCAGCCCCTTGATGATCTCGGTCGGACTCTGAAGTTTGTCGCAGAAGCGGAAAACGGCGTAACCGGTTTTGGCCTGGACACAAACAAAGACGTCCTGGCCTTGCGCTCCGACGGCGGTGGCGGTGCGGGATTGCGCGGGCAGGCTTGCCGTGGCTTGTTTGACGCCCTGCGCGTTGAGCAGCACGATTTCGCCGGTGCCGGCGGCGACGATGCTGCCGTCGGCGCGACAGGCAACGACCTGCGGGGCAAATCCGAGTTGAATGTCCTTGACCAGTTTGTCATCAGCGGTGAGGACGCGAAGGCGTTTATTCAGTGGATCGCAGACGAGGAACCGTTCTTCCCGGTCAAGGCAGAAACTGGAAAGCGAATACGCGCACGTTTGCAGCGTGGCCGCGACAGCGCCCTTGGGGATCAGAGCCGCCTTGAGTGAAATGGTCGTCGGCTGACCGGCGCTCAACGTGCTCGTCTGCGTGCCTTGTTCCATCAACCCCTTCTCGGTCCACGTGGCCGCCCACGTCAGGACATGCTTCGCAGAGGGTTTCAGGTTGGTCAGGCGGCACTCTCCCTTGGCGTCGGTCTTCCACCGCTGCGATACGCGCTCGGAGGAAGGACGCGTCAGGAAACTGAAGTTGGCGACCGGTTTCTGGTCCGGGCCGATGACCTTGATGGATGGAGTGTCGGCAGCAACGGCAGTCGCTGCCACCAGAATCATTGCCACGAGCAGATGCAGGGGTTTCATAGTGGGCGCCATATAGCAAACAAGCCCCGAAACTGCAAACTCAAATGCGCGCCGAACGCGCCGCCTGACTCACCGCATTGCCATGTACTTTGTCCGGAAAAACGGAACGATCGTTCCTGTTTCCCGGACAAGATGCGTCACTCAGCCCCCAACTCATGAAGCCGGCGACCGAGATGGCGGCGAAAGGCCCGATGCTCTTCTTCCACGCGCCCGCCGGCATAAGACTTCGGCAGCAGCGGGCGCGGCAGCAGCGGATCAAAAGAAAACGCATATTGATAGGCGCGTCGCTCACACCGCGCAGCCTTGGACAACTCCGCCAGCGACGTTGCGTTTCGCAATTCCGCCTCGGTGCCGGTCAATCGTTGGAGGTGGTGCTGGTGTCGCTGATTGATCTCCTTCCAGTCCCACGCGGCGGAAACCACTTCTGCGTGGGTGCAGAGAAACAATCGGTTCGCCTGAAACCCGCAAAAACATTCCGGCAATCCCTCGATTTCGATCATGTCTTCCAAGATGCCATGCACGTCATGCGGCCAGACCCACACGCTGCGCTGAAGCAAGCCGAACTTGCGCGCCCGCAATGCCTGCCACAAGCGTTTCCGCTCTTTGCGCTGCGTCTCCGGCAGATCGAAGGTCACCACCCGCCACGCGCCATCCCAAGGACGGGACCAGTCTTGTTGCGGTTCGCAGACCGGCGCGCGTTGCCTTCCGTCCACCGTGAGCGTGAACACGATTTGTTTGCCCGACCGGGTGCGTTGGATCCAGCGTTCCCGCTCCAAGCGCCAGATGGCGCGGCTCGCGCCGTACCGATGTTCGTACTCCTCATAACCCGAGAGCAGGTTGGAAAGCGTCGGCCGCGTCAGTTTCTCCATGCCCCAACAGAACAGGTCCAGGATGTCTGTGCCATCAAATCCAGCCATGCCATCTTCTTTACCCGTTGCCCATTTGTTGCGCAAGACATTTGTCCGGGAAACAGGAACGATCGTTCCTGTTTTCCGGACATGGTTGACCGGTCCGCGTTGTGCGGGGTCACTCAACGCGCGTTTTCCATTTCCACCATTTCGAACGACGCCGATGCCAATGAGAGGCTTGACACGTCCGGCGGTGCGCGGTATCGGCTAGGCGCATGAAAACACTTTCCCGACTCGCCGTACTGCTGTTGTTGGTCACGCTGCGCTGCGATGCGCAGCCGCGGTACGAGGCAAACTGGGAGTCGCTCGACCAGCGACCGACCCCGGAGTGGTTTCTCGACGCGAAGTTCGGCATCTTCATTCATTGGGGCGTCTATTCGGTGCCGGCCTGGGGCGCGCCGAAACAATATGCGGAATGGTATTGGCAGCGAATGGCCAACAAGAAACCGGACAACGTCTGGTGGCAGTTTCACAAGAAGCATTTCGGCGAGAGCTTTGACTACATGGACTTCGCGCCGCGGTTCACCTGCGAATTATTCGACGCCGACCAGTGGGCCGATATCTTCGCTCGGTCCGGCGCGAAGTACATCGTGCCGACCTCGAAACACCACGACGGCTACTGCCTCTGGCCAAATGCCGAGGCGAGCAGGACGTGGGGACGACCGTGGAACAGCGTCGAGATCGGTCCGAAACGCGATTTGATGGCCGAGATGAAGGCCGCCGTCGAGAAACGCGGGATCAAGTTCGGCTTCTACTACTCGCTGTACGAATGGTTCAATCCGCTCTGGACCAACCAGGCGACTCGCGCCCGTTATGTCAGCGAACACATGTTTCCCCAGTTCAAGGATGTCGTCATCCGCTACAAGCCGTGCCTCATTTTCAGCGATGGCGAATGGGACATGCCGTCGAAGGATTGGCGCAGTGAAGAACTGCTCGCGTGGTTGTTCAACGAATCGCCATGCAAGGAGTACGTCGTCATCAACGACCGCTGGGGCAAGGATTGCCGGCACAAACACGGCGGGTATTACACGACCGAGTATGCCGCCGGGATGAAGGATGCGTCGCATCCGTGGGAGGAAAGCCGCGGCATGGCGCACTCCTACGGCTACAACCGGGCGGAGACGATTGACGACTACAAAACGGGGCGCGAGTTCATCATGGTGCTTTGCGATCTGGTCAGCCGGGGCGGCAATTTTCTTTTGGACATCGGCCCGACGGCCGACGGACGGATCCCGGTCATCATGCAGCAACGGCTGCTGGAAATTGGCGACTGGCTGAAGGTCAACGGCGAAGCCATTTTCGGCACGCGCTACGCGGGGCGTTCGTGCCAGTGGACCGCAGGCAAACGTCCCGGCCAGCAGTTCGGCGAGTACAAGGTCAAGTACAACCTCATGGAACAAATCGGCCAGCAAGCGAAAGGTGAGATGGCCGTCCAACAAGCATTCTTCACGAAGAAGCCCGACGCGTTGTACGCCATCACACCCGGCTGGCCCGGCGCGAAGCTTGCCTTGCACAACATCAAAACGCCGGCCAACAGCGTGGTGACGTTGCTCGGCCGCGAAGGCAAACTCAAACGGCGGATCCGGGGCAACACGTTGGAGATCGAAGTCCCGATGCTGTCCCCCGATCAACTTCCCTGCCAGCACGCGTTCACATTCAAAGTCACCGGCGCCGAACTGCTTCCCGAACCATGATCTCACGCCAACAAACCATCCAACAACTCCGCGCCAATCCGCGCGTCCCCGTTCTCATTCTTGGCGGCGGCTGCAACGGCATCGCCCTGTTCCGCGAACTCGCGTTGCAAGGCGTGCGGTGCCTGCTCGTTGACAAGGCCGACTTCACCGCGGGCGCCACTTCGAAATCCTCGCGCATGATCCACGGCGGGCTGCGTTACCTGGAAAACCGCGAGTTCAAACTCGTCAGCGAATCGCTCCACGAACGGAATCGCCTCCTCACCAACGCCGCGCACGTCGTTTTCCCGCTCAAGACCACCATCCCGTTCTTCTCCCGGCTCGGCGGCGCGGTGCAATCGGCGCTTATCTTCCTCGGTTTTTCCGTCCGTCCCGGCAGCCGGGGATCGCTCATCACCAACCTCGGCCTGACCTACTACGATTTCGTCACGCGCAAGGATCGTCGCACGCCCACTCACTTTCTCATGCCGCGCGACAAGGCGTTGCAGGCCCTGCCCGGCTTGAATCCCGAGATCATCGGCACGGCCACGTACTGGGACGCGATGATCACGGAAGCCGAACGCCTCTGCATTGAACTCATCCACGACGCGCAACGCGCTTCCCCGGATTGCGCCGCGTTGAACTATGTCGTCCCGCAACGCCTCGACGGCAACCACGTCTCCCTCAAAGACCTCGTCACCGGCGAAACTCTCCTCGTCGAGCCGCAGTTTGTCGTCAACGCCACCGGCGCCTGGGTGGACGCCGCCAACGCCATCCTCGGCGAGCCGACAGATTTCATCGGCGGCACAAAAGGCTCGCACCTCGTCGTGGATTGTCCCGATCTCTACAACGCCATCGGCGACCAGATGGTCTATTACCAACACGCCGACGGACGCGTCTGCATCGTCTTCCGGTTCCTCGACAAGGTCATCATGGGATCCACCGACATCCCCGTGGACGATCCCGACAAGGCCACGTTCGATGACCGCGAAATCGAGTACATGCTCGTCACGCTTCAAGGCGTCTTCCCCGGCGTCAAGGTCAACCGCGAACACATCGTGTTCGCCTTCTGCGGCGTGCGTCCCCTTCCCTCCACCAAGAGCACCGTGACCGCCAACATCAGCCGGGGACACACCATTCATTTCCTCGAACCCGCCGGCGCGCGCCAGGTTCCCATTGTCTGCCTCATCGGCGGCAAATGGACGACCTTCCGCGCCCTCGCCGAGCAGACGGCCGACAAACTTCTCTCGCGTCTCGGCCTCACGCGACGGGTTTCCACCGCCGGCATCCCCATCGGCGGCGGCAAGGATTTTCCCGTCGCCGACGGCGACCGCGCCCAATGGATCGCCCGCGTTTCGGAGAAGACAAAATGCACGCCACAACGCACCGCCACCTTGCTCGGACGTTATGGCACCGTTGCGGAAACCATCGCGGCCACTGACAACACGCCGCTGGAATCATTGCCTGAATACAGCGCCGGCGAGATCGAATGGATGGCCGCCAACGATGCGATGGTCCACCTCGCCGACCTCGTGTACCGGCGGAGCACCATCGGGTTGCTCGGCAACGCCACCATCAAAACACTCACCGAACTCGCCGCTGTCGCCGGACGCATCCTCGGTTGGGACAAGGAGCGCCAGATGATCGAAGTCACGCGCGCCCTCCCGCCACAGGTTCGCGGCGCGCCACGCACCGGCGCGCAGAAGGCAGCGCCGAGCGATTGGACGCGCATCATGCACGTCATGCGCAGCAGCAACACCCCCGGAGAAAACAAACCATGAAAAACGTACTCATCGCCCCCCGCCGTTACATCCAAGGACGCGGCGTCCTCAACGAGATCGGCCCATTGCTTCGCGCCATCGGCAAGAAACCAATCTTCCTCTGGGACAATCGCGTCAAGGCGGTCATCGCTCCCGCCGTCCAAAACGAGAGTTTTGTTGACGTCGAGTTCCGCGGCCAATGCACCAAGGCCGAGGCCGAACGCGTTGCCGCGCTCGCCAGACAAAACAGCGCCGACATCATCGTCGCCTTTGGCGGCGGCAAGACGCTCGACAGCGGCAAAGCCGCCGCCGCCTTCGCCGGCGTCAAGATGGTCACCGTCCCCACCATCGCCTCCAACGATTCGCCGACCAGTTCCTACACCGTCTGGTATGACGACGCCGGGAATTGCCTCGGCTTTGAATCATGGGGCGTGAACCCCGATCTTGTCCTCGTTGACACACAAGTCATCGCCAATGCGCCCGTCCGCTCCCTCGTCGCCGGCATGGGCGATGCCCTCGCCACGTGGTTCGAAGCCGAAGCGTGCCGCAAAACCCGCGCCTGCAACCTCGCCGGCAGCGGCGGCACCGCCACGATGGCTTCGCTCGCCATTGCGCGGCTTTGTTACGACACGCTGATGCAACACGGCATCGAAGCGAAACGCGCCGTCGAACAGCATCTCGTCACGCCCGCCGTCGAGAAGATTGTCGAGGCCAACGTGCTGCTGTCCGGTCTCGGTTTCGAGAGTTGCGGCTGCGCAAGCGCGCACATGATCGCCAACTGTTTCCCGTCATTCCCCGAATGTCACGGCCTGATGCACGGCGAAGAAGTCGGCTTCGGCCTGCTCGCCCAGCTTTGCCTCGACGAAGACACCGAGACTGCCGAGTTGTACAAGGTCGTGGACTTCGAGATCGCCATCGGACTGCCTGTGACCTTCGCCGAACTCGGCCTCGCCGGAGTGAAGCGCGACCGCCTCCAAAAGATCGGCGACATCTGCGCGGGGAAAGGCTCGCTCTGCGAGAACCACCCGTTCACCGTCACCAGCGACAGCATCGTGGACGCCCTGTTTGCGGCGGATGCGCTTGGCCGCGAGCGGAAGAAAACCTGCGGCTTGAGCCAGGAGTGATCGGAACGGCGTGAGTCAGTTGTTGCGTGGCGCCTGCTGGTCGGCCAGCGGCATGCCGAGGCGATCCGCGATCTCGTGGAATTCCTCGCGCGTCACGGTCTCCAGCGTCTTGCCGCGGCGCTTGAGGTGCTCATTCATCTTGACGGCTTTCTCCTGCATCACGCCGTGGGTCTCCTCGCTGCCGCCGACCAGCTTGAAATTCTCGCCGGTCGTGATGCGCACGTGATCGTCCTTGGCGTCGAGGCCGACGCCGAGCAGTTTTTTCCTTGCCTTGTTCTTCTTCGCTGGCATGGGCGGCAACCTATCAGACGACGCCATGCACGACAAGTTCGTGATGCACGACGCTCAACGCGTAGATCGCCGCCGTGTCCGCGCGCAAGACCAGCGGCCCCAGCGTGACCGGCGTAAATCCCGCCGCCCCGATGGCTGCGTATTCTGCGGGGGTGAAGTCCCCTTCCGGTCCGATCAACACACACACTGAGCGCGCGCTGCGAAGGAGGCTCTTCACGGGTTTCGCGCCGGGATGAAGCGCAGCGACAAGTCTCAAATCAAAATGGCTGGGCGCGCCGAGAAATTCTTCCAGCGACTGCGCCGGCGTGACCAGAGGCAGCCAGTTGTTGCCGCATTGCTTGCACGCTTCGAGCGCAATCTCGGTCCAGCGCGGCGTCTTGTCGGCGCGGACAATGGTGCGTTCGGTGATGAGCGGCATGATGCCGTTGACGCCCAGCTCGGTGGCCTTCTGGATGATGAACTCGAAGTTTTTCCTGATCACCGCGACAGCGAGCGTGATGCGGCACGGCAACGGCGGCGCATGGCGGCGCTCCAGCGCGGCCAGACGAACCTCGCGTTTGCTCAGCGCCTCGATCCGGCAGCGGACAACGTTGCCGCATCCGTCGAACACCTCGATTTCGTCTTCGGAACGGAGACGGAATACGTCGCGGCAATGATGCGCCTCGTCACCGGCAAGCCGGAGCGAGCCAAGATCGGGAAGAAAGAAACGGTGCATCAGGGGCATCTCTTTCCGGCAGACTTCCACAGGAGAAACATCCCCGATGCGACGGCCAGCGCGCCCCGGATCACGGTCAGCATCGCGCCGCGCGGCGTCGGCTTCTTACTGATCATGCGCAGCACCAAGGGGACGCAATCGAATAGCTGTAACGAAGTCATTTCAGGTCAATTGATGGCGCAGAATGGCTGGTCACGTCCGGTTTGTCGAGAAATTCCGGGAGTATGGATGCGACGCCGGAAATTCGGTTCTCCGAAGGTCTCTGACCTCGCACCGGCGGGCACTGATCCTCCTTCCGTATCACTTGTCTCGAATCACCTTCCCGTCAATGGCCCAGACACCGGCGATGCCCCCGATGATGGCGCTGGAAATCGCTGTCACGGTGTTGGCGTCTTTGACAAACAGCGAGTTCCACAGTCCCTTCGCGTTGCCCGGCAACCGGAATGGCACGGAACGCTGCGCGAAATTCCGCGCATTGTCGTCACCGACATAAACCACCATCTGCGCTTCCTTGCGCCCGCCTTCCGTGCTCTGGCAGGAGAGAATCGTCTCTCCGTTCGGCAGTTGTCGCAAATACGGGGCGCCCGCATAGACCTTGCCCGGCAGTGGTGAGACCAGCGCGCTCCAGCGACGTGGACTCTGCCCGTCGGCAGGCGGCAGTCGCCAGTTATCCGCAAGCGAAGAGTGAATGATGACCGGTTTGAATCGGCCGTTCAATCCGTTGTCCTCAATGGCCACGGCGACCCCTTTCCCGCCCGTCAGCACCAACGGCACTGGCATTCCATCCCGATGCCCCTTGCGGATACTTACCGTCTCCGGTGACGTCCACGTCTGGCCGTTGTCATGCGAACGCAACAGTGTGATTTCTTGTTCGTTCGTGTTGCGATACGGATTCTCGTTGGCGAAGAACAACTGCACCTCGCCATCGGGCAGTTGAATCATGGCTGGTTCCCAGCAGCCGTTCTCAAACAACACGTCCGCTTGGTACAAAGTTTGCGGCGGCGACCATGTGCGGCCATTGTCCTTGCTGATTCGGATTCCGATCGCGTACGGATGAACTTGATCCCCCGGTCTCTCATTATAGGCGATCATCACCCAGCCGTTCTGGAGCCGCAGCAGTTCCGTGTTGGTCGCGCCGCCGACTCGCGGGGCAAGAACGACGGCCTCGTGTCCCCATGTTTTGCCATTGTCGCGGCTGTGGCAGACGCAGAGTTTTCGAGCCACACTGTAGCCGCAAAGGATCTCGCCGTTGTCGAGACGGATCATGCGTCCATACACGCCGCCGCGCCGCACGAGCGTCAACGTGCCCTGGTCCCATCGAATCACGGTGGCGGCCTCACCAGCAAGCGATGTCATCAGGAGGGCAAAACAACCGGCAAGGAGGATTTTCCGACAGACAATCATTTCAACCAAAACAATTCCCCGTTCTCTTTGGCCTGTGGAATCGGGCAATGTACCAGTGTACCGGGCACAGAACTTGAGCCATGCAGTTGCTTGTTGAACACGCTTGATCTTGCAAGCCAAAGCATCGTCTTCTGCGCGCCGTCTCTCCACTTGTTTGACAACATAGATGATTCCGCTGCCAGCCCGATACCCAAACTCCTGCGCGATGTCAACCCGTCGATCGCCACACCCGGCGCTTGTCCGCCGCAACGCTTTGCCGTAGGATGCCGTCATGCGATGGATCCTATTGCTGTTGTGCTTTGCGTGGCAGGCCGCCGCCAGCGGGCCGGTTCGCGAGCTTGGTTTGTTCACGAAATACAACGACTCGGCCACATGGTTCGATGCAACAGTCAATGTGTCGAGCCTGACCAACGGCGTCGGCGCATTCCTGAAAACAACTGTGGACACCGCCGCTGCCCGCGCGCAGAAAGAAGGCAAATCGCCACAATCCATCGCTGCAATGCGCGGTCGCTGGCTCGAATGGGCCACGCTGATCGCGTTGAGAGAACGCAAGCTCGTCCCAGCTTATTGGCAGGCGGAGTTTGTCGCGGTGCCGAAGAATTACAATGACGCGACGCTCTGGTCGAAGGAACACGGCCCGGTGATCATCTCCTGCAAGACGAGTTTGCGGGAACGTTACAAACAAGCCGACCTCGAAGCGGTGGCGTTGCGTCAGCATTTCCCCACTGCGCGGTTTTTCATCGTGACGATTGACGCCGACAAACGCCACGTCGCCAGTGTCCGCAAGAAAATCGCCGCCAAAGAATTGCTCGCGCTGCACGCCGTGTACGACGAAACGAATGCCGATGAATTGTTCGCGCTGCTCAAGACGCTGACGCTCCTCGAAGCGCCGGCGGAGGTCCTGCGCACCGGCAAATTGGTGCGATAGCGCCGGTCAATACAACGTGGCGTTGACGGGCAACACCAAGCGGGACGGATCCAAAACCTTCGCGCCTTTCTCGTTCTCGTAAATCCAGACTGCCGAGCCGGGGACGGTGTCCAACACGAGATCAGGCCGCCCATCGGCGTTGATATCAGCCAGGTGCACCATGTACCGCAACGGCTCGTTGCCGCGTTCCGTCGGGTCGGCGCCTTCGGGCATCGGCGTTTCGAACCGGGCAACTTTCCGTCCTTTCGCATCAAACAACGCGCGGCTTTGCCCGTTGACAATCAGGTCGGCGCCCGTGCCGAACCAATCCACCAAACGATGTTGCCGGCTTCGATCCATCATGTACCGGCCCAGCAGCGCGCCGTGTTCGTCCAGAATCAACAACGGTTGTTGTCCCCACGGCTGGTGAGCGATGTCCACCACCAGTTGACGGCCCGGCAATTCGAAATCGAGCTTGCCGAAGAAGACCGACTCGAAGTGC
>VHCW01000080.1 GCA_016871575.1 Verrucomicrobiota bacterium
GGAAACAGACTGTTGGAGTGTTGGTGGAGTGGGTGGTTTTCATAGGTGATTGATCATCACCTATTTGACCGGCCTCCCCGGCCTTCGTTCAATCAATCAGTGAATTATTCAGGCTAGAAGGCAGCCACCTCAAAGGCAGCCACCTCAGCCAATTGAAAAGCTTTATCTTCGATATTTTGTTCCATATCCCTCTCCCTTATGGCAACAAGACGACGACAATTTCTCCCTCGATCAGCCCTCCCCGTTTCCATGGGTACCGACGGAGACTACTTACGGCATAGACTCCCTGCTATGCCCCAAACCCAATGCCTAACTGGAGTGAAGTCCTTCAACAAATTCAGGCCGCACAGGCGCATCATCTAAATCAAGCCGCCCAAAATCAGCAAATAGCCGCCAACGTCTTGGCACTCATACGACGCGAGTACCTTGTAAAGTTGAATGCCAAGACTGGCCGCAACGTAATCGCATATTATTCCGGATTTCTATCCAAGCCCGGCATTCCTGGCTTGGAGATTAACGACGAGGACAAGAACGGTTTCATGATGGCCATCCACAAGCTTGATCGCACAAAGGGGCTTGACGTAATTCTTCACACTCCCGGCGGTGGTATCACCTCGACACAATCCATCGTTGACTACTTACATAAGATGTTTCGCGCAAATCCCAATCCCGTTCCGGATATCCGCGCCATCGTTCCTCAAATTGCAATGTCCGCCGGCACAATGATTGCGTGCTCCTGTAGAGAAATCTATTTGTGCAAACACTCAAACCTTGGCCCCATCGATCCGCAGCTTGCCGGCATACCAGCGTATGGCGTCCTCAAGGAATTCGAGACAGCTTGTAAGGAAGTTAAGGATGACCCGGCGAAGATCCCCATCTGGCAACCTATTATCAGCCAGTATCGCCCGACGTTTCTCAGTCGGTGTGAAAACGCGATTCTTCAGTCCAATTCATTCGTTAAGCAGCAACTTGCAACCGTCATGTTCCACGGGCAACCAGACGCGAAAATGAAGGCGGCAAAGATCGTCAAATCACTGACACACTATGCACGCAACCGAATGCATGATCGTCATATTCACTATGAAGAAGCTCTTAGTTTGGGATTGAACGTAAAGCTCATTGAAGACACACTAGACCCGAATGGACAGAAAGACGTTGTGTTTCAAGATTTGGTTCTCACAGTTCATCACTGCTACATGCACACATTGATGAACACAGCTACATATAAAATCATCGAAAACCACTTGGGAACGGGGATGTCTAAGAACCTGACCTCCGTTCAGCCGCCTAAGCCTGCTGGCCATTGAGTTGCTGGCTACCACCTTTTTCGGCCTTTACATGCCCATCTCGGTGGGCAGAAGTTCCCCAAGTCATCCGCTTGCAGTCGCTGGCAATCCAGCCATGCCGCTGCATTACAGAAGAAGCTCATGCCACAATTGCACTCCATCGAATCTTCTTTGGGTGCTCACGCTGCCGCTGTTGCGTCCAGATCTAACGATGGGCAACACCCCTTGTCTTGAGCGTTGTTTTGTCCTGCGCGTGTTCCAACCCTTGCTTCAAACTCGCACAAAGTTCTTTGTACGCCTTGCTCTTCGCTGCCGGTGTCCGTCGCGTCAAGACCCGGCCTGTAACTTCTCGTAGGATTCCTTCCTCCTTGAGGAAGTTGTCAAAATCACTGCCGCGATGGACGTTCGCGCTCATGAGTTCTCAGCGAATAGCCCGCAACAGCCGTTTCGGATGGCAGGGGCGAACATGGAACATGTCGCACTCGTCAAACGTCAGACCCAACGCGGTCTCGTCTATGTTGAGCAGATGTTTGTCCGACGTGACCAGAATTGGAATCTGCGCCAATGATGTTTCAGCCAGAATCAGGCCATCGTTATATTCCGTATCCGGTAGAAGCTCGTCCTGAATCAGTCGCTTGGCGAAACCTTCCGCAATGCCATGCGCCACGGCTTGAAGGTCAAATGGTGTGATGTCCCATGACAAGGCATTGCGCAGCGCAGTCTCGGCCAGTTGGCGATGCCGCTTGTCCTTGTGCTCACAACTGCAAAACGCAAGCTCTTGAACTACCGTTGGTCCAATACGGAAAACGTACCCCGCACGCTTGAAGGTTTCTCGGAAATCATGCGCTGTATCCACCTCATCCGCCAGATCGAAGAGGATGTTAGTGTCGAGTGCTAGTTGCTTTTGTCTGGGAGTGGACGCCATAGATCATCGCCATGCCACGCTTCATGTAGTCAGAGCGTTTTGCATCCGATAGGGTGTTGGCCTGCTTCCGAACCTCCGTCGCCAGCTTGCTGCCAGCCGTGGAGTCAGGATATTCAGCCTGTTTGGTCTTATTGCTCATGGCGTTCTTCTCTTGTCAGATTCCGCACGTCACTCTACACGCTGAGCCAATTCGGTCAAGCTGCAATACAGGCCGCCAAGTTCATCCGCTCGCAATCGCGGGCAACCGAGCCAGCTACGCTGCCGCATCACAGAAGAAGCTCATGCCACAGCCACCGCGTTCGTCCAGAACGACGACACGCCAAGCCCGCGTTCTTTGCCTTCCGTGGCACGTTGACCCAAACACGCCGTAATGGTGTATATTCCAGCCCCAATGAAACCGTTGCTTCTTATTTTGTTTGGCGTGTCTGCCGTAATCCACGCAGCCGAGCCGGCCGCCTTGCCGGCGCAAGAGGAGCGGCTCGACTATCGGATTGTCGTCACGGGCGGCGAGTTGCTCGATGGCGTTTATCCGGACGCGCACACGCATTTCCTGACGCGCACACTGCATCCGCTGGGCGTGCATTGCGTCGGCTCGATGATCGTGGACGACGTGCGGGAAAAGATGTTCGAGGCGCTTCGTTTCGCGACGAACGGCGTCAGCCTGGTGATCGTGACCGGCGGACTGGGGCCGACGCCGAACGACATCACGCGCGAAACGCTCTCCGAGTTCACCGGCATTTCGTTGCGCGAGCAGCCCGAAGTGGTGGAGGGGATGGCCCGTCGTCTGAAACTGCCCAAGGAACAACTTCGCGCCAATCTGCGCAAACAAGCCCAAACGCCCACACGCGGCACTTATTTGAAAAGCGCCAGCGGCACGGCGGTTGGTTTGGTGTTTGAGATGGACTCGATGGTCATCGTCGTGCTGCCGGGGCCGCCGCGCGAGCTGCAGGCGATGGTGACCCACGAACTGCTGCCGTACCTGCAAAAGCGATTTGGTGTCCGGCCGTTGGGCGCAACATTGACGCTGCGGTTTGTCGGCGTCGGCCAATCGCAGATCAGCCAGACCATCAAAGAGCACGTCGAAGTACCGTCAGACGTGATCATCACCTCGTTGTTCGAGGGTGGCCGGGTGGATTTCACCTTCAGCCTCGCATCGAACACGCCAGCCGCAAAAGACACGCTGGCGAAATTGAAGGAACAGGTTCTCGGCAACCTGGGCGAGTATTTTTATGCCGACGACGGCTCGTCGTTGGAGGACGCGGTCATCAAGAAACTCCAAGCTGCCGGCGGCAGGCTCGCGCTGGCGGAGGTTTGCACGGGCGGCCAGTTGGCGGCGCGACTCAACGGCGCGGCGGGTGCGTCGAAGGTGCTGGCCGGCGAGTTCGCGGGGCCGACCGAGGAGATTCTGGCGCGGTTGATCCAAGCGGAGGCCGCATCGGGCGTGAAGGGGCTGGCGCTTGCCGCGGCGCAACGGACGCAAAGCGCGTGGGCGCTGGCCATCGGTCAACCGCAGGAAACTGACGGCGCAAGATGGGCGTTGGCCGCGCTGAAGTTTCCTGACGGAAAGGTGACAACGCAACGACTGAGCGTGCGTGGTTCCGACGACGATGCCCGCGCGCAGTTGGTGACGCAACTGCTCGATTTCCTGCGCCGGCAGGTGAAATGACCGAAAAGGAGAGACTATGAAAAACAAGATAATCTTGGCAGTGTTGTTGGTGGTAAGCGCTTTGCGCGCCGATGATTGGCCGCAGTGGATGGGGCCGCAACGCGACGGCGTCTGGCGCGAGAGCGGCGTCATCACGACAATCCCGTCGTCGGGATTGCCGGTGAAGTGGCGGACGCCGGTGGCGCTCGGCTACTCAGGCCCGGCAGTGGCGAAGGGAAAAGTATTCGTGATGGATTACGTGCGGCAATCGGGCGAGACGAAGAACAATTCGTTCACCAAAGATGAACTGGGCGGCACCGAACGCGTGCTCTGTCTCGACGCGGCAACCGGCAAGCTGCTCTGGAAACACGAATACGCCCGGCCCTACAAGATCGCCTACAGCGCCGGGCCGCGTTGCACGCCGACGGTGGACGGCGACAAAGTGTACGCGTTTGGCGCGGAAGGCAACCTGACGTGCCTCGACACCGCGACCGGCAAAATGATCTGGAGCAAAGACCTCAACGCGGAATACAACGCGCAGACGGCGGTGTGGGGCTACGCGTCGCATCCGTTGGTGGACGGCGACACATTGTTCTGCATGGTCGGGAGCAAGGATGGCGTCGCGTTGGCGCTCGACAAACACACCGGCAAGGAACGTTGGCGCGCATTGCCGGCGGCGGAGCCGGGCTACTGTCCACCGAGCATCATCGAGCACGGAGGCAAACGGCAACTCTTGATCTGGCACGGTGAGTCGCTCAACAGCGTCGAGCCGGCCACCGGCAAACTGAACTGGTCCGTGCCGCTCAAGCCGAGCTACGGCATGTCCATCGCCGCGCCGCGCAAGAGTGGCTCGTTCCTGTTTGCATCGAGCTTCCGCGATGTCGGCGCGTTGTTGAAGCTCGGCGACACCGGCGCCGAGATCGTCTGGCAAGGCACGCCGAAGAACGCGCTCTACAGCGGCACCGCGTCGCCGTTCATCGAGGGCGAAGTCGTGTATGGCTGCGACGCCGACACCGGCGCGTTGACGTGCGTCCGGCTCAGCGACGGCGAACGACTCTGGCAAACAACAGTCCCGACGACGGGCGAAGGAAAGAAAGGGCGGTACGGCACCGCGTTTCTGATCAAGCATAGCGACCGGTTCTTTCTCTTCAACGAGCAAGGCGACCTGATGATCGCGAAGCTGTCGCCGAAAAGCTACGAGGAACTCGGCCGGTTCCACGTCTTGGAGCCGACGAACAAGACGTTCGGTCGCCCGATGGTCTGGAGCCACCCGGCCTTCGCGCAACGGTGCCTGTTCGCCCGCAACGACAAGGAACTCGTCTGCGTTGATCTTCGCCAAAAATAGGAGACTATCATGAACCGCCGTGAATTCATCCGAAACTCTGTCCTCGCCACGACCGCATTGGCCGCCGGCGCCAACCTCACCGCCGCGCCGAAGAGCACGTTGCCGGTGGGCAAGATCGGCAAGCTGAACATCACGCGCCTGATTTTGGGTGGGAACCTGTTGACCCGGTACCATCACTCCCACGGCTTGGGCTACGTTGGCAAGCTGGTCAAGTCGTACAACACTGACGCGAAAGTTCGCGAGACGATTGAACTGGCCGAGGCCAGCGGCATCAACACGCTCTCGGTCAACGTCACGCCCGCCGTTTGCAAGGTTCTCAACGACCACCGCAAGAACGGCGGCAAGATCCAGTGGATCCTCTACTCGACGAGTAACCTCGATGAGTTCGAGCAGTACCGCGCCGGGCTGCACCGGATGGCCACCGATGGCACCGAGGCGATTTACATCTGGGGCGTCCACGCCGACAGATACATTGCCGATGGGAAACTCGACGTGATCGCCAAGGCCGTCGAGGAAATCAAACTGCTCGATCTGCCCTGCGGTCTGGGCGCGCATGGTTTGGGAACCGTTCAAGCCGTCGAACAAGCCAAGCTGCCCGTGGATTTCTACATCAAGACGCTGCACCATCACCGTTACAACGCCGCGCCACGGAACGGGGAAGCCACGAAAACTGTGTCCGAGGTGCCGGGCTACTGGTGCAAGGATCCCGATGAGACCATCGCGTTCATGAAGAGCGTCGCCAAGCCGTGGATCGCCTTCAAGGTCATGGCTGCCGGCGCGATTCCGCCGAAGGACGCCTTCCCGTATTCGTTCAACAACGGCGCCGACTTCATCCTCGCCGGCATGTTTGACTTCGACATTGAGGAGGATTGCCAGGTCACTCGCGACGCCCACGCGAAATGCCAGAAACGAACCCGTCCGTGGCGCGCATGAGGAATACAATGAACAAACCACTCTTCAGCAGACGCGCGTGGCTTCAAACCGCCTTGATGGCCGCTGGAGCAGCCGCAGTCAGCGCCGCGCCGGATTTCCAGATTCGCAACAAACGCATCCGTCAATCCATCATGGGCTGGACATACAATCCCATGCCGACCCCCGACCTCGCCAAACTCTGCAAGGAGATCGGCCTTGTCGCGATGGAAGGGGTTGACAAGAAACATTACCCGATGATCCGCGAGCTTGGTCTGGCGATATCACTGGTCGGCAGCCACGGCTTCGCCAAAGGCCCGTTCAACCCGGCCAACCGCGAGTTCGTCGAGACGAAACTGCGCGAGGGCATTGATCTCGCCGTCAGTGTCGGTTGCCCCAGCGTCATCACCTTCACCGGAATGCGCGAGCCGGGCATCAGCGATGAGCAAGGCGCGCGCAACTGCGTGGATGCGTGGAAACGCGTCATCGGCTACGCCGAGGAAAAGAAGATCAACCTCTGCCTCGAACACCTCAACACTCGTGACAGTTCCCACCCGATGAAAGGTCATCCCGGCTATTTTGGCGACAACGTTGATTTCTGCGTCGAACTGATCAAGCGGGTCGGCTCGCCGAACATGAAGTTGTTGTTCGATGTTTATCACGTCCAAATCATGAACGGCGACGTCATCCGCCGGTTGCGGCTTTACAAGGATTACATCGGCCACTATCACACCGCCGGCGTGCCCGGCCGGTGCGAGTTGGACGACGCGCAAGAGATCAATTACCCCGCCGTGATGCGCGCCATCGTCGAGACCGGCTACACCGGTTACGTCGCGCACGAGTTCATCCCGACGTGGACAGACAAGGTTGCCGCATTGCGCCACGCCGCCAAAGTGTGCGATGTATAATCACGTCCGGATGCAGGATGCTAACAACCAAAAGGCCGGTCCGAAGACCGGCCTTTTGGTCAAATGATTCGAATGGCGTTTACTTCTTGCGCCGACGCAGCACGAGCAATCCAGCCAGTCCCGCGGCGACAAGCATGAAGCCGGAAGGTTCGGGAATGGCAGCAAGATTGATATGCGGTCGAGATCCCAGAGCCGTATTAACATTGCCGGGGCCTTGGTCGGTGCTGCCCCAGAGCACGGTTCCACCAGTGAAAAGATTGGTTAGATCTATTGTAACGGGAGATGCCATTTCATCGGGAAATGTAGCAGCAAACTTAAAAATGCCCTGTTCTGAGGCTCCTGCAATGGTTTGCGCATCGAATGCCCAAACATAAATGTTCGAGTACGCAATTCCCAAAGTTTGAAAGTTTGCAGAGACACTAGCTCCCCAAATGCCTCCAAAAGAATACTGAGTCTCTCCGAACTTGCCTACTGTACTTGTACTAATTGGCACAAATAAACTCGACAGCATCAAAGGGTTAATTGCCAGATTGATAACTGCGCTGTCGTTGGTTGTAAAATAACCCATCATTATCAGATTTGTCGCGGGATTCAGCGTGATCAAGTCTGACAATGTAAGTGCCGTTGCTTGTGCGTTCCAAACGACCGTATTGGCGCGCAAATTGGGTGAAATTAGCGTTGTGGCGCAAAACACCACAGCACTCAACACAATGATTCTTATTCTTCTATTCATTTTTCATCTCTTAGATAATCCATCATGGATAGGTGAAAGGCTGCGGTACAGTCCAATCAAAACTGTGCCCTTTGCTGTGAATTCTGACGCTGCTTCCCATGGGGATGACTGTATTGCCGACATCGGTGAATGGATCAACGGCTGTTCGCCAACCGGGCGATGGAAACCCATCGGTTTTGTAGTAAAAGATGTTGTACCCGGTTCCATTCCATATTGAAACGGTATCGGCGGTTGTGGGATCAGACCCACCCAATACACCAGTGGCAGGGTTTCCAGTGTACAGATTGCATGTTTGCAACGTCAGGTTCGTAACAGCATAGACATTCGCCACAATGTTCTGATTGCTGGCCACAGGAATCAAAGTCTGTCCGAGCTTAACCGAGCCGACCAGTTGGGTGGAAACAGAAGTGGGCTGTTTACGTCTCACCCAGATACCTTGATCCAAATAAAGTACAGTATTGGCAGCGTCAGTGAACGGATCCACGGCTGTTCGCCAGCCGGGGGTTGGGAACCCGTCAGACTTGAAGTAGTACGTGGCATATTGTTGCGTGAGTGGATTCAAAATGAAAAGGTTGTCGGCAGACGTTGCGTCAGGACCACCGCCGAATCCGATCTCGTTGTTTGAGCCGAAAACAGTGCCGATCGTCCAATGTTTGCGAACCTTGTATGTTGTTGAGTCTGGTGTGATCTTAGAGGACAAATCGCTGGCAGTCGTGAGAGAAGTAGAAGTGTTGCTTACGATGTCTTCGGTTATCCCTGCCCCAGCATCTGAAGTAAGTTCGATGAAATGTGCATTACCCGCACCACTGAATTCCCCATTTGTCCAACTGGCACTGGAATCAATAACTTGAGAACCATTAACCGCCGTGATTTTGCTTTGATGCACCACGGGTTGAGTCATGCTTAATCCGAGGAACGTAAATGAACTTGTATTGGTACCATTAATCGTTAGCGTAACAAACCCGACCGGGTCGGTGATCACGTTGGTCTGGGCAAAAAGATTTGCGGCCAAGCACAATGTGCCGGCTGCCAGCCAAGCTCTTACCATTGATGGTCTCATAAACGCCTTCCTTACTATTTCCTGCAACTTCTTTATCACAATCCATCCCCGTGTCAACAGGCTAGGATTTCACCGCGTGCACCGTTCAAACCTTTGGGCAAAGAGCCGCCGGGACGGCGGCTACTACAGCGTTTGCTGGTGTAGTGGCGTCCGTCCCGGACGCCCTCTGCGTTGCACTGGCCAAAGCCTTGACTACACGCACCGCAAACTGCCGGCTTGCGACGGGTAAGCGGGAAGCGGTATCATGCGCCCACAAATGAAAACCACCAAGCTGCCCTTGTTCCTCGCGTTCAGCCTGAGCCTGCTCTCGTCGCCGCACGCGGCGCAACCGTTCTTCCCGTTCTGCCATGACATGCCCGATGCGAAGAAACGCAACTTCGCCGAGCAGGCCGCGATGCTCAAGGAGCTCGGCTATGACGGGGTCGGCCACATCTGGCTCGACAAGGTTGAGGAACGGATCAAGTCCCTCGACGAGGCCGGCCTGAAGCTTTACCAGATCACGATGGTGGTCAATATCGCAACAAATGCGCCGTACGACCAAAACCGTTTCAAGGAAGTGCTCGCTGCCGTGAAAGGCCGGAACGTCCAGTTCCTTCTGATCATGAAAGGGGCGAAACCCTCGGATGCCTCTGCTGACGAACGCGCCGTTGCGATTGTCAGTGAGATGTCCGACCTCGCCCGGGGGTCCGGCTCGCAGTTGTTGCTCTACCCGCACACCAACGACTGGATTGAGCGCGTTGAGGACGCCGTGCGCGTCGCAGAAAAAGTAAACCGCCCGAACGTTGGCGCGATGTTCAACCTCTGCCACTGGCTCCGCGTCTGCGAGGACCGCGACTACAAAACCCGGCTCCAGAAAGCGATGCCGCGCCTTTGGGCCGTCTCGATCAACGGCGCTGACGGGCGCGATGACAGCCCGAAGGGTTGGAAGCGATACATCCAGCCGCTCGACAGCGGCGACTTCGACGTGGCTGCATTTCTGAAAACCCTGAAAGAACTCGGCTACAAAGGTCCCATCGGCCTCCAATGCTTCGGCATCGGCGGCGACGCGCGCGAACATCTCGCCCGCTCGATGGCCGCGTGGCGCACGCTCAACGAAAGGAAGCGACCCTGAACCGCCTGGCGCTCCGTCAAACCACATTCGAAGGGTAGTTCGTAGTGAGCCACGCAGCGAAGCGAAGTGGCGTTCCGGTCAAACGGCCCACATTGTTCGGCGCAGGTCTCTGACCGCGCCGCGGCTTGAAATGTGGTGAGAAGAGGAGACCTTCGGTCGGGGGAATGTGCGCGGTCTGGAGACCTGCACACAACAACAGTTGCAGTTACATCTTGAACCCGGCGGTGAAATCGGGCATCACACAGTGCCATGAGATTCAACCAGACCGGCGGCGCGGCGGTTCTCGCGTTTTGTGTTGCGCTGGCCTCCTGCGGCCCGCGCGGGCCGATGCCCGTTACCGTCGAGCCGTTTTACCAGTCCAAGGGCTGCAAGGTCGCCGTCGGCAAGTTCAGCGACGGACTGGCGGCGCGGGAGAAGGCCGCCTTGCTGAACACCGTTGCGGCCATGAAGGAGGAATGGCCGGAGTTGACGCCGGAAGCGATGTACGTCGCCGCCATCCGGTTGTACGATTTCGGGTTGAAGGACGAATCGGTCTATTGGTTTTACTCCGCGCAATATCGGGCGGGACTGGTGCGCGGGTTGTTTGACTCGCAGAAACTCAACGTCGTCGGGAACCCGGCGACCGCCTTGGCCAGGGCGCACGAGGCTTTTGTGAAACAGACCGGCAAATACATCAACGGCTACGCCTTCGATAACATCGAGAAACTGCTCGCCACCGTGGCGCAGGTGCAGGCCGAGGGCGCGCGCCTGCCATTGCTGAAACAGCTTTATCCCAACATTGCGTTCATCGAGGAAAGCCGCTGGCAGAAGATCAACTACGAACTCAGCGCCGAGTTTTCAGACTTCATCACGAGCATCCGCGCCACGGCCGGCAAGATCCGTTCCGAACGCAAAGCCCGCGGCTTGGACGGCAAATACTGACGGCGCGCCGGCTATTCGTTGTGCGGAATCCTGATCGTGGAGCCGCCGATGAATTCCCGGATGACGGCATCGCCGGGAATCAGCGCATCCGCCTGGTCCGCCGGCAATCCCTCGATTGATTCGAGCAGCGAATTGACTCGCGCGTGGCGAATCTGCGCGTCGAGGAACCCGGCATATTCGGCGAGGTCTCCCGGTCGGGGGAAATGACCGGCGTCGTACAGGCGCGGTTTCAGCAACGGCAGGTCGAATGGAAGGCCGCCGTTGACGACGTGGTCGGCCAGCCCCATCAACGGGATGATGGAGAACAGTTCGCCCCAGCGGACGTAATGCCAGTGCAGCAACGTCGAAAGCGGGCTGTGGTTGCGGTGCCGCAGGTCGCGCAGCATCCGGCGGAGCAGCCGGACGTCGGTGAACTTCGTCATTCGTTTGCGGCTGCCGTCGCCTTCGAGCAGGACATTGAGCGTCTCGATATACACGCGGAATTGCGCTGCCGCATCAATCCCCTCGGTGATCGGCGGATAAAACCCGTGGAGGCAATCCAACAACAGAATCTGGTCCGGCTCCAGTTTGACCGGCTTGCTGCCCATGCGGCGGCCTTCCTTGAAACTGTAGATCGGTTTCTCGATGGTCTTGCCGTCCAGCAATTCTTTCAGATGGCGGTTGAGCAACTGGATGTCGAGCGCTTCGGGCGTCTCGAAGTTGCGGTCGTTGATCCAGTCGGTCGGATGCTCGATGAGCGCCCAGAAATAATCGTCGAGGTTCAACATCACAAACCGCAGCCCGTGCCGCTTCAAGCGTTCTGTCAGCTTCACGGTCGTCGTGGTTTTGCCCGACGAACTCGGCCCGCTGATCCACAACATCCGGATGCGGTCGCCGGCGTGGAGGCGCGCCATGACTTTTGTCGCCGCCTCGTCGAGCGACGCTTCGTAGGCGGCCAGCGAATCCTCGACCAGCGGCTTCAGCCGGCCGGCGCGGACCAGTTCGTTGAGACCGGCGACGGTGTCGCAGCCGCGCTGGCGGTTCCAGTCGAGGATGCGCTCCATGCGTTTGCGGGGAAACCCGTTGCCGACGAATTGCGTGTCGGTGATCGCGCCTTCGCGCAACCAATGCCGGCCCCAGCGGTAACATTCGTAGGCGTCGGCGGTGTTCTGAAAACCGTAACTGCGCAGGACATGAATGACGAGGTCCTGGATGTCCTCGATGGTCGGCGGGAAATTCGCGATGAGATGGTGGGGATTGGAGTTCAGGCAGATGACAACGGCGTCGGCGAGGAACTCGGCGACTTTCTCGTCGAAGGCGTAGGCGTCGAACAGCTTGTCGTTGACGCCCGGCAGGTAATCCTGCTGGAGGCCGCCGATGGATTCGGCGGCGCGGAGGATCGCGTGGTGGAGGCGGCCTTCGTCGAACGTGACCAGCGCCCGGTTGCGTTTCTGCACCTTGATGATCCGGTTCTGGATGGGCATGGCGACAGTGTAGCGCAACGCATGGCCGGAACAAAGCTGGAAATACAGCGGGCTTACTGGGCGTTCTTCCAGAACTCGGCAGCGGGGAGGCCGTTGATTGTCTCCAGCGTCTTGATGGCGCGGAGAACTTCTTTGTTCACTGAAATCAACAAGGCGCTTGCCCTCCTTCGATCTTGTGCGTTTCCTTCCCGTCATAGCCCGGATTGAACCGTTTCAACTCCGCCACGACGCGCTTGACCTGCTCCTCCGCCGGCAGCGCGGCGACTTCCTTCACGAAAACTTCGGAAGCGAATGTCGAGGCGAACGCGTCCACGCCCGCGCAAACCCGAAAGCCGCCATGGAAAGATGAACTGGACGCAGAACCGCCGTGACGCGAGGCGCAGCGACAGCCGTCGGGTCCATAGCTGAATCCGCCACCCCTCAATACCCGTCCGTCCGACTTGCCCTTATAGCACTCCTCGTGTGCCTGCTTGGGATCATAGTTATCCAGACACCATTCCCGGACGTTGCCCAGCATATCAGCCAAGCCGAATTTGTTTCGGCCTTGCTTGCCGAAACTGTCCACGGGAGCCACCCACTCGAAGCCGTCCTCCGCGCCGCGCCAGTTCAACCGGCCTTTGCCATCCTCGACGGCATCGCCCCACCAGAACTTCGTTTCCGTTCCCGCGCGGCACGCATACTCCCACTCCGCCTCTGTTGGTAAGCGAACCACATGGCCAGCCGGCAGGCGTCCTTCTTTGCGTTCGCGTTCCGTCAGCCACGCGCAGAACGCCGTCGCATCGTTCCAACTCACGCAAGTCACCGGATGGTTATCCTGTGGCGTCGTTCCCAATCCCGGATTGCGCCAGCTCAACCCGTCCACGCGACCCTCCGGTTGTCCCTGCAGGCGCGCGCCGTCCACATAGCCTTTCTGTTCTGCTTCCGTCTTGTAACCCGTGGCGGTGATGAACTGCTTCCATTGCCCTACGGTCACCTCTGTTCGTCCCATCCAGAAACCGTTTCTGATCGTTGCCTGGCAGGGCGATTCACCTTCGTTGTTGACGGCCCTTGACCAGGTGGCCTGTATCCATGCTCTTTCCTCCTTGGTGCTGCCGAGCATGAACTCGCCGGGCGGGATATAAACCATCTCCGCGCCGACGGCATTCGTGCAAATCGTACCGAGCGCTGCGTTCTGGAATGTGGGAGCGGCCTCAGTGCCGCGACCTTCTTGTTGGTTGGCTGCTGGTCGGGACACTGAGGTCCCTCCCACTTTTTTCCATGGTGACCAGACCAGTAATCCGACAAGGGTTGCGCCGACAACAACAACGGAGCCGATGACGTAGGGCAGGGTGTTCTTGCGCGTCTTCGCCTGCGCGTTCGCCATCGTCGGCATCTCAGCAACTGTCGGTGCGACAGCAGCAGCGGCCGGTTTGACAGTCGGCGCCGGTGCGGGGGCAGCGGCGATTCCCGTCGCTTCCGCGTGCAGCGCCGTCAGGTCGCAAATCAAATCATCGTAACTGGCATGACGCTGCTCCCGGTTTTTGGCCATCATTTTCAGGACGATGGCGGCGACGCGCGGCGGACAATCGGGTCGCAACGTTGTCGGGTCGGGCGGCGGTTCGTGGACGTGCTTGAACGGCAGCCCCATCGTCTCTTCGCCCTCGTAGGGCACGCGACCCGTCAACATGTGATACAGCGTGCAGCCAAGACTGTAGATGTCGCTTCGAAAATCAACGTCTTTCTGGCCGCGCGCTTGTTCGCGGCTGATGTATTGCGCCGAACCCATGATCGTGCCGGTGCTGGTGACGCTGACCGAAGCCGCCCGCAAACTTTTGGCAAGACCGAGATCAGTCAGTTTCACCTCGCCATCGGACGACAGCAAAATGTTGTCGGGCTTGATGTCGCGGTGGATGATCTTGGCTTTGTTCCACGCGTACCGCAGCGCATCGGCGACATAAAGTGTGATGGCCAGCGCCTCGTCAACGTCAAGCTGCCTTACACGGAACAGCCGTTTCTGAAGCGACTCGCCATCCACAAATTCCATGGCAATGAAGTTGGTGCCGCCATCTTCGCCGGCGGCATAGACTTGGACGACGTTGGGATGGTTCAGCTTGGCGGCGGCCATTGCCTCGCGTTTGAACCGCGACGTGAAATCCGCATCGCCCGCGAGATGGCCGGGCAGAACCTTGATGGCGACGGTGCGGTCGAGGGCGGGGTCGTTGGCTTTATAGACAGCGCCCATGCCGCCTTGGCCGATCTTCCCAAGGACAGTATAAGTTCCGATTTGCTGCGGTGTGCCGTTATCCGCCATACCGCCGCCAGTGTAACAAGACCGCGAACTGAATCAAGAGCCGGGTTTCCGCAGCACTCAACCCGCAAATCGCCGCGAGTCCGGAGATTGTCCGGTGAGTCGCTTGAACGCCCGGCTGAAATCGTTGGCGTGCCGGTAGCCGAGCGCGAACGCGACCTCCTTCACCAACAGTCCGTCCGCCAACAACTGCCGCGCCCGTTCCATCCGCAGACGCGCGTGGTGCGCCGCGACCGATTCGCCAAGCTGCGCGTGAAACAGACGGTTCAACGTGACCGGCGACACTTGGAGGTACTCGCACAACGCCGCGACGGGATTCGGTGCCGCTAGGTTCTCGGCCAGCCAGCGCAACGCCAGTTCCATCCGCAACGCCGGCTCGGGCGCTGCCGGGCACGGCTGCAACGACCGCGCCAGCGCGAGGTCAATGTGCAGCCGCGCGTGTTCCAGCGCCGGTTTCGTCAGTGCGCTTGGCCGCTCCACTTCCTTGCGGCACAACGCGTGCGCCTGCTGCAACGCCCGTTGCAACGCCGCGTCCGCCGCGAACTCGCGCCAGCCGGTCGCCGGCGTCGCCAACTCCGCGCAGCGCGGCGGCGACCGCCACACCCACGTCAACAACTCGCTCACCGCCCCCGTCGCGTCCGTCCAGCCGCTCGCGCACTCCGGCCCGACGATCCACGCGACGACGGGACGCATTTTCAGCGTGATCGTTTCCAGACGCAACGACGGCGTGCCGCGCTGCACGAGAAAATAGACCCAGCCCGGATGCCGCGACTGCGGAATCGGGCTGTCGCCGAACCGTCGTTTTCCCCAGCCGAGGTAGAGCAGGTCCAGTTGCGCGCGCGCCGGGCAGACCCAGCGTGGCCGTCCCGCCGGCGGCAGGTGCAAGGCGCGTGGCAATGGTTTCAACATAGCCGGATCGTTCATCGCTGACACGGCTAACATTATGTCGTTGGCATCTTGAACTGTCGAATCTATAAACAGCCGCATGACACCCCGCGAACGATTGCTCACGACGCTGCGCGGCGAGATTCCCGACCGTGTGCCGGTCGCGCCTTTCGTGCAGGACGAATACCTTGCCTTCTACTATCCGCACAAAACAAAGGTGGACCGCGTGATTGACGCGACGGAACTCGCCAATGAACTCGATTTCGATTTGATGGCCAAACACCGCGCGTTCGAGACGCCGCACTTCTTCCGCCGCAGCTACCCGAACTGGGAACTGCGCCGGACCGAATCGCGCGGCGAAGGCATGATCAAGCGCCGGCTCGAAATCGTCACACCGTCGCGGACGCTCGCACTGGAAGAAACCGGTCCTGACAGCGGCGCGGCCACAACGGGCGTGCGGTTCCACGTCACGCGAACGTTGTTGCAGGACGCCGATGATGCCGAGGTGTTCTTGAAGTATCTACCGCCGCTCAGCGACGCCGACCGTCGCGAGATGCGCGAGATCGCAGCGACGTGGCGCAAGATCATCGGCGACCGCGGCGTGCTTGCGCCCTGGGGTTTTGCCGGTGTGTTCAACTTCTGCGCCGACCTCTGTGGCATGGACAATTTCTACGTCGCGCCCTACGAGGATGAGGCGCGATACCGGGCGTTGATGGACGGCGTGGCCAACGCGATGTGCGCGTACACCGCCGCGCTCGGAGAGACGGCGATTGATTGCATCGGCATGCAAGGCCACATGGCCGGCGGGGCGACGACGGGGCCGGATTATTTCCGTGAGTTTGTGCAGCCGTACGAGAAGCGGGTCATTGACGCGATCCGTGCCGCCGGCAAGTTCAGCGTCTATCACAACTGCGGCTGCGCGAAACGTCTCTACGACAACTACCGCGAACTTGGCATGACCGTCTGGGAAACCGTCAGTGAACCGCCGCGCGGCGACAACACTCTCGCCGAGGCGAAGGCCGCGCTCGGCGACAAGATTTGCCTGCTCGGCAATCTCGACCACGTGGATTTCCTGAAACGCGCCACACCCGCAGAGGTCGCGGCGAAGACGCGCGAGATCGTCGCCATCGGCAAGCCCGGCGGCCGGTACATTTTCTCGACCTCGGATTATTTGGAGAAGAACACGCCACGCGAAAACGTCGTGGCCATGCTCGCTGCGGCGAGAGAAGCCGGGTGTTATTAGCCGCCGGTTTTCGTCTTTAGCTGTTTGCGTTTCGCGCGCTCGGTCAGCGCGAGGTAGTTCTCGCTGGTAACGACTTTGCGGCCGCTCTTCTTTTCGAGTTCGCGGCGGGCATTACCGGCTACTGTGCCGCCAGCGTGTGCGGCTTCTTTGCTTTTCGGGAAGCCTTGGGCGTCGCGGGTTCGAGTGATTTCGGTCGTGGCCGCTTCACCCAACATCGAGAAGATGAGTTCGAGATCGGTCATGTGGTCGCGGAGGTTCTCGCGTTTGAGGCGCTTGAACTCGGCGTGCTCGGTCGGCGTCAGGCCAAAGGCGGCTTTGGAAATCTCGGCGGTCAGGATGGCGTATTCGCGTTGTTCTTTGACGCCGCGTTTCTTCCATTCGTCGGTGAGTTCGTCGCGGATGGCAATGGACCGCATCCGTTTCTCGATCCAGTCGTCGGAGTAGCCCTTGGCTTTGTAGAGGGCACGGGTGCGTTTGGTGGCGAGTTCGGGGTCTTCGATCTCCTGGATGCGCTCGTAGCCGACCCGCGCGAGCCAGCGTTTGAACGGCTCGGCCTTGGGGCTGGGAATGGATTGGATGATGCGAAACAAACCCTCGGTGTTGGCGCAATTGAGGTTTTGCGGGCCACCGGCTGTCTGGATTGAAAGGGGGGTGGCAATTTGCCCCCATCCTTTGGCCAACTCGGGATCTCGGCGGCGCATGTCCTTCAGGTAGCCTTGCGGATCAACTGAGTCCGTCAAGGCGGCCACTACGTCCGTGATGACAAACCACCATTCGTTGTTGTGAATTGTACGGCGGATTTCGCGTCGCTGGAACAACGCAATCCGGGTTTCGGGATTCGGTGTGATATCGCTCATCGTTTGCCTTTTGCCTCCGTCACCGACCAGTATGCCCCCGCACAACGGACGGCGCAAGTCCGCGTCATGTGTCGTAGCCGGATCGTTCAGCGGCGATGCGGCTCGCAGTCTGGCATTGGCAGATGGGCACAGAGCCGGTATAAACGGACAGTATCAACTAGAGAAAGGTGTCACCATGAATCGTCGCCAATTCCTCAAGACCGCCACCGTGCTCGCCGCCGGGCCGTTGATCTTGTCGCAACGACTTTCCGGCGCGACCGCGCCGGTTCGTAAGGTCAAGCTCGGCATCATCGGTAACGGCGGGCGCGGGAATTGGATCGCCGGGCTGTTCCAGAAACACGGCGGCTACGCGATCCATGCCGTGGCCGATTATTTCACGGAAGTCGCCGACCAGTGCGGCGAGAAGTACGGCGTGGACAAGGCGCGCCGGTTCTCCGGCCTGTCGGCTTACCAGAAACTTCTCGACAGCGGGGTGGAAGCGGTGGCGGTCAAGAGCATTCCTTGTTTCTTCCCCGAACAAGTCCGCGCTGCCGTGGACGCCGGCTGCCACGTGTATCTCGCCAAACCGGTGGCGGTGGATGTGCCGGGCGCGTTGGGGATTCTCGCTGCCGGAAAACTGGCGACGAAGAAGAAACGTTGCCTGCTCGTGGACTACCAGCTTCCCACCGACCCGTCGAACATCGAAATCGTCAAACGCATCCGCAACGGCGCGCTCGGTCCGTTGGCGCAACTCTCGACCATCGCGATGAGCAATGGCCGCGAAGATCCGCCGAAGACCGCCACCATCGAAAGCCGGCTCCAAAAGCTCGTTTGGGACAACGACATCGCGCTCGGCGGCGGGTACATCAACTGTTTCGACATCCACGCGCTCGACGCGGCGATCTGGGCTGCCGGGGCGCGTCCCGTGGCCGCGCAGGGCGTCTCCCGCATTTGCCGTCCGGATCCGCACGGCGACAGCGCCGATGTCACGTCCGTGGTGTTTGAATACGCGGACGGGCTGGTCCACAATCATTTCGGCCAGGCGCTCCGCAACAACAGCAGCGAAGGCGGCGGGTTGTTCTGCCGGGTGCACGGCCAGCGCGCCAACGCCCTCCTCGCGTATGCCGGGAAAGTCCTGATCCGCGGCGGCGACGGTCATTTTGTCGGCACCGTGGACAACCTGTACGCCGCCGGTGCCGAACGCAATATTGCTGCGTTCCACCGCGATATCGTTGAGGGACAAGTTGCCAATGAGACCGTGCCGCGGGCGGTGGACGGAGTCTTGACTGCTTTTCTCGGTCGCGAAGCCGCGGCGCGCCGCACCCGTTTGACGATGGACAAACTGTTGAAGGAAAACCGGAAATTGGTTGTGGACTTGACCGGTTTGAAACCATAACCCTACTATGAAGGAGCAACCCACATGAACCGCCGACAATTCCTCAAAACCGCCACCGTGCTCGCTGCCGGGCCGTTGATCTTGCCGCGCAACATTCTTGGCGCAGACGCGCCGAGCAAGAAGATCGGCATCGGCATGATCGGTTGCGGACGCTGGGGACATGGCGTGAATCTGCCGCCGTTTCTCAAGATGAGCGATGTGCGGGTGGCGGCCGTTTGCGACGTGGATGCGTGGCGGTTGGAGCAGACGAAAAACACCGTGGACGCTCATTACAAGACGAAGGATTGCCGGGCGTTCCGGGATTTCCGGGAATTGCTCGCCTGCAAGGACGTGGACGCGGTGATGATCAGCACGCCGGATCATTGGCACGTGCCGATCGGCATTGCGGCGGCCAAGGCGAAAAAAGATTTCAGCGTCGAGAAACCAATCTCGCTCAGCATCACCGAGGGGCGTCTGTTGGCGGACGCGGCGAAACGGCACCACGTGGTCTCGCGCAACGACAGCGAGTTCCGCGGCCTGCCGGAGATGCGTCAGGCCTGCGAAGCGGTATTGAACGGGCGCATCGGCAAGTTGAAAAGGATTTTCTCGACCGTGCCCGCCACCGATGTGACGGCGCTGCCTGAACCGCGGATGCCGGTGCCGGCGGAGTTGGATTATGATATGTGGCTTGGCCCCGCGCCGGAACGTCCGTATCACGTCAAACGCGTCCACACGCCGAAGGACCACAAGGCCCGGCCTGGTTGGATGCGCCATCAGGATTACTGCGAAGGGATCATCACCAACTGGGGCACGCACCTCAACGACATCGCGCAGATGGGCAACGGCACCGACGAGACCGGCCCCGTGCAAGTGCAGGCATTGCATTGGAAGCAGCCTCCGATGGAAAACCTTTGGAACGTGCTGGAGGACTTCGAGGTTTGGTACCGTTACGCCAACGGAGTCGAGTTGAACTACAAAGGCGTCAAAGCGGTCAAGGAAGTGTTTGTCCGTTTTGAAGGCGAGGAAGGCTGGGTACAGGCAAACTACAACAAAGGTTGCGTTGCGTCCGACCCGAAACTGCTCGCGCCGCCGGGGCCGAACGACATGAAGTTACCGGCATGGAGCGACAAGGAAGATTTCATCCGCTGCGTGAAGAGCCGCGCGCGCACGATGCAGGACGCCGAAGTCGGACATCGCACCTGTTCGCTCTGCCAGCTTGGCCACATCTCGATCAAGCTGGGCGGCAAAAAACTGAACTGGAACCCGCAGGCGGAACGGTTCGACAACGCCGCCGCCAACAAACTACTGGCGCGCCCCCATTGGCGCGCGCCGTGGAAACTGGAATAACCATGAAAACCACACTGATCGCACTACTGTTATCTGCCGCCACAACGTTCGCCGGGACGAACCCGTTCTTCGTGTTCGACAACGGGCTGCGCGGCGAGAACCTCACCACGATTGACGCGCAGCTTGACCTTGTGAAAGAGGTCGGCTTCGACGGTCTGAGTTGGCGCACGGATGAACCGGCGCGCGTGAAGCAGGTGCTCGACGGCGCGAAGCAGCGCGGACTGAAACTGTTCGTCATTTACGCCAACCTCGAACTCAGGGACGGCAAGCTGGTCTATAAGCCGGAGTTGAAGGAGATCATCGCACTCTGCAAGGGCACCGACACGATGATCTGGCCGAACATGACCAGCAAACAATTCAAAAACTCCGACCCCGCCGGCGACGACATCGCCGTGGCCGGGCTGCGCGAGTTGGCGGACCTCTGCGACGCCAACGGGTTGCGCATCGCGATTTACCCGCACGTCAACATGTGGGTCCACCGTGTCGAGGACGCCGTGCGCGTGGCGAAAAAAGTGAACCGCAAGAACGTCGGCGTCACCTTCAACCTTTGCCACGCGTTGCTCGACAAAGCCGAGGACCGCATCCCGAAGTTGATCGAGGAAGCAGCGCCGCACATGTTCTGCGCCACAATCAACGGCGCCGACACCGGCGGCGGCAATGCCATCCAGCCGCTCGACAAGGGCAGCTACGATGTTGGCATTGTGTTGAAAAAGCTGAAAGCGGTTGGGTTCAAAGGCCCGGTCGGCCTCCAGTGTTACAAGATTCCCGGCGACCCGAAGACGCTGCTCACCGGCTCGATGGCCGCGTGGAGGAAACTGTCGCAATGAATAATGTGGGGCAGGTTTGCAACCTGCCCACTTTCAATCAACGGCATGGCAGGTTGCAAACCCGCCCCACACTCGCATGAAAATCGCGTTCACACCGGCGGTCTATGAACACGCGGCGCGCTTCGTCGGGCGCACGCCGTGGGAAGTGTCGCGCGACGCCGAGTTGTTGTTCGCCGCGCACCGGGCCGCGTGGCTCGAATACCGTCACCAAGTACTGACCGTCGGCATTGACATCTACAACCTCGAAGCGGAAGCGTACGGGGCCGTCATCGAGAAGCCCGATGGCAACGGCATCCCAGCGGTTCATCAGCCGCTGCTCAGCAGCCTCGACGACGAACTGCCGGCGTTTGACTGCGGCGGACGCATCCCGATGACGCTTGCGGTTGGCCAGCGATTGAAACGCGAGTTGCCAGAGGCCGACGTGCGGGTGCCGGTAGCGGGGCCGTTTTCGATTGCTTTCAATCTGCTCGGCATCAACGCGCTTTGCGAGGACGCCGCGCTGGAGCCGGAGTTGACGGCAAAGTTCTTGTGGCGGCTGGCGGAGAACCAAGCCGGGTTTTGTCGGGCGATTGCGGCGGCGGGGCTGGACGTGGCGTTCTTCGAGTCGGCGGCGGCGCCGCCGTTGTTGTCGCCGCGACAGTTTCACGAACTGGAATTGCCGGCGCTGAAGCGCGTGCTGGCCATCGCGGCGGAATGTGTCGGCCATCCGGTGCCGTGCATCATGGGCGGGAACACGTTCCCGATCCTCGACGATCTGCTGGCAACCGGCACCGGTTTCCTGATTTGCAACGTCGAGACCGATCAGCGCGCGTTTGTCGAGCGGGTCGCGCGGACGCACCCGCGCGTGACGGTCCGCGTGAACATGGAACCCGGCGTGGTGGTCGGCGCCGACCGCGACCGGCTCCGGGTTGAGATTGACCGGATTCTGGCGTTTGCCGGCGGTCGCCCGCGTTGTGTGCTGGGCACCGGCGCGTTGCCATTCGAAACGCCGGTGGAGAACGTCCATTTCATCCGCGAATACGTCGCCTGACCGTTTGTTTCGGAGAGAACAGGCGGGGCATCCCTTCTACAACTGGCGCGGAAGGGCCGGAGGTTTGGGCGGCGGGAGCGCTCCTCCCTTGGGGGATGTCGGAACGATCTTACGACCGGTTCCGGTGTGAAAAACCAGTTGGTCAATGATTCCGTTCCGAAACGTAATCGTCATCTTCCGGCTCATGTCCAGGATTTTACCAGGCGTCCAACTTTTGCTTGTTTTCCAGAGGGTCCAGCTTTCCACCTTGTCGGCGCCGGACTCGACCATTTGTTTGGGAATGTCTTTTTCGGCGAGACGAACCGCGACCAATGCCTGGTTCCTGGTCATCCCGACCTGCACGTTTCGCTCATCCACGGCTTCGCGGATTTCCTTGGGCCATGTCGGGTACTCTTTCTTGCGGATGTCCGCGTGCGGATCGGGGATGGATTCGTCGCCCATTCCCCAGAAGAAATCGCGCACCCCCGGACGCGGATCCCAGATTTCGCAGCCGCCGGCGAAGAGCAGCAGCAACAGGAGGGGAACAGCTTTCATGCGGTACGTCAGCTCATTTCCTGGCCGCCGGTCACGCTGAGGGCGATGCCGGTGATGTAGCTGGAGGCGTCGCCGGCGAGGAACACAACGGCGTTGCAGATGTCGTCGTAGCTGCAGCCGCGTTTCATCGGGACCTGGTTGACGTAGGCTTGGCGGACGTCCTCGATGTTCTTTGCGCCGGGGACTTTCCCGGCGTTGAGGTACTGGACGAACAGGCCGCGCGCCGGGTCGGTCCAGAGTGGCGAATCGAGCAGGTTGCCGGGACAGATCGCGTTGCAACGGATGCCGTGCGGGGCCATTTCGAGCGCGACGCTCTGGACGAGGCCGATGCCGCCGAATTTGCTGGCGGCATAGGCGGAGTTGGCGGCGCTGCCTTTTTTGCCGGACTTGGAATTGATCTGGATGATGGAACCGCTCTTGCGCGGCTTCATCACCCGGCAGGCGTGTTTCATCGTCAGGAAATTGCCGAACAAGTTCACGTTCATCACCGCGCGCCATTTCTCCGCGTCGGCCTCCGCAATCGGCTCAGCGATCAGAATCGCGGCGTTGGCCACGACGATGTCCACCCGGCCATGCTCTGCCACGGCGCGGTCGAAAAGCCCGGCCACGTCGGCTTCCTTGGTCACGTCGGTGGAAACGTCGAGTCCCTTCACGTCGGCGGGCACGACGCGCGCGCCCTCCGCGGCGAGACGTTGGCAGATGGCGGCGCCGAGACCTTGCGCGGCACCGGTGACGATGGCGATTTTGTCCTGAAGTGCGGGAGTCATGGGTGTTGTTTGCCAAGTCCGGCGCGCGTCGTCAAGCCTTCATGGCACCTTGGCGTTCAACGTGTAGCTGTAGAGATGCGAGCCGTGAAAGAAATAGATGCGCCCGTCCAGATAATCGCCGCCGCCGCCAACCCGCACGGGCGATTCGGCGATCATCGCGATGCCAAAGGTCTTCGGGTTGAGGTGCGCGATGCCTTTCTGAAAGAGGACATAAAAAGTACCCTTGTCGTCGGTCACGAAGATGCGCGGGCCTTGGTGCGAAACGGCGCGCCCGAATTTCGCGTCGGTATCCAGTTCGTGGATGACGTTGCGCTTGGCGCTGTCGAACACGAAGAACCGGCGTTGGTCAGCGAACCCGAAAACCAATGCGCCCGGCCCGGCGCAAAGATCGGTGTAACCTTGCGCGCCGGGGAAGACGGCGGCGTGCCACTCGACCTTCTTCGTCGCCATGTCCATGATGTACAATTCGGCCTGTTTCGCTTTTTGTTCGCCGCCGGTGCCGGCGGATGTGGTGGTGCCGCCGAGCAGCTTGCCGCCGGGCAACGGCGCGAGGCTCATCGTCGAGTGTTGCGGGATGATGTCGGTGTGTTCGAGCAGCGTGCGCTTGCCGGTCTCGCGGTCCCAGAACAGCAGCCCACCGCCGGTGTAGCCGTATCCGGGCGTGCCGGCGAGCACGAGGGTATTCCCGTCGGGATGGGCCAGCAAATCGTGTGGACGGTTGATGGTCGGATGGCACTCGGTCAGCCAGAGCGGGTTGCAGTTCGGTTTGCCTTTTGCTGTGTTCACCCACGGTTGCGCCGGGTTCCATTCGAGAAGAAAACCGTGTCCGTAACCGCCGACGAAGAAGCGGTCGCCCTGCCGCGCCACGGTGTTGCACTGGCCGTGGGCGGGACGGTTCACCCATTGGTCGGTCTTCGGGTTGTAACTGAAGAACCGCATCGGGAACGCCGTGCCGCCGCAGATCGTGTTGTCGGGGGCCGCCGCAACGCCCATGATGTGT
>VHCW01000081.1 GCA_016871575.1 Verrucomicrobiota bacterium
ACGATGGCGGGAAAACACAAAGTTAGTACCATATATAAGCGGTCCTCAGATCTGTTGGGGCTAACCAAACTAGCAGTTAGTACTATATCATAATTGATATGCGACTAATTGCTTGCCATTTTACCGCCAGAAGTTACAAATGGTCACCGTTGAACAACAAGACGAAAACGATCGCTCTGGCGGCGGAATTCAGAACGCTACCGAGCCCGAGAGATTGTCTGCGGCCGCTTTGGAAAAGGTCAGGGAGGCACGGAAAGTCATGGGAGACGATGTTGTCGGTATGAGTGACTGCCAGCTTGCTAAAGTTGTCATGGCGCTGGATGGCATTGCAGATATGGTGCTCGATGCATGTATCAAGAGACGGACAACTGTTGATCAACGAAAGGCCGCTTAGATGTTAATCCGCAAACGGCGTGCGCGGTTGATTTGACGATGTACGACAATAACTAGAAGGACACAAAGAGGAGCAATACAATGAAAGCCGTTATTTACATCCGCGTTAGCAGTGAGGAGCAAGTCAAGAACCTCAGCTTGGAAACCCAGCGAAGAGAGTGCGAGCGGTTCTGCGAACGAAACGGCTGGTCAGTGGCAAAGGTATTTACCGAGGAGGGCGAGTCAGCCGCAACAATGGACCGACCGCAGTTGCAGGCGATGTTGGCGTATTGCCATGACAACAGCGGGTCGGTGGGAGCAGTTGTTGTGTATAACCTCAGCCGTTTTGCCCGTAACACATCTGATCACCTCGCCGTCAGGATGAAGCTCAGTGAGTATGGAGTTAGCTTGCGGTCCGTCAGTGAACCGATCGAGGAAACCAGTACCGGGAAATTCTTTGAGACAATCATGGCAGCAGTTGCCGAACTTGACAACAACATGCGCTCTGACCGTACCGTCGCCGGCATGAAGATGGCAGTAGAGAAAGGCCGATGGCCTTTCAATGCCCCTATTGGTTACCGGCGCGTCAGGAACGCCAAGAATGAGCCGACACTGGAACATGACCCGCAACGCGCTCCGCTAATACACCATGCCTTCAAGTTGTATGCCACAGGCCAATACACCAAGCAGCAGGTTCTAACCAAAGTGACCGCGATGGGACTGCGAACCGTTCAAGGCAACAACGTTGCGTTGACAACGTTTGTGCGGGTACTCGCTAATCCCATTTACACCGGCAAGCTCAATGTTCAAGCATGGGAGCAGAAGGGTGACGGGAACTTCACCCCAATAGTCAGTGAGGAGCTTTACGACCGCGTACAGCTAATTGCACAAGGACGCAAGACCAACACACCGGCCACGCATCTACGTGACAATCCGCTCTTCCCGCTGCGCGGTTCAATTCGTTGCCAATGCTGTGGCAGTTTGCTGACCGGTTACAACGCAAGAGGTAAAACCGGTCAACATTATGCCTATTACGCTTGCTGGAATAGCAAGTGTGCCAACAAGACGTCCGTAAGGAAGGCGGTGCTCGAAGCCGAGTTTGAGAAGTTCTTGGAGCAGTGGCAGACCAAGCCCGGAGTTCTTAAGTACTTTCGCAAAGGTGTGCTCCGGGCGTGGGAGCACAAGCGCGATGTCGCCATGCTGGGGGCAACCGCAAGCCAAGGGGCGGTTGAGGAAATTGAGAAGAAGATCGCCCGGCTCGAAGACCTCTTCATTGACCAGCAGGCTATCACCAAGGACGTTTACGCGGCCCGCCGTGCTAAGCTCGAAGAGCAGCTTGTCGTCGCGAAGGTGGCGTTGCATGACTGCCAGACCAACGAGATCGATATTGAGGCCACGCTCAACATCGCCTGCTTTGTAATGGCCAACGCCGCCGCACTCTACAAGCAACTTTCCAACGAGCAGAAGCGGCAGCTGCTGGGAGTTCTAAGTCCAAGCGGTTTTACGTTTGATGAGAAAGAAGGTATTAGAACTCTCGCAAGTGACTGTCTTTTCAATGACTTGTATGCGATGTCACAGGACTTGGTGAAGGATGGGGTGACCGACGGGATTTGAACCCGCGACAGCCAGATCCACAATCTGGAGCTCTACCAGGCTGAGCTACGGCCACCACCCGAAAAGCGCGGCGACTTTAGCATTGCATCAGAAACGGGTCAAGTTATCCTCCCGCCATGAAGAAACTACTTTGTGCCGCGTTGCTGCTGGCCGTGATCGCCGGAACGGCCTTTGCCCAAGTGGACGTCGAACACCGGCGAACACTGCTCCTGCAAACCGGTTTCGCCGTCGGCCCCAGCCAGGAACAACTCGGCGGCTTCGGCTTTTTCTGGTTCAACGAAAACAATTATCCGTGGACCAACACCGCCCTGCGCATCATCTTTGCCGGCATCTATGCCGACGCGGAGTTGAGCTGGTTTCTGCCCTGTTCCACCAACACCGCCCTCGGCGCGGGCCTCGGCGGCGGCGTCTATGTCAATTCCATCAATCCCTACGTTGACGGGCGCCACCTGAAGCAGATGGAGTTTGACGGCGACATCGTCAACGCGCGCCTGTTCATCAACCAGACCATCCCGAATCCCACGCCGTTGCCCCTCAACCTCCGTCTGACCTACTCGCCCACCTTCCAGTGGTTTCGCGCCACTGACGACACGCGCGATTTCAACCGTCCGCGCGACTTTTCCGCGCACAGTGTTCTCGGCGAAATCCGCTTTGGCGGCATCGAACCGGGCCTGGCCAAGCATCGAGGCCTCGAACTCTATCTCTCCGCCGAGACGACGCACCGCGCCGGCTTTGATGCGTTTGGACCGATGGGCGCGCCGTACCCGGCCCGCCGCGACTACCAACGCCTCTTCGCCTCTCTCGCCGGTAAATTGCCGGCCGGCCCTGTCAATGTTTACGCCCGTTTCGCCGGCGGCCATGTCAACCACTCCGACGTGCTCAACACGTGGAAACTCGGCGGCAATCTCCTCGGCACCGACGACTACGCGCTCACGTTGCACGGCTATTATACGCGCGAACTGTTTGTCGAGAGTTTCTACATCGCCAATCTCGGCATTGGCATCCCGCTGCTGCCAAACCGCAAACTCGTGGCGCATCTCTACGCCGACAATGCCTACGCCAAGGTTCTCGACCCGCGCACCGGCGCCGGCAACGACTGGCACAACTATCTGGGCGTCGGCGCCGGGCTGGGTTTCCCGGCGTTCTGGGGCACGCACATGCTCCTGAGCTACGGGTATGGGGTCAATGCGGTGCGCTACGACCGCCACGGCGGCCACGAAATCGGCATCGCGCTGGAAAAACAGTTCTAACCGGAACCGTTCTTACGATTCCTGTTGGAGCTTCTTCGCTGCCTGGGCTTCGGCCACGACTTTTTGCGCGATGTGCGCCGGCACGGTTTCGTAGTGGCTGAACTCCATCTCGAAGGTGCCGCGTCCGCCGGTCATCGAGCGCAGTTCGCTCGCGTACTTGAACATCTCCGATTGCGGGACCTGCGCCTTGATGCATTGCAGGCCGTCCGCCGACTCAACGCCCATGATCCGCCCGCGGCGATGGTTGAGGTCGCCGGTGATGTCGCCCATGTACTGGTCGGTGACTGACACGGCCACGTTCATGACCGGTTCCAGCAGGACGGGGCGCGCTTTTTGCATCGCGTCCTTGAACGCCTGCAGCCCGGAAATCTTGAAGCTCAATTCATTGGAATCCACGTCGTGATACGAGCCGTCATAGACCGTCGCCTGCACGTCCACCACCGGATACCCGGCCACCGTGCCGCCGAGTAATGCCTCGACGCAGCCTTTCTCGACCGCCGGGATGAAGTTGCGCGGAATGGCCCCGCCGACGACTTCATCCACAAACTCGAATCCCGCCCCGCGTTCGCGCGGCGCCAGTTTCAGGGAGGCTTCGCCGTACTGGCCGCGGCCGCCGGATTGTTTCTTGTGTTTGTAGTGCCCCTCGGCGCGGGCGGTGATCGTCTCCTTGTAATCCACCTTGGGCACCGACAAGTCCACGCTCACGCCCAGCTTGCGTTTCCAGCCGTCCACGATGACCATCAGATGCGTGTCGCCCATGCCGGCGATGACCAGTTCCTTCGTGTTCGGGTTGCGCACGGCGTGGAACGTCTTGTCCTCCGCCTCCGTGCGGTGGAGGGCGGTGCTGATTTTCTCCTCGTCCTTCTGCGTGTGCGGATGCACCGCCGCATAGGCGATCGGTTTCGGGAAATTGATCGGCGCGAACTTCACCGGCTTCGATGAATCGCACAGCGTATCGTTGATCTGCGTGTCCTTGAGCTTGGCCAGCGCCACAATCTCGCCCGGTCCGGCCTCGGCGACGGTTGTCTGGTTCTTGCCCATGATGCGGAGCAACTGCGGTATCCGCTCCTTCCCGCCGCGCGTGCCGTTGATGACGTCCATGTCCGCCTTGAGCGTGCCCGACTCGACGCGCAGATACGCGAGCGCGCCGGCGTACGGGTCCACGATGACCTTGAACACCAGCCCGCTGAACGACGCGCCGGCTTTCGGCTCGACGGTCGCGCCGTCTTCCGCGGCCACCGGGCCGCGGTCCGCCGGCGACGGCAACAGCCCGGTGATCGCGCTGAGCACGTCAGCCACGCCGATGTCCTTGTCGGCAAATCCGCACAGGATCGGAACCAGCACGCCCTTGGCAACCGAACCGGCAATTTCCTGCGGCGTCAGTTTTTCGCCGCCAAAATATTTTTCGATCAACTTCTCGTCGTCCGCCGCCGCCGCTTCCTGCAACGCGTCCTTCGCGCCCGCGAACTCCGCCGGCACATCGGCGTCGGCGCACGTCAGGAGGTTCACCGTCTTCGAGAAGGATGATTCCCTGCCGACCGGCGCGGCGAACGGAACGCATTTCTTGCCGAACACATCCTGAATCTGCTGGACGGTCTTCGCGAAATCCGTGTTCTCCTTGTCGATCTTGGTGACGACAATGATGCGCGGTTTGTTTTGGTCTTCGAGCCATCGCCAGAGCCGGCGGGTGCCGACTTCGATGCCGTTGACGGCGTCCACGACCACGATGGCCGAGTCAGCCGCGCGAATGGCCGCGGTGGTCTGGCCGAGAAAATCCGGGAAGCCCGGCGTGTCGAGCAACGTCACCGCGCAGCCGTCGGCCTGAAGCCAGAGCGGTTTGGCGTTGATGGTGATCTTGCGGTCAACTTCCTCCGGCAAATTATCGGCGGCGCTGTTGCCCTTGGCGGTGCTGCCGCGGGCCGGCACGGCCTTGGCAAGAAACAACAGCGCGTCCACCAAGGACGTTTTGCCGGCGCTGGCGTGGCCGACGATGGCGACAGTGCGGACTTTTGCGGTGTCAACAGGCATGGTAGTCATCTCCTGAAAGTTGTGCCCGCCCGGGAGCGAGCGTGTGAATTGTCCCAGAATCCGCAATGCAATCAAGAGGAAAAACCCGGCATTCGCCGAAAAAACACGCCCGTCGCACCGGGCAAATGACGTGACAATGCCGGCTGGCGGAATGTACTATCCCTCACAAGGCAGAAGGATCGCCCTGCCGGAGGAGCATTATGAAACTGAAAGTCTTGTTTGTTGTGCTGTTGTTGGCGCTCGCAAATTCCGTCACGGCGGGCAAGCCAAACATTGTCCTTATGATCGCCGATGACCTCGGCTACGGCGATCTCGGTTGTTACGGCCAGACGAAAATCAAAACGCCGCATCTCGACCGCATGGCTGCCGAAGGCATGAAATTCACGCAAGGTTACTCTGGCAATGCCGTCTGCGCGCCGTCGCGTTGCGTCTTGATGACCGGCTTCCATCCCGGCCACGCCTACGTGCGCAACAATAGAAGCGTTCAACCTGAAGGACAGGAACCGATTCCCGCCGACAGCATCACGGTCGCGAAACTGTTGAAGGCGCAAGGTTACGCCACCGGCGCGTTCGGCAAATGGGGCCTCGGCCCGTTCGGCAGCACCGGCGACCCGCTCAAGCAGGGGTTCGACCGGTTCTACGGCTACAACTGCCAAGGCAAGGCGCACAATTTTTACCCGACTTCGCTCTGGGACAACGACCGCTCCGTGCCGCTCGACAACCCGGAGTTTTCGGCGCATCAAGACAAGCTGCCCGACGGCGCCGACCCGAACAATCCCGCGAGCTACAAACAATTTGCCGGCAAACAATACTCCGCCGACCTCATCGCCGAACAGGCGCTGCGTTTCATTCGCGATAATAAGTCTCGGCCCTTCTTCCTGTTTTTCCCAACGACCGTGCCGCACCTCGCGCTCCAAGTCCCCGAAGATTCGCTCGCCGAGTACCTCGGCAAATGGGACGACCCGCCGTATGCGGGCGGACGCCGTTACCTGCCGCACTTCGCGCCGCGCGCCGCCTACGCCGCGATGATTACCCGCATGGACCGCGAGATTGGACGGATGATGGATCTCGTGAAAGAACTCGGCCTCGACGACAACACCGTTTTCCTCTTCAGTTCCGACAACGGTCCGCTCAACGGCACGCTGCAAGGTCTCGCCGGAACAGACGCCATCTTCTTCAACTCCGCCGGCGGACTCCGCGACGGCAAAGGCACGCTGTGGGAAGGAGGCATCCGCGTCCCGTTCATCGTACGGTGGCGCGGACGCATCGCGCCCGGCACGACCAGTGAGCGGGTTGTCGCGTTCGAGGATATTTTGCCGACGTTCGTGGAGTTGGCGGGTGCCAAGAACACGATCCCAAAAAACCTCGACGGCATCAGTTTTGCGCCGACGTTGCTTGGCAAGAAACAAGCGCCGCGTCCGTTCCTCTACCGCGAGTTCCCCGCAGGCAGCGGCCAACAGATTCTCCGTCTCGGCGACTGGAAACTTGTCCGCCAAAACCTGATGCCGAAGGGCAAGAAAGCGCCGTCCATCATCCGCACCGAACTGTACAACCTGAAGAATGACGTTGCCGAGACCAAGGACGTTGCCGCACAACATCCCGACATCGTGGCGAAGATTGTGAAGATCATGCGCGAGCAGCACACACCATCGTCAATCTTTCCGATCCCCGCGCTCGATGCGGAGAAAGCAAAATGAAAACGCGCCGTCTGTTGGTTGTCCTGTTATTCTTTTTTGTTGTCGCCGCCCCTGCAAGGGAAGTTGAGCAGAAACTGAACATTGTTTTCCTTCTCATGGATAACTGCGGGCAGGAATGGTGGGGCAGTTACGGCAGCGAGGAAGGTTGCACGCCGAACCTCGACCGGCTCGCGCGCGAAGGCGTGCGCGTCGAGAACTGCTACGCGCCGCCGGTCTGCTCGCCGAGCCGGGTGACGGCGCTCACGGGACGCTATCTCTTCCGGTCCGGCTGGGTGTTGCATCACGACGCCGCGCTCTACGGCGGCGGCGGGCTGGATCCGCAGCGCGAAATCACGTTCGCGCGGTTGTTCCGCGACGCCGGTTATCACACCGGCATTGTCGGGAAATGGCAGATCAACCATCTGTACGAGGAACCGGACGCGCTCGCCCGTCACGGGTTCAACGAATCGCTCGTCTGGCCCGGCAGCGTGGACTGGGACAAAGCCAGCGCCGCTGACCGGAAACAATTTCCCCAAGCCATCCGCGACGCCGACGTGCCGTTCCTGCGGCGTGTCACCTCCCACATCGAAAGCCGTTACTGGGACCCGGTCCTGCTTCGCAACGGCCGGCGCGAGGTGCATCCCGGAAAATTTGGCCCCGACCTGATGCAGGAGTTCGCTTTTGATTTCCTGCGCCGGCACAAGGACCGGCCGTTCCTGCTCTATTACCCGATGGTTTTCACGCACAACCAGGGCGCGGGCCGCGGCCCGGTGCCGACCCCGCTCAACCGCGATGAGAACCGGAGCAAACAAGCCCTCTACGCCGACATGGTTCGTTACGCCGACCGGCTCGTGGGCGAGTTCGCCGCCGAACTCGACCGGCTGGGGTTGCGCAAGAATACCGTGCTGTTTATCGCCACCGACAACGGCTCCGAAGGATCGTTCTCCGGCCGGCGCAACGGGCGCGTCGTGCGGGGCGGCGGCTACCAACTCAACGAGCCGGGCGGCAACGTGCCGTTGATCATCCACGCGCCGGGCATTGTGCCGGGCGGGCGAACGATGAAACTGGCGGACTTCTCCGATTTGTTGCCGACATTTTGCGGGCTGGCCGGCGTCCCGGTGCCGGCGGACTTGGCGGTTGACGGTTTTTCGTTCGCCGGTTTCCTGCGCGGCAAACGCGACGCCCGCGAGCCGCGCCAGTGGATTTTCAACATGTACGGCGACGAGCGGGTTGTCCGCGACGTCCGCTACAAACTCTACTCGGACGGGCGCTTCTTCGATCTCTCCCGCGACCCCGACGAGCAAAAGAAGCTGACGGAAGGCGCCGACGCCGCGCGAAAACGATTGCAGGATGTTCTGGATGCGTTGCCGCCCAATGCGCCGCCGCCGTTTGAATTGCGCAGCCTGTCGGCATTCGGTCGGCGACAGAAATCGAAATGAGCACGGAAAACCCGAAAAAAGAGCGAATGCTGGCGTTGGATGTCCTGCGCGGACTCACCTTGACGTGCATGGTCCTGGTGAACACCCCCGGCGATCCGAAACATACCTACACAGTGTTGAAACACGTCTCGTGGCACGGCTGGGCGTTGGCGGACTTGGTTTTCCCGTTCTTCCTTTTCATCGTCGGCGTGGCGATTCCGTATTCGATTGAGAGCCGGTTGGCCAAGGGCGACAGCCACCAACGGATCGTGCTCGACGCGCTGCGGCGCGGCATCATCCTGTTCGCCATCGGCCTCGCGATGAACTGGTACGCGCAGATTGATTTCGCCAACTGGAGCACCGCGCTCGACTTTGCCCACCTCCGTTTCTTCAACGTCCTGCAACGAATCGGCATCTGCTATTTCTTCGGGACGTTGCTGTATCTCTGGTGCCGGCCGCGGACGCATTTCATCGCCGGGGTGTCCATTCTGATCTTGTACTTCGTGCTGATGAAATTCGTGCCGGTGCCGGAGCACGGCGCCGGTGTGCTGGACAAAGTCGGCAACTGGGCGCAGTTCATTGATCATCATGTGATGGGCGCGCATTGCGGTTCCCGCTCCAAAGGCTTCTTTTTTGAGGGCAAAGGATTGCTGACGACACTGCCGGCGTTCGTGACCTTATTGATGGGCATTTGGACGGGGCGGCTGTTGCGGCAGCCGGAAGCAGCATCGGACAGGCTGGTGAAACTGTACTTCTTGGGCACGCTGGCCATGTTGCTCGGCGCGTGCTGGGAGCCGTTCTTTCCCATCAACCAGAATCTCTGGACGAGTTCGCTGGTGCTGTTCATGGGCGGCATGGCCATGGTGGCGCTGGCGTCGTGCTACTACGCGGCGGATGTCCGGAAGATCACGTGGTGGACGCCGTGGTTCGTCGTGTTTGGCGTCAACTCGATTGCCGTCTGGGTGGGAAGCGTCGTGCTCCGTCAGACGCTGGACAAAATCCGCTTCGACGGCGGCGCCGGCAAACTGGTGAGCCTCAAGACGTTTTTGTCCAACGGACTGGCCGACTGGCTCGGTCCGTACAACGGTTCGCTGGTGTTTGCTGTCTTGTTCGTCTTGTTCTGCTGGGTCATCCTGCGCGGCCTTTACCGCCGGAGGATCTTCTTCAAGGTATGACGCCGCATCCATCGCTGCGAACGTTCGTGTTGCTGGCGCTGCTGGCTTCGACAGGTGTTCGCGCCGGTCCGGCGGACTGGCTTTACAACGGCGCGTTCGCCAACTGGATGACTTCCAACGCCGGCAACCGCTATCACACGTTCACGCCGGAAGCGGCGGACAAACGCGCCGCCGAGATTGCCGCTGCCGGGTTCAAAGCGGCCATCACCAGCGGCTACCATTTCCGCCTGAACTTCGCCTCGCGCGACGCGGACATTCGTCGCATCGCCCGCGTCATCGCCGATGCCTGTCACAAGCACGGCCTGAAAGTCATTGAGCATCACGACTGGACGATTCATTTTTACGACGCCTACCCGCTTGTCTTTGAGCATCCCGATTGGCTCCAGCTCAACGCCGAGGACATGCTGACGCGGCACCGGATCTTCTGCCTGAACAACCCGGAATTTCAGGAAGCCTATCTTGATTACCTGCGCCGCTACCAGCGCGAGACGAACACCGACGCCTATCAGTTGGATGAAATCCAGTATCTCAGCCGCGAATACTGCGGGTGCCGTCATTGCCGTGCCAAACACGTGCGCGACACCAAGCGTTCGTGGCCGCCGACGCACGACCCGGCGTTCTGGGCCGGCGAACACACCCGCGCTGATTACCGGGACTGGATGCATTGGCGGGCGCGCAGCCTCGGCGATTTCCGCGCGAGGATCGGCCGTGAACTGCGCAAAATCCGGCCCGACGTGGCGATGTTCGATTACACCACGATGCTGCAATCAAACCCCGGCGGGTTCAACCGCGGTGCGATGATCGAGGAACGCGGATTCGACGATGACACGTTTGGGACCGAAGTGAACTCCGCGCCGTTCGCATCGCATCCGTTCGTTTACGCGACGTTGAAATCCCGCCAGGCGCTCGGCGAGGCGCACGGCAAACCGATCTGGGCGAAACTGGAGTACACACAGCAGACCGCCTATTTCACGTGGGCGTTCGGCCAAGCCTGCCGGTGCTCGCTCTGGGGCGGCCTCGCGCCGGTCGAGGACAGGCCGGCGCAAGAGAAACTGCTGAAATGGCCGCACCAGATGGACCAGCGCGTCGCGCGCTCGGCAGCGGACATCGGGCTGTTCCTGTCCCGTTCGACGCGTGACAGCAACCCGGACCCGGACCATTTCTACCATGAGTTCGAGGGCTGGCTTCAGGCGCTTTGCCTGACGCACAACGACACGCGCGTCCTGCTGGAAAGCCGGTGGAAACCCGGCATGGACCTGTCTTCGCTCAAGCTGATCATCCTGCCGAACGTCACCGTTATCTCGTCCGAGCAACGCGCCTTGCTGATGAGTTACGTCGAGAACGGTGGCCGGTTGCTGCTGACTGCCTGCGCTGATGGCTGGCCCGTGCGCCGAGTCGGCAAAGGACAAATACTTCATCGCGCCGACAAGCTTGGCCCGCTGGCGTTCGAGAACCAGCAGATGCCCACGTCAATTTACCGGAGCGCGTTCAAGCCGCCGAAGGACCCGCGCGCCATCGAACAGATCGGCGCGACCGTGGAGAAAATCCTTGCCGGCGTGCCGCGCTTTCGCATCGAGGGCGCGCCGCGCGGCCTGCTCGCGCCGATCTATCGCGACGGCACGCGACGAATCGTGCATTTGTTGAATGCGTCGGGCCGCGCGCTCAAGCCCGGCGATGGAATTGACAACCCAAAACGCGGCGAATTGCCGATGCCCGCCCTGCCGGCCATGACGTTGCATCTGCCCGGCCAAGTTTCTTCGGCGGTACTGGCCACGCCCGAACGGCCGGACACGATCCCGCTCGAAGTCGGCGCCGGCTCGACGATCAAGGTTCCCGCCGGCAGTTTCAGAACCTATGGAGTCGTGTATGCGTATGAGTAAGCGTATCGCAATTCTCCTGCTGCTGGCTGCCACTTCGGTTATCGCCGGCGATTTCGAGTTGAAATCGGCGGCGCCTCTGTCGCTCGCTTGGCGAGGCGCGCCGTTGATCGTGGCGGAGAACGCAGAGCCGGAATTCGCGCCGAAACCGGTCGTGACGCGCGTGGACGCTTTGATTCATCATGTCTGGCGCGCGGATGACAAATCCAAGACACGCATCGAAGTGGCAACGGGGGAGGACACGTTCGAGTTGACGCTGGTGCGGCTGGTCGAGGCGGACGTCTCCGGGTTGGTGCGCTACACGTTCACCGTGCCGCACGCGTTTCTCGATGGTTGCCCAGCGGAGTGGATTGCCGAACCGGAGGGCAAGACGGGCAAAGCCGCCCGCAAAGGCGTGGCGACCGGGACGCTGGGACCGCGCGACATCAAGAACGCCAACCTGATTACGTATCTGCGCGTCCATCATCCCGCCGGCGATCTTGATTTCGATTTCAACCCGCGCGGCTGGTGGACCGGCGAGAAGACCATCACCCCGCACGCAGCCGAGTGGAACATGCGACGGACCGCCGCCGGCTACGAGTTCTCCAGCGCATTCAGCCGGACGATGGCGGGCACGTTGCAGGAATTCAAGGTCGTCATTCGCCGCGCCGACAAGCGTCCTGTCAGCGACGTGCATCCGCGCGTGGCCAACCGCTGGACCGACGGCTACCGGAACATTTTTCGACTGGACAAGGACAAGATACACATCGAGCGTGACACTCTCCAATTCCGCGTCCCGCGCGACGGCTGGTATATGGTCAACATGCTCGTTGGCGCGACGGATCGCCCCATCGGGCCGTGCGAAGTGTGGGCCGACGAAACCAAGAAACGCCAAATGCCGCGAGTCGCCCCCGGCGAGCGCGACACATGGACGCTCGTAGCTCGCGCTGTGAACGAAACAATCACGCTACGCCTGCGCGGCGATTTTCATCTCACGGCGGTTGGCGTCACGCCGATGCTCTACGAGAACGAAGACTACCTGTTCCGACGCGGCTGGTGGCTCTCGTCGCAACGCCACCCCGGCGACACGCTGCCGGAGTAGCACGCTCAGAAATACGGCCGCATCGTGCAACTTGGCGCGATAATCTCAACGTACTCCTCACGCTCCGCGTGAGGGGGCTGATGGGGTTGACGGTTCCTCACGCGGAGCGTGAGGAGTACTTTCTCCCTTCGCGCTATTCGAGAACCGCGAGACGGTCAGCGGCCGGGCCGCTTGCTTTGATTCGCAGACCGGTGGGCGTTTTCTCCGCGGCGCACGTCCAACCGGATGCTGGGTATTGATGCGCGATTTTGGTCGGGGCAGCGAACTCGCGGCGAATCTCGACGGTGCAGGGGCCGTCATCCAGCAAATGCAACACCCATCGGCGCTGTTTCTCCTGGCGTGTGAGGATGACGCGGTTCTCCGTCGGTTGAACAACGACCGGCGCGTGACCGGCAAGGCGGTCAATTATTTCCGGCGAGTTGAGATTGCGGAGATGAACCACTTTGCCTTTGCCGGACGACGGGAACGGAATCGCATCGCCACCAACGAGCAGGTTGCCCCCGTCACGGACGCAGCGTCGCAGGTGTTCGAGTTCGATCTCGTTGAGACCGGACGTAAGCGGCGCGATCAGGAGCTTAAAACGCGAGAGCGGTTTGTCCAAGTCAAGAGCGTTCACGAACTCGACGGGCGCGCTGCGCTGGAGACACGCGTTGGCAATCGGTTCCATCATGTTGATGTAGGGTGTCCGGTCGTATTTCGGAAACTGAAACCGCGTCCGCTCCGAGAACACGACGCCGATGTGCGACACCGTCTGGGCGTCTTGCAGCCACGGCTCAATCTCGCTGACCATCTTGTAGAATGGCGCCAGTTGCTCGCGGTGCCACGTCAGCATCGTGTCGTTCGGCAGCAGCGTTCTGTGACTGGCATGCTTGTGGCCGTAGTAGGAGTAACAGCGTCCGCCGAGCGCGAGGCAGGTTCGCCACTCGCGCCGGTCGAGCGGCACCGGCGGTTCCGTGGGCGTCTTGTTCATCAGGCCGTTGATGGCTGCGGGCTTGTTGGCCACGCCGCGAATGAATTGCAAACGGAACGGATCGCCGTATTCGTTGTACGCGATGTCCATCTCGCGCGAGAGGTCGAGGTGATTGGGATGATAACTCTGAATGGAGTTCTGCCAAATCTCCACCGACGGTTTGATCCGCTTGCAAAGCACGCGCAGACGTGTGACTGCGCGACCGGTCGTTGCCAGGTAGAAATCTTGGAATCGCCGGGAATCTGGAGTCAGTTCTTCGCCATAGGTCTCGCGGTAAAACTTTTTGCACCCGCTGCATAGGCAGCATTCGGCTGTCTTGAGGATGTCCCAACGCATCCCGTCCACGGGATAATTCTCCAGCACCTCGCGTGTGTAGGCTTCGACCAGTTCGAGATAACCCGGCGCGTTCAGGCAAATGGTGCATCTTGACCGGCAAACGCCATCGGCGTCGGGTTGGCCGTGAATGAAATCGCGGCCCAGATTCTCGCGGATGAACTTCCAGTTCCAGTTGAGCGTGACGTAGCCGAACGCGGCGATCTTGCGTTTGTGAAGCTCCTCGATGGTCCGGCCAAACCAGTCGCCTTTCATGCCGGGAAACTTCGTGCCCACCCGCGTTTCGTAGGTGCAATACCCGTGATGCGGCACAGCCATGACGACGGTGCCGTCCACGTGCGTCCGCTGAAACAACTCCGCCAGCGCCACCGGGTCGGCTTCGCTCAGGAACTCCGGAATTTGATCGGGACGCAGCGCAATCCAACTCCAGTCGTGGTTGAACTGCCGGAAACAATGCGTCGGTCCTTTCGGTTTGTAGTCGGCGACGCGCTGGAACGGTGCGAACCACTCCTCGGCGCCAGCGAGAGTGGCGATGCACAAAACCAGAATCTGGATCTTCATTGTTTCTCCATGCGTGAAACGTGTTCCCACGGGTCGGCGTTGTGGCCGATGATCTGTTTCACCGGCTCGGTGATCTGCGACAAACGCGCCACCAGTTCGTCGTCGAGTTCGAAATCCGCCACGGTGGCATTATCAGTGGCTTGCGCAGCATTGCGCGCGCCCACGACAACCGACGTGACGCCCGCTTGATGCAGCAGCCACGCCAACGCCAAGTGTCCCATCGCCATCTTCTGCTGTCTGGCCAGCGCCTGGATTTCCGCGAACACGGCAAACGTTTCCGCCTCGCAACCCAGCTCGCCGTGTCGTGTCATCTTGCGTATCGAGGAAAACAGACGGGTGCGCGCTCGTTTCTCCGGCACCTCGTCGGCGGTCTGAAACTTGCCCGTGAGTAAACCCTGTGCGAGCGGGCTGTAGCAAAGGATGCCGATCTGGTGCGCGACACATAGCGGTTGAATCTCAAACTCCACTGCGCGCCAGAGCAGGCTGTACGGCAACTGATTACTCTCGATTCGTCCCAACGGAATCGCCTCGCGAAGAAAACTCACGCCGAAATTAGAGACGCCAAAGTAACGAATCTTGCCTTCGCGTTGCAACGTTTCCAGTGTCCGCCACGCCGGCTCCAGCGGCAGTTCCTTGCTCGGCCAGTGAATCTGGTAGAGATCAATGTAGTCGGTGCGCAACGCGCGCAAACTTCGCTCACAACTCAGCCGGAGCTTTTCCGGAACAAGATCCGTCGGCGGCACCTTCGTCGCCACGACGACTTCCTGCCGATGTTTCCCCAACGCCTCGCCGAGAATCTCCTCCGCCTCGCCGTTGCCGTAGGCGGGCGCGGTGTCGAAGAAGTTCACCCCGGCATCCAAACCGGCCCAGATCGCCTTGAATGAATCGGCTTTGTCTTGGCCATCCCAGAAAATGTCCTTGGTGGCGACGGACCATGTTCCTTGGCAGACAACAGAGACATTGAGGCCGGTTTGGCCCAATTTTCGATAGCGCATAACGGAGTTCATCCTACTGTCCCGCCGCGCGAGTTTCAACAATCGCTTGCGGCTGTCATATCTTCGTTGTCGGAGTTGAGTATTTGTACGAATATGAGGCGCTTGAAAACGGAAGGAACCTGTCCCATGACCATGAAACGTCTGTACGTTTTCCTCGCCATTGCTGCAAGCGCGGCGTGGATGCCGCTCTGTGGCGCTGCACAGCCGATCAATATCATCTTTGTCCTGCTCGACAACTGCGGCCAGGAATGGTTCGGCAGTTACGGCAGCGAGGAGAACTGCACACCGCAAATGGACAAACTCGCGCGCGAGGGATTGCGCGTCGCCAACTGCTACACGCCGACGGTTTGCGGGCCGAGCCGGATCGTGGCGTTGACGGGGCGGTATCTGTTCCGGTCCGGCATGGTGCTGCACCACGATGCCGCGCTCTATGGCGGTGGCGGTCTGGATCCGCGCCGCGAAATCACTTTCGCGCGGTTGTTGCGCGACGCCGGGTACCGCACGGCCATCGCCGGCAAATGGCAAATCAACAACCTCTACAACGAACCGGACATCCTCCGGCAACACGGGTTCGATGAGTCGCTGGTCTGGCCGGGCAGCATTGATCGCGACAAGGTGGGCGCGTCGGACATGGAACAGTTTGCGCAGGCGATTCGCAAAGCCGATGCGCCGTTTCTCCGGCGTTTCAACAGCAACATCGAAAGCCGTTACTGGGACCCCGTGGTGATACGCAACGGCAAACGGGAAACGCATCCGGGCAAGTTCGGCCCGGACTTGTTCCAGGAGTTTGCGCTCGATTTCCTGCGCCGGCATCGCGACCAGCCATTTCTGCTCTACTACCCGATGGTCTTGACCCACGGCCAATCCGTCAACCTGCCAGCGGTGCCGACGCCGCTGAACCGCGACGCGTCGCGTTCGCACAAGGAGCTTTACGCCGGCATGTTGCAGTACGCGGACCGTCAAGTCGGCGAGTTGGTTGCCGAACTGGAGCGGCTCGGTTTGCGCGAGCGCACGGTGGTGTTTGTCGCCACCGACAACGGCACGGAAAAGGCGCTCTCTGCCCGGTGCAACGGTCGCGAGGTGCAGGGCGGACTTTATCAACTCACCGAGGCCGGCGGCAACGTGGTGTTGTTCGCGAACAGCCCGACGATTGTCCCGGTCGGGCGCACGCTGGCGCTGGCGGATTTTTCTGATCTATTGCCGACGTTTTGCGAACTGGCCGGCGTGCGGTTGCCGTCGAAACTGAAAATTGACGGGCGGTCGTTCGCCGGTGTCTTGCGCGGGAAACGGGGAGCGACCGCGCCGCGCCGGTGGATTTTCAACCAGTACGGCGACGAGCGCGTTGTCCGGGACGACCGATACAAGCTCTATTCCGATGGACGGTTCTTCGACATGGAGCGCGACCGGGACGAGCGTGATAACTTGGCTGAAAGCAAGGATCGCGCAGTTGTGACGGCACGAAACAAATTGCAGGCGGCGCTCGCGTCGCTGCCGTCGAACGCGCCGCCGCCGTTTGAATTGCGCAGCCTCTCCTCCTTTGCGCTCCGCCACAACCGCCGCGAATGGTGAGCGCGCGATCCGGTCATTTGCGGCGCAGGCCGAGGCCATCCATCCAGTTGATCAACAGCGCGCCCCACGTGGACAACTGGGGATGGTCTTTGGCCAGGCCGACGCCGTGCCGGCCGGCGCGGTAAACGTGCAGTTCGGCGGGAATCTTGTGTTGGCGCAGGGCGCGATAGTAGAGGATGCTGTTTTCGGAGAGCACGCCTTTGTCTTCGTCGGTGTGGAACAGAAACGTGGGCGGCGTCTGGTCGCCGACTTGAAGTTCGGCGGACATCTTCCTGACCAACTCCGGCGGCGGATTGTCGCCGAGCAGGTTTCTGCGCGATCCTTGATGGGTGAATTCAAGAAATGAAATCACCGGGTAGCAAAGGATCGAAAAATCCGGCCGGCTCGAAACGCCGTTCTCAGTCGCAAACTGCGTCGAGACCGTGGCCGCGAGATGGCCGCCGGCGCTGAAGCCCATCACGCCGATGCGGTCCGGCGCAATGCCAAACCGTTGGGCGTTGGCGCGGACGAAGCGGATCGCGCGCTGGGCGTCCTGCATCGGAATCGGGTGCTGGTAGCGTTTCGCGTGACGGTAGCGCGTGACGAACGCGGCCACGCCGTGGCTGTTGAAGAATTCGGCGATCTGTTTGCCTTCGTGTTCCATGGCCAGGCTGCCGTAGCCGCCGCCCGGCAGGACGACGACCGCAGCGCCGCAGGCGGTTTGTTTCGGCGCAAGATAAACATCAATGGTCGGCTCGGTCGGGTCGTTTTCCTTGTCTTCACCGGCCACGATGCCGGGGGCGCCGGCCGGCAGAAGTTTGACGCGCTCAGCGCGGACAAGCGGCGCGAGCAATGCGATGGCAGTCAAAAAAAGAAGTGGTTTGTTCATGGTGAATGTGTTTTACCTGAGGCCGTCAAAAAAGGAAACAAAAGGAATATGATGAAAACAACACGATGGCTCTGCGCTGTATTGACGATCAGTTGCGGTTTCGCGGCGGAACCCGGCTGGGTGAGCCTGTTCAACGGCAGGAACCTCGACGGCTGGGTGCAACGCGGCGGCGAGGCGCAATACGCGGTCGAAGACGGCTGTATCGTCGGCACCACGGTATTGAAGACGCCGAACAGCTTTTTGTGCACGAAGAAAAATTATGCCGACTTCATCTTGGAAGTGGATTTCAAGGTGGATTCCAAACTGAACTCCGGCGTCCAGGTTCGCAGTGAATGTTTCGACGCCGAAAAAAGCGTCGAGGTCGCCGGCAAGCCGAAGAAGATCCCGGCGGGACGCGTCCACGGGTATCAGGTGGAGATTGACCCGTCGGCGCGCGCCTTCAGCGGCGGCATTTACGACGAGGGCCGGCGCGGCTGGCTGTTTGACCTCAAGAACAATGAGCCCGCCCGCAAGGCCTTCAAGCCCGATGCGTGGAACCACTTCCGCATCGAGGCCATCGGCGACTCGATCAAGACTTTCCTCAACGGCGTGCCCGCTGCGGACCTCAAAGACTCGATGACGCCAAGCGGTTTCATTGCCCTTCAGGTTCACGGCTCCAAGACGGCCGGCCTGCAAGTCCGCTGGCGCAACATCCGCCTCAAGGAGATCAAACGCAAAGCGGCCGCCGGGACGGTCGTTCTCTGTGCGGCGGCGGCATCCTGTGGCGCGGATGGTTATCAGCCGTTGTTTGACGGCAAGACCAGCGCCGGCTGGCGCAGCATCAAAGGGCCTGATTTCCCCGGCGTTGGATGGGAGGTCAAGAATGGCGTCCTCAGTGTCCTTGCCGGCGGCAAGGGCGGCGACATCATCACGGCAAAGAAATATGCCAATTTCGACCTGATCTTTGAGTTCAGGCTTACCCCCGGGGCGAACAGCGGCGTGAAGTATTTCATTGACCCGGAAACGACAAAATCCGTCGGTTATGAATTTCAAGTCCTCGACGATGACAAGCATCCCGACGCCAAGCTGGGCACGAACGGCAACCGCACGATCGGCTCGCTCTACGACATTGTACCGGCGCGCACCGACAAGAAAGTCAAACCGATCGGCGAATGGAACGAAGGGCGGATCGTGGTCAACGGCACCCGTGTCGAACATTGGCTCAATGGCCAGAAAGTGCTCGAGTTCGACCGCTCGTCTTCCGGGTTCAAGGCGCATTTGGAGGCCAGCAAGTTCAAGAAGGACGCTGGTTTTTGCGCCCGAAAGAACGGCCATATCCTGTTGCAGGACCACAAGGACAACGTTTCTTTTCGCAATCTTCGAATCAAGGAACTCCCGTAGTCATTGTGCCCAAAACAACAAGCCCCAACGCGCGCGTTGGGGCTTGTGTTGTTGAATGGATTCGTGGTTACGGATTAACGAGACCAAAGGGGATGTTGTTGGTGGGAAGTCGGGAAGACCACGCCACATGGCTGTCAGTCCAAAGAATGTTGCCGCCTTCGCCCCTGTGAGGGCTGTCGTCGCCCTTCCACGGGGCAGTTTGTCCAACTCCCCCGAGTTGAACGCCGCGATCCCACATCAACGGCTGCATCAACGGGGCTTGCCATTGGGCATTGGTCCATAGCGAGTAGCTGATATTGTTTTCGGATGGTGATCCCAAGACCAAGCGGTCAAAATTGACTGGAGCTTTTCTCGTGGTGTCGCTGGGGCACCAGAGCAATCGCGCTGTATTGCTGAGATAATTGCTGAGCACCTTGAATGAGCCGCTGGGGTCGGCTGCTTGGCCGACGGGCATGCGTTGCTGGTTGTCGTCGTAATACATGCCAAGGCCGGTGCCGATCTGTCTGAGGTTGTTCAGGCACTGGATACGGCGGGCATTCTCACGAATCTTGCCCGCAACAGGAAACAGCAGGCCGGCAAGGACGCCAATGATCGTGATGACAACGAGCAGCTCAATAAGAGTAAAGGCACGTCGTTTGGTGGTGGAAGGCTTCTTCATATTATCTCCGCGGTTTGTTTGTCTTAATTTGCCCACAGCGTAGTCGGCAGTTCACAGACTGTCAACACGCAAATCTGCGCAATTAACGAATTTGGAAACGGTCATGTCATCGTCGGGTCTGGTTCAGCGCGAAGGCCGCCGCCAGCGCCAGCAGCGCCACCCCCGTCCAACGGTACAATGGCGCCAGCGGCGCCGTCTTCAGCCAAACCGGCCAAACCGCCCACAACACTGCCAGTGCCACCAGAAACACCACGGCAACCCAGCCGAGAAAGGCGAACGTCTTCCGTTCCTCCCGCAACGCGCCGCGCAACTCGGCGATGCGCTCCTTGTCGAGCGGTTGACTCTCCGGAGACGTGGTTTCGACCTCCTCGACAGCAAGGAACTCCTCCACCAATTCACGGCCGCGCGCGGCGTCTTGTTGCAGGACGTAGATGCCGGCCACGTGGTTGCTTGTTTCGAGCAATTCACCGGCTGTCAATGGCACTGAGGGAAGGCCTTGAAACGCTGCTTCCACCCCGTTGTCCTGCAGGTAGCCGATCAGCAAATGGCCCTGCCACGGATTACGCGCCTTGTGAATCTCCACCAACGAATCGTTGCTGACTTGTCCCGGTTTGCTCACGATGCGCCCCCTTTCGATTGGCTCAGGCCGATTTGACCACGTCCTGAATTTTCCGCGCCAGTTGGTTCAAGTAAAACGGCTTTTGAATGTATCCGCGAAGCCCCTGTTCAAACAGCTTCTTCGCCACCACGTCGTCACACGCCGTCAACAACAGCACCCGCGCATTGGGATTGACTTGACGCACCCGTTCAAACACTGCCTCGCCGTTCATCTCCGGCATGATGTAATCCAACAACACCAAGTCCACCTCGCGCCATCGTTGCCCGTACCATTCCACCCCTCGGCGCGGATCGGTTTGCGCCTCCACAACAAACCCTTCGCCTTCCAGGTATGTCTTGATGATGTCAAGGATGTTCGCGTCGTCGTCTATCGCGAGCACCGATGGCGGCCTGTTGTTGTTTGCATTCATGCTACAGCATTGTCACGCACCCCCAACACATATATGCTATCTTTCCTCATAAGAAAAGTGAAAAAATTCACCAACAAAATCGTCATCGTCACCGGCGCCTCCACCGGCATCGGACGCGAAACCGCCCTCGCCTTCGCCGCCGCCGGGGCGCGCGTCGTCGCTGTGGCTCGCAACGCCGCCCAATTACAGGAGATCGCCGGCGACACGATTCTCGCCGTCCCAACCGACGTGACCTGCGACGATGACGTGAACCGGTTGGTCGAAACGACCATCGCGAAGTTGGGCCGCGTGGACATCCTCGTCAACAACGCCGGCTTCGGCATCCGCGCCACCGTCGAGAACACCGCGTTCGCCGACGCCCAGCGGCTCATGGAGGTCAACTTCTTCGGTGTCCTTCGCTGCACGCAAGCCGTCCTGCCACAAATGAAAAAGCAAGGGAGTGGACAGATCGTCAATGTCGGCTCCATTCTCAGCCTGCTGGCCACGCCGCGCAACTCCCTCTACTGCGCCAGCAAGTTCGCCGTCCGCGCCCTCAGCGACTCGCTCCGCATCGAACTGCGCGGCACCGGGATTGACGTCATCCTCATCATGCCCGGCTACACCGACACACCGTTTTTCGAAAACCAGGTCCGCTACGGCGGACCCGTCCGCATCGGCCCGATGAAAGGCGTTCACCCGCGCACCGTCGCGCGCGCCATTCTCTGCGCCTGCGCCCGTCGCAAACGCGAAGTCGTCCTCACCATCCCCGGCAAATTCGGCGCGTTCCTGAAACGTTGGTGCCCGCGATTCCTTGACTGGACACTTGCTCGCTTCACGTGATAAACTGTCGTCATCATGAATAAGCTCCTCTGCCTTCTCGCCGTCATCATGCTGGCCGGTTGCGCGACCAACGCGCCTGACCGCGACAACCAAGCCAAGGTCTCTTATGCGGAGTTCGTCCGCACGATGCGCGCCGAGGGATTTGCCAAGGCCGACAAGAACCGCGACGGCCACATCACATGGGAAGAGTGGCAGCAATTCGACACCTCGCCGAACGCGCGCAGACATTTCGATTCGCTCGACACCGCCCGCGACGGCAAGGTCAACGCCGATGAATGGAAAACCGGCTTGGAGAAAACCGGCGTTACCATGAGCCTGTTCAAACAGCTCGACGCCGACCAAGACAACTATCTTGGTCCCGGTGAACTGAAACACCGCCCCGTCAGCGGCCTCTTCCAGCTTCAATTCTGAGGGTTGCTCAAGGCAACACCCGCGGAATGATGGGAGCGTTCCGCTTGACCGGTGGAATGGGCGATTGTAAGGTGCGCGCCCGAACCCTCGATGAAATCGCCACTCGCTTGTTTGCGTGCTGTGCTGGCCTTCTCCGCCATGCTGATCGCCGCGCCGGCGTTCGGGCTGCGCGTCAGCGACAACAAACGTTTTCTCGTCCACGACAACGGCCAGCCGTTCTTTTATCTCGGCGACACGGCTTGGGAATTGTTCCACTGCCTGACGCGCGAGGAAGCTGATCTTTACCTGCGCACGCGGGCCGGGCAACGATTCACCGTGATTCAGGCGGTCGTGCTCGCCGAGTTTGACGGCTTGCGTCTGCCAAACGCTTACGGCCATCTGCCGCTGCGCAACGACGACCCGACGCAGCCGGTCGAGGACTACTTCAAGCACGTGGACTGGATCACGAAGCGCGCGAACGAACTCGGCCTCTGGATCGGCATGTTACCGACGTGGGGCGACAAATGGAACAAACGCTGGGGCAAAGGCCCGGTGATTTTCACGCCGCAAAACGCCCGCGCTTACGGCGAGTGGCTCGCGCGGCGTTACCGCGACGCCAACATCATCTGGATTCTCGGCGGCGACCGGGCCATTGAGACCGACGAGCAACGCGAGATCATTCGCGCGATGGCTGCCGGGGTGCGGGCGGGCGACGGCGGCAAACACTTGATCACGTTTCATCCGAGCGGCGGCAAACATTCCGCCGACATGGTGCATGAGGAACCGTGGCTCGACTTCAACATGATCCAGAGCGGCCACAGTGAGAAGAACATCGCCAGCTACGACAAGCTCACCCGTGACTACAACCGCGCGCCGACCAAGCCGTGCATGGACGCCGAGCCGTGTTACGAAAATCATCCCGTCCGCAGAAAGAAGGAACAAGGCTGGTTCGACCAGTGGGACGCGCGCAAACTTGGCTACTGGGCGTTCTTCGCCGGCGCGCACGGACACACCTACGGTTGCCACGACATCTGGAGTTTCCACGACCCGAAGAAGAACCGCCGGTTCGTTGACCAGCGCACCGCGTGGCAGGAGGCGATCCACTTGCCCGGCGCCAACCAGATGCGTCACGCACGCGCGTTGATGGAATCGCGCCCATTCTTGACCCGCATCCCCGACCAATCGCTCGTCGTCGGCGACGACAATATCCGGGCGACGCGCGACGCCAACGGCAGCTACGCGATGGTCTATTCTCCATTCGGCAAGCCGTTCAAAGTTCGGATGAACAAGAAGGTCAAGGCGTCGTGGTTCGACCCGCGCACCGGGAAGACAACCGTCATCGGCGAGTTCGCCATCGCCGGCGAGCGCGAGTTCACGCCGCCCACCTCCGGCGAGAACAATGACTGGGTGCTGGTGCTCGATGA
>VHCW01000082.1 GCA_016871575.1 Verrucomicrobiota bacterium
GAAGCGTTCATCCACGACGACACGGCGAACCGGATGTTGACGCGGCCGATGCGAAGTCCGTGGAGGATTTGAGGAGGCACGACGATGAAACGACTTCTTCTTCTCCTCGTTGCGTTGCCCGTGTTTGCCGCGCCGCTGCCGGATGATGTGCGTCAAGCAGTCGAGCAGGTCCGCAAGTACGACTACTCGCAGCCGCGCACGGCGCCGTTCACGCTGGAGCAGTTCACCCCGAAAGCAGACGCCGAGCAACGCGCCGCGCTCGCTACGCTGCTGCAGAATGCGATTGCGGCGCCCGACTCGACGCCGCTGGGCCGCACCATCCTCGGGCAACGCCTCGCGCAGATTGCCGGCAACGCCACATTTGAGTTGCCGCCTCCGCCGTCGAAGGCGACGTGCCTGGCCGAAGCGTCAGACGCCAAACCGGCGCGACGCGTGGCGGGACTGTCGTCGCTGGCGCGGTTTCATCCGGGCGACGCGCTGCCGGCGTTGATGAAGGCGATGGGGGACGCCGACCCGGTGGTGAGTGCGACAGCGATTCAATTGGCCGGCAAACTCAATCCGGCGGCGTTGGCGACGCAGTTGCCGAAGATGGACGGGGCGCGCCAAGTGTTGGCGTTAGCGGTGTTGGCAGAACACAAGGTTGTGGCGGCTCGCAAAACGGTTTCGGAGTTGATCAACTCTGGAAACGAGTTGGTTCGGCTGGCGGCGATCAGCGCGCTCGGCGCACTCGGCGATGCCGGCAGCGTGCCGGTTCTGGCGAAGTTGGCCGGGGACGAGAAGGCGGCAATCAAATTGGCGGCGGAAAACGCGCTGGCGAGGTTGGCGGGGACGGGCGTGGACAACGCGATTCTCACGGGACTCGTGTCGGGGACGCCAGCGGAGCGCGTGGTGATGATCAACGCGGCGGGTGCGCGGCAGACGCTGGGACTTGGATTGTTGTTGATGAACATGGCGATGGACAAGGATGAGTCGGTGCAGGCCGCGGCGATGAAGGCGTTGGGTAAAACCGGCGGCGCGGATGTCTATCCGCAATTGGTTGAGATGCTGGCGACTGTGCGTAATCCAGCCTTAGAGAGTGCAATCATATCGGTGGGACGGCGAATGGAGGATCCGAATGCGAGGCTTGCGCCGTTGCTGGCGCTATTGAAACGCGACGGCGTACAAGACCCGGTGATGCGTATGCTCGCACCCATCGGCGGCGCGGAAGCGTTGGCGCCGGTGCGCGAACGGTTGGCGAATAGCGATGCGGCAGTGCGCGCGTTGTGCGACTGGCCGGATGCGTCGGCGCTGGAGGACTTGAAGAAGTTGGCGGCGAATGAGTCCGCGAGCAAAGTGCACCGGACGTTGGCGGAGCGCGCGGTGACTCGATTGACTACGTCGTCGCGCGGGAAGAAAGCTGCGGCGCGACCTCGGGTGTCGAGCGCGGCGCGGCGTGAAGCGTTGTTGAAGTCATTGCCGGCAGCGCAACGACTGGTTGCGTATCTGGATTGCGGGCCGCAGAATGTGGCAAAGTCGGCGGATGGTGTGCAGTTGCGAGTCGCGCGCGGCAAACCGTATCAGTGGGGAGACGACCCGGCGAGCACGATAGTGTTTGATGGCGCCGCGGTGCTTGTGGAGATGGACGGGCTGGACGCGCAGAAACGTTATCAGATCGGATTCACGTGGTGGGATGCTGATGCCAACGGACGCGCACAGTCAGTGTGGGTTGCCGGCAAGAAAGTAGTCGGGAAGACCGCGTTGCCACAGAATCAAGGTCCCGCGACCCTGAACGTGGCGATTCCGTCCAAGGACGGGAAGGTCACGGTTGAGTTCCGCAGAGAAGCGGCGAGCAACGCGGTGCTGTCGGAGATCTGGCTTGTCGAATGTAAGGAAGGAGATCGGTAACTATGAAAGCAAGTAGTGTTGTGTTCTTTGCGTTGGCTGTTTCAGCCGTCATTGCTGCGGAATATCCGTATCCCGGCCCTGCTGCGTCGCCGCCGAAACCGTTGCAAGTGCTGCTGGTCACCGGGTGCGACTATCCCGGCCACAAATGGTCGCTGACGACTCCGGTGTTGGCCCAAGGTCTCCGCGAAGACCCGCGCGCTGACGTGCGCGTTGTTGAGGACGCACACTTCCTCGATTCGGCGGCGCTGAGCCGTTACCGTGTCGTGGTGCTCAACTACATGAACTGGAAGACGACGGGGCCAAGTGAGGCGGCGCGCGCGAACCTCAAGCGATTTGTCGAGGGCGGCGGCGGCTTGGTGTTGGTTCACTTCACGTGCGGCGCGTGGATGGAATGGCCGGAGTTCGTGAACCTCGCGGGACGCGTCTGGAACCCGAAATTGCGCGGACACGATCCGCGCGGCCCGTTCACCGTGAACATCGTGGACAAGGAGCACCCGATCACGAAGGGCTTGCCGGACTTCGAGACGGACGATGAATTGTACACCTGCCTCGACGGCACCGTGCCGATTCAGGTCTTAGCGAAGGCGACGTCGAAGGTGGACAAGAAAGACTATCCGATGGCGTTTGTGCTGAACGTTGGCAAGGGTCGCGTTTTTCACTCGCCGCTCGGCCACGATCCGAAGGCGTTTAGTCCGTCGGTGCTCGAGTTGTTCCGACGCGGCACGGCGTGGGCGGCAGGAGAACTGCAATGAACTTCACTCGACGACAATTCATTGGCAGTGCGCTGGCGGCGGCACCATTGACGGCATTCGCACAGGAGAAACCGAAGGAGTTCACGCGCAAGATCAAGCTCGGCCTCATCGGTTGCGGCGGACGCGGTTCGTGGCTCGGCGACTTGTTCTTAAAACACGGTGGCTACGAGATTCGTGCTGTTGCCGATTATTTCCCCGAACGCGTCCAGAAGGCAGGAGACAAATTGGGCGTGGACAAGGAGTATCGGTTTTCAGGGCTGAGCGCGCACAAGAAACTGCTCACCAGCGGCGTCGAGGCGGTGACTGTGGTGAACGTTCCGCATTTTCATCCTGATCACGGTCGCGCGGCAGTCGAGGCCGGTTGTCACGTCTATGCGGCGAAGCCGGTCGCGATTGACGTGCCCGGCGCGTTGAAGGTTCAAGGCTCCGCGAAACTCGCCACGCAGCAGAAGACCTGTTATCTCGTGGACTACCAGATGTGGACTGACCCGATTAACATCGAGGTCGTCAAACGCATTCACGACGGCGGCTTGGGCAAGCTCTGTCACATTGACAGCGTCGGCTTTGCCGTTCCGTGGGGTGACCCGGTGCTCAAGACCGCTGAGGAGCGGTTGCAACGCTGGCCGCCGACCACAGCGCTTTCGGGCGACGTCATCAACGAACTCAGCGTTCACTCCATCAACGCCGTCTTGTGGGTCGTGGGCAAACGGCCGGTGAATGCCATCGGTCGGACGCGGGTCTGCCGGGCAAGCCAGCACACGGACTTCCGCGAGGTGTACCTCGTGACGTATGAATTCGATGACGGTTTACTCTGGACTCACCGCGTGCACACGATTCGGAACGAATTGGAGTGGACGTTGAAGTTGGACGCGTACGGCGAGAAAGCCACTGCGCTCGTCAGTTACCGGGGCAAGTCCTACTTGCGTGGCGGGCCGAAACATTACGGCGGCGGCGAGGTCGTGAGCCTCTACGACCAGGGCGCCATCCGCAACATCGCGACGTTCTACGACAACATCGTCCAAGGCCGCTTCGACAATGCAAGAGCGCAACAGGCCGGCGACGACGTGCTGACCGCCGTGCTCGGACGCGAAGCGTGCGCGCGTCGTTGCCATCTGACGATGGACGAACTGATCAAGGAGAATAAGAAGCTTGTGTTTGACACGAGCGGACTGAAAAGTTGAGAAACCAAAACCAATAAGGAGATACCATGATCGAATTAGGACTACACACTGACAACTGGCGGCCATTGAGCATGAGTTTCGAGGCTTCGTGCGACAAAATTGCCGCTGTGGGCATCAAACACTTGGAGTTCGCCGTCATTCACGGCCAGAACTTCATTCAGGCGCTCGGCTACGACCCGGGCATCTCGCTGCAAGCCAACCCGCTCGCGTTGAAGCGCTACCTCGACAAGAAAGGGCTGAAGGTCACGCAGATTGACGGCTCGTATCCGATGATGGGACCGAATGGTTCTGCGTTCGGCGTCCAATACGTCCAGCAGAGCATCCGGTTTGCCGCCGAGATCGGCTGTCCGATGGTGGACACCGTGGACGGCGCGTTCGAGACGCCGGGCATGTCGCGCAAGGAAGTGTTCCGCGTCACCTGCGACAACTACGCGCAATGCCTGCCGTGGGCCGAGGACTACGGCATCGTCATCAACGTCGAGCCGCACGGCCCGTACACGAACGACCCGGACTTCATGCTGAGGCTGTTCAAGCATTTCGACTCCGAGTACCTGCGCTGCAACTTCGACACCGGCAACAGTTTCATCGCCGGACACATGCCGCAGGACTATCTCAAGACGCTTCGTCCATACGTCACGCACCTGCATATCAAGGATGTCAGCGCGCAACTGGCCGCGTCGGTGCGCGGCGAGGAAACCGGCATCGGCAGCTCCGTTGTTCCGGTCGGCGGCGGCGTCAATGCCGAGAACATCAAGAAGTGCATGGAGTTCTTGCACAAGACCAAATGGAGCGGCTCGGTTTCCATTGAGTGCCACGGCTCCGATGAGAACACCAAAGCCAGTGTTGACTGGATGCGCGGAGTGATGAAGTCACTGAAGAAGTAAATACGGAGACAAACTTATGAGAACTGCGGGACGCTGTTCCCGCCGCCAATTTCTAGGCGGCGCGGTCGCTCTTGCTGCATCAGGCGCAATGTTGCGCGTGCTGGCGGCGGAAAACAAACTGGCCTTTGTCGCTGCCGGCAAGGAGTTTGCCTTCGACACAGGTGTGCTGCGCGGGACGCTGCGGGGTGGGGGACAATCGAAGGGATTGATTCCGCTGTTCGACTGCGCGACCGGCACGGCGTTGACAAAGTCGCTCGGCCTGTTTTCCCACTACCGGTTGCTCGACGACCAGACGCGCTACGGTAAGGCGGCGTGGGATTGGGTTAGTGAAGCAAAGTTGCAGAGCAACGGCGCCGTTGAGGTGCGTTGGACTGCCGATGAAATGCACCCGTTCGACATGATGGCGGTCTATCGCTGGACCACGCCGAATACGTTCGACCTGACGACGCGCCTAACAGCGCGCAAGGAACTGCGAAAGATGGAAGTTTTCATCGGTTCGTATTTCGACGGCTTTCCCGACACAGTGGTTTATGCGGGCGGGAAACCGTCATTTGTCAGTGCCGTGAAAGAAGCCGGAAAGTGGCAGATGTTCCCGCGCGATGACGAGGCGGTGAATATGATTCAGGATGGACGCTGGAAACGAGGCTCGAATCCGGTCGAGTGGGCGATCCGTCCGAAGCTGGCTTTGCCGGTGGCCATTCGCCGCGATGAGGATCGCAAGCTGGCAGCGGTCGTCTTGACCCGACCGCAGGATTGTTTTGCGATGGCGTGCCCACAGGATGAGGAAGGTCATCGCTCGATCTACATGTCGCTTTTCGGTCGCGACTTGAAGAACGGCGAGTCCGTCGAGGCAAAATCGCGCCTCATCATCGGTCGCAACATTACCAACGAACAGGCATTACAGCTTTACGAAAAATTCCGATCTGATCAGACAACTTCGACGGGACAGCGGGGGAGGGAGTCGAGGAAGACGCGGCCGTAGCGTTTGGTCAGGACGCGGTTGTCGAGGATGGCGACAATACCGCGGTCGGTGTGGGAGCGGATAAGCCGTCCGATGCCTTGGCGCAGTTTCAACACGGCCTCGGGCAGCGAGTACTCGTTGAACGAACTGCCGCCGCGCGCTTCGATGGCTTCCATGCGCGCCTCGGTCAGCGGCTGGTCGGGCACGGCGAACGGCAGGCGCGTGATGATGACGTTGCTGAGCGCCGCGCCGGGCACGTCAATGCCCTGCCAGAAACTTTCGGTGCCGAACAGCACGCTGTCGGTGTCCTTCTTGAAGGTCTCCAGCAGCCGCCGCCGCGAGAGACCCGCGCCTTGGGCGAGACCGAGGACGCCGAGTTCATTGAAGAACGGCTGCATCTGCTCGAAGGTGTCGCGCAGCAGCTTGTAGCTCGTGAACAACACCAGCGCCTTGCCGTGGGTCAACGTGATGAAATGCTTCAGCCATCGCGTCACGGCGTCCTTGTAGGTGGGATCGTTGGGATCGGGCATCTCGCGCGGGACGTAGAGTTTCATCTGGCGCTGGAAGTCGAACGGCGAGCCGAGTTGTTGCGCGGCGACGCCATCGCCGCCGACGCGCTGCAGGAAATAATCGAGCCGGCCACTGATGGCGAGCGTGGCGCTGGTGAGCACGACCGAGTCGTGCGCGTCGAACAACATCTCCTTCAAGTACGGCGCCACATCCACGGGCGCGGCGTGCAACTCGGTGTTGGTCTGTCGGGCCGAGCCGCCGCGCTCGACCCAATAGACGTGGTTCTCCATGCTTTGCTTCAGGAACACGCCGAGCGTGACGCGCGCTTCGTCGGATTTACGGGACCACTCGGCGAGTTCCTCGCGCAGGTCTTTGTCGTCGGTCATTTTCTGGAGCTTGCGGACGTTGCCGGTCAGGTCGGCGAGTGGCAAGGAGAGTGTGTCGGGCACGAAGTCGGGACGCCGAATGCGCGTTGTAGTGGCCTGTGCGACGGCGGCGTCAACGCCCGTGAAGAACTTGTCGGCGCGTTCGAGCAGCGACGCAACGTCGCGGACGAGGCCGCCTTCGCGCAGGAGGGCGAGCAGGCCTTTTTCGGTGCGCGGGTTCCAGAGTTTGTGAAGGAGCCAGCGCAGCCCGGCGTGGGTGAGTTGCAGACCGATGTGTTCAGCGGCGACTGATTCGAGCGTGTGCGCCTCGTCGAGCACGACAAAATCAAACGCCGGCAGGATCGCGCCGACGTCCTCCTCGTCCATGTCGCGGCGGATGGCCAGCTCGGTGAAGAACAGCGCGTGGTTGACGACGAGCAGGTGGGCGTTGGCCATCTGGCGTCGGGCTTCCTGATAGAAACATTTGTGGTTGTCGTCCTCGCACTGGCGCGGTCCGCACAGGCCGCGCTCGGAACGGACTTCGCTCCAGATTTTCGGGTCGGGTCTGAAGTCGAGGTCCGAGAGACTTCCGTCGCGTGTCGCTCGCGCCCACTCGGCGATGCGTTCGAGTTCGGCAATTTCGGGGCCGAGGAAGAGCTTGCCGGCATCGCGGATCGCCCGGTGGAGCCGGCGCGGGCAGAGATAATTCGAGCGGCCTTTGACGAGCGCGGCGCGAAAGGTGATTTCGGCTGGCGTGTGGCCGTCCTCATCGGCGAGCGCGCGGAGAAAACGTGGGTTGTCGAGCTTCCTCAGCGTTTGCTGGACAAACGGGATGTCTTTTTCGAGAAGTTGCTCTTGGAGGTTGATGGTGTGGGTGGAGATGACGGCGCGTCTCCGGGCGGCGAGCGCGTGGAGCACGGCAGGGATGAGGTAGGCGTAGCTCTTGCCGACGCCGGTGCCGGCTTCGATGGCCAGATGCTCGTCCTGCTGGAAAGCGCGGGCGATGGCGATGGCCATTTCTTGTTGTTGTGGGCGGAACTCGAACTTCTTGGAGTGGGCGAGGAGGCCGTTGGACGAGAAAATTTCCCGCGCCAGCTTCGGCAAGTCGGGCGACTCGCGTTCGGTCTCGGAGATGGGACGAATCATGGGGTGAAGGTTTCGCCGATCTGGCGGAGGATGACCTGGTTTGTTTGTGTTCCGGCGGCGGCGAGAAGTTTTTCCAGTGGTTCGGTGGGGTGTTCGTGCGAGAGGACGAACGTGGAGTGGTGGATTGGCGCGAGGTAGCGCGCCTTGATGTCAGTGCACATCTTCCAAGTCTGTTCAGGGGAGGCGTGTGAGCGGATGTAGGGTTTGTAGCCGCCGATGGGCAGGATCGCCACGTCAACGTTGCGGCCCGCGCAGGCGCGCTGCAAACTGTCGGTGTACGCCGTGTCGCCGACAAAGAGGATGGCATGGCCGTTGCGTTCGAGGAGATAGGCGTTGAAGCCGCGCTGGCGTCCGTACGGCAGGCGCGCGCCCCAGTGGTTGATCTCGATGGCGGTAACGCAGACGCCGTTCAACTCGATGCTCTCGCCCCAGTGAAGCTCGCGCGCCGGCATGGGCGGGAGACAATCCAATGTGTCTTTCGCGGTGACGACTTGGATGCCGTGCTTAAGTTGGCGGAGGCTCTTGGTGTCGAGATGATCCATGTGCGCGTGGGAGATCAACACGAGGTCGAGCGGCGGCAGTTCATCGGCGCGCAACGGGCAATGAACCAGGCGTCGCGGACCGAAGCTGAGGAGGTCAAACAAATGCAACCCGATGCTTTCGCCGAGAACCGGGTCGGTCAGAATCCATTTGCCATAGAAATTGATCAACATCGTGGCGTGGCCGAGCCATGAGAGGGTGATGCGGTCGTCCGGCCATTGCCGCGGTTCAGGATGGTGTTTGGGATGAACCGTGCTGAAGAGACTTTCGTGGCGGCGTTGGTTGAAAATGTAGGTGATCCAGCCTTGGAACGGGTAGAGCGCAATCGCCGTCAGCAGCAGTAATCCGAGCGCGATGTAATACCATTTCGGCATCTAATTTCGGATGTTATAGACGTAAAGAAACTGGCCATAGCGCACGTAGAGCCGGCCGCCGCAGATGACCAGATGCGCCCAACTGGGACTTTTGCCCGGATTCGGCAACGTGAAGCGGCTGACAATCTCCAGTTTCTGCGGACTCGCTGGTGCGAGGGCAACGGTGCATTTCTCATCCATCAAATACAACATCCCATCGGCATAGCTGGTCGTGCCAGAACGCGGTCCGGGCATCTCGTTGCTCGTCCACATCGTCGCGCCCGTTTGCCAATCGAGACACGCCCAGTGCCGGTGTTTGTGGTTGCCGTCGGCGTGGCCGTACAGATAACCGTTCACCAGCACAACGCTGCCGTGTTCATTGTCAAGTTCGATGGTGTGCCAGACTTTTTCAATGCCGGTGGCAGTCAGTTTCAACAAGGTCGCGCCCACGCCCCATGTGCCGAAGACGACGACATGGCCATCGTGATAGATCGGACGGCTGGCAATGACTTCGTAGCGCGAGGGTTGATCATGACGCCACAACAACTTGCCGGTATCGGCGGCCACGCCGATGGCGGAACCAGACGTCATCGTCACAATCTGGCGCTGGCCTGCGTGCTCGAACAGAATCGGCGCCGTGTATCCGGGTTTGTCCCCGGTGGCGGGCGTCGTCCAGACGGTTTTGCCGGTGCGTTTGTCCAGCGCGGCCATCATCACGTTGGTGCCGCCGGGCGTGCAGATGAGATTGTTGCCGTCCACGAGCAATGACTCGGCGAGACCCCACCGGATGTTTCGCCCCTCGAACCTCTCCAGCATGTTGAGCGTCCAGACGGTTTTGCCGGTGAGCGCATCAGCACAAAGGATATCGCCGTTGGAGTTGAGATGGTAAAGATTGTTCCCATCAATTGTGGGAGTGGCGCGCGCACCGGGGTAGGGACAGTGGGACGCGGGACCGTTCGTGATTTGCCAGAGACGCTTGCCGGTGAGGTCGAGCGCAGTAATGACCGTATTGGAGCCAATCTCACCGGCGGTGTAGATACGTTTGTCTTTGATGGCTACGCTCGCCCAGCCTTCGCCGATGCCCTCGGCCTGCCAGAGCAATTTCGGTCCGCCTTCCGGCCACCGTTTCAACAAACCGGTTTCAGTGGATATGTTGTCGCGACGCGGCCCGTGAAACTGCGGCCAATCACTCGCCACGCTGGAGGCTGCAAGAATTATCAGCAGAAACAGGCTGGGCACGACCTTCACAATTTCTTGATCTTGATATTGCGGAACCAGACGGTCATCGGCTCGCCTTTGTGGAGTTGGAAGGCGATGATGCCGGTCTTGGCGGCGACGGAGGATTCGTCGGTCACGTCCACGGTCTGTTTGCCGTTGATGAACTGCTGGAGGCGATTGCCTTTGGCAATGATGACGTATTCGTTCCAATCGCCGACCTTGAGCGCGGCTTGGATTGCGTCGGAATCGCCAACGCTACCCGTCTTTTCGATCTCCGGCTTCTTCGGGTTGTCGCTGTCCTTGATGACGACTTTCTCGCCGCGCTTGGCGAGGATGCCGCGGCCTTTTTCTTCGTAGAGGATGCCCGTGTAGTTCTTGCCGCCTTCCATGTCGGCTTGATAGCCGGCGACGACGCAATACTCCGGCTTGACGACTTTGCTGCGGTACTGGATGCCGGAGTTGGCGTAACCTTTTTCGTTGTCAGCAATGAGTTTGAACTCGGCGCGCAACTCGAAATCGCCAAACTCGCCGGCCTTGCAGATGAGGAAGGTATTTTCCACGACGGGCGTTTCCTTGGTGGATTTTCCGACGATCGCGCCGTCCTTGACGCTCCAGAATTCGGAGCGTCCTTCCCAGCCTTTGAGCGATTTGCCGTCGAACAACGAAGTGAAGTCGGCGGCAAATGCCGATGCTGTGAGCACGAGTGCGGTGAGTAGTGTTGTCATTTTCATATTGTTATCCTCGGAAATACAGATACGCGGCTAGAATTAACGCAAGAACGACCCCGGATGCAACAACATCCCGCCGGTCCCAACTGGCGCGAGTCGCGGTTTTTTGTTCGGGGGTTGTGGTGGCGAACGTCAACCCACGAATGTTATCGTCCGATGGCGCGGCTGTCATGTAGCTGACAACGACCATGACGATCACCGAGACGAAAAAGATCAGCAGGCTGAAATACTGGAAGTAGATGTTGTTGACGATCCAAAGAAAACTCCCCTGCGCATAGCCGTTCTCAAAGCCTTTCAAGCCGAGCGCGATTGGTGTGTCCACTGCCAATCGAAACACGCCGAGCGCAAAACCGGTAATGAGCGCCGCGAGACAGCCCTTTCCGTTGAGCCGCTTGAAGAAGACGCCCAGAAAGAACACCGTGAAAATCGGCGGCGCGAGGTAACCCTGCACCGATTGCAGATAGAAATACAACCCCTTGGAACCTTTGATGACGGGAATCCACAACATCCCGATCACGACCATGATCGCGGTGGCCACGCGGCCGATGCGCACCAGTTGATGTTGCGACGCGCCGGGCCGGAACTTTTCGTAGAGGTCAACCGTGAACAGCGTCGAACTGGCGTTGAACGTGCCGGCCAGCGAACTCATCAATGCCGCGAGCAATCCCGCCACCACGATGCCGCGCAGGCCGACCGGCAAAACGTGCGCCACCATCAGCGGGAACGCCGCTTGGCAGGCATCGGCATTGGCTTTGCCGGACGCGTCGAGCAATTGGCTGAACGCCGGCACTTTGCCGGACAAGGTCAGCGCCATGCAGATCATGCCGGGGATGATGAAGATGAAGACGGGCAATAGTTTGAGGAACGCCGCAAAAATCGAGCCGCGCCGCGCTTCGCGTTCGCTCGGCGCGCCGAGCGTGCGCTGAACGATGTACTGGTCGGTGCACCAGTACCAAAGCCCGATGATCGGCGCGCAAAACAACATGCCGAGCCACGGGAAGTGACCGTTGAAATACCACGCCATGCGCCCCGTCTCCTTGACCGGCGACCAGACGCCCTCGACACCGGCCGGCACGAGTGGTTTCCAAAGGTTGAACATGTCAGACGGCAACGCCGCCCGCAATTCGCTCCAGCCGCCCAGTTTGGCGATGCCGAAAACCGTCACGAGCACCGAGCCGAGAATCAGGATGACGGTTTGAATGGCTTCAGTGTAAGCAACGGCGCGGAACCCACCGAGCACCGTGTACGCGCCCGTGGCCGCCAACACCGCCAGTGAACCAACCCAGAAACTGTCGAGATGAATCCCGCCGATGTTCAGGTGCAATTCTGGCAGCAGCGTTCCGAACACAACGCCGCCAGCGTAGATGCCAACGGCGAGTTTTGTCAGCACATAAGCGACAAGCGAAATGATGGACAATACCCAGCGAGCCGTGGGCGTGAAGCGTTTCTCCAGAAATTCCGGCATCGTATAGACGCGCGACCGCATATAGAAAGGCACGAACACCCATCCCAAGACCAGCAAACACCAAGCATGCAGTTCATAATGCGCCATCGCCACCCCGTCGGTGCAGCCGGAGCCGGCGAGGCCGACCAGATGTTCCGAGCCGATGTTGGAAGCGAAGATGGAAGCACCAACAATCCACCATGCCAGATGCCGTCCCGCAAGGAAGTAATCGTCAGCGGTGTCCTTGTTTTTACGGACACACCACCACGTCACGCCGAGCAGCAGGCCGAAGTAGGCAGCAATCACCGCCCAGTCCACGCCGGTAAACATTGAAGCGGCTACCATGGGAGTAAGCATTGTCAGGAATGCTACCAGAGCGCCCCGCCGGTGAAAACAGGTTTTTCCCAGCTCTTTCTGGCGGGCGCAGATCAGGTTTTGACAGGGAGCGGTATGAACGGGTCTTCCGGTTCCGGTTTTCCGGTGGCGCAAGCGTCCCTGCTTGTGCCAACAGCCCCGACATCCGTTGTCGGGGCGTTGTCTTTGCAACGACAGAAGCCTTCGGCTGCGCAAGCAGCGACGCTTGCGCCACCAAAACTTGATCTACGCCCCTGCAAGAAACCTGGCTACTGACTACTTCTTCTCACGCGCGGCTGACGTATTTGCCGGTGCGGGTGTCCACGCGGATGGTGTCGTCGGTGTCAATGAAGATGGGAACGCCAACTTCAAAGTCGCCTTGCACCTTGGCGGGTTTGGTCACGTTGGTGGCGGTGTCGCCGCGGATACCGGGCGGGGCTTCGAGCACTTTGAGTTCGACGACGGGCGGAAGTTCCAGTTCGGCAGCTTTGCCTTCGACTTCCATGAGGACACAGGAGAGATTCTCGGTAAGGTACTTGGCGTTCTCGCCGACAAAGTCTTCGTGAAGGATGACGTCCTCGTAGGTCTCCGGGTCTATGAAATGAAAACCGCTCTGGTCTTTGTAGCTGTATTCGACGCGCCGGGTGGTCATGGAGACGACTTCGAGCGGTTCGGTCGAGGCGAATCGCACGACAGAGCTTTTGCCTGTCTTGAGGCTGCGCAACGTGGCTTGCACGAAGGCGCGGAGATTGCCGGGGGTGCGGTGTTGCATGTCGAGGACGACATTCACATCGCCATTGTACTTGATGGCCATTCCTTTTCGCATGTCATTGGCTGAGGGCATGGTGTTGATCCTTTTTTTGATTACATGAGTTTGAGTTTTGGCAGGTCCTGCGAGTCCACAATGCCGACAGGTCGTTTTCTTTCGTCCACGACGACGAGATCGTCAATCTGGCGTTGCTGGAAAATCTTCAAGGCTTCCACGGCCAGCGCCGTGTGCCGGATGGTAATCGGGTTGCGCGTCATGACGCCGCCGACCGTCGCATTGAGCACGGCGGGGTCGCGCGACATCTGCCGACGGAAATCGCCGTCGGTGAACACGCCGGCGAGTTTGCCGCGCGCATTCGTCACGCTGATGGTGCCGGATTTCGCGGCGGTCATCGCCAGCAGGGCGTCCTTGACGGTGGCATTCTCGCCGATGAGGGGGTTGCGGTCGTCCGTGCGCATGATGTCCTTGATCTGGACAAGCAGCGCGCTGCCAATGGCGCCGGCGGGGTGGAGCCGGGCGTAATCGGATTTCTTGAAACCGCGCGCGTCGAGGATGCACATGGCGAGCGCATCGCCCATGGCGAGCATGGCGGTTGTGCTGGCCGTGGGCGCGAGGTTGAAGGGGCAGGCTTCTTTGGGAACTTGGACGTTGAGAATAACGTCGCTGTGGCGACCGAGGCTGGATTTGGGGTGGGCCGTCATAGCGATCAGTTTCACGTCGAACCGCTTGATGGCGGGCAGGACGCGGAGCAGTTCTTCCGTTTCACCGGAGTAACTGAGGGCGAGGACGACGTCGCCGTCGCTGACCAGCCCAAGATCGCCGTGGAGGGCGTTGACGGAATCGAGGACGACACTGGTCGCGCCGGTGCTGGTGAGCGTGGCGGCGATCTTGTGGGAGAGGTTCCCGGACTTGCCGACGCCGGTGACGACGAGTTTGCCGTGGTTGCGAAGGCAACGGACGACAAGTTCGACGGCAGCCACAAACTGATCGTCCAGCCGTGCGCGTGTGGCGCGCAGACCGGCGATCTCGGCGTCAAAAACGGCTTTGGCTCGCGTGATGTGGTTCATGGAAAGCGGCGCGCACCATAACGAAAAGAAGGATGTTTGGCAAGGCTCGCGCTGGGCAGACAATTCCGCAGGCGCGGCAGTGATTAGATTTGACGCAAATCACTTACCAACCTGAATCCAGACCTCATCCGAAATGGCCATGCCGCCGCGATTGTCGGTCGCCCTCGCGGTGATCGCGTGGCGGCCAACGGGGAGCGTGACGACAGGTAAACGATAAGGCTTGGCCGCGACTGCGCCCAGCAGTTTGTTGCCGGCATAAAACTCCACTTTCTGGATCGAGCCGTCATGGTCGGAGGCATCGGCGCCCAAGCTGAAAGCTCCTTTCAGTGTTTGTCCGGGATATGGATCGGTAATGACGATTTCGGGGAGAGTGTTCGGGTTCTCGCCGAGATAACCAAGAGCGCCGATGATTTTGCCGTTCGGCAGCAGGTTGGGACTGTCCGCCGCCACATCGAATCGGCCGGCCCGTGGGTTGATCCACTTTGGGTCGGCGAAGATCGAATGTTTGTCCTGTCCGCTGTATTTCAGCCAATCCTCCATGTTCACGAATTTTTTCGCGCCGGCGATGAACTCGCGGTTGCTCGGCAGATAGGGGAACGGTTTTTGCAGGCTTTTGCCGTATTGGCCGGCTTTGTCTTCTGCGCCTTCGGGTCTCAGGAAGGTGGTGCCGTAATTGTTGTAATCAATGATGCTGTGTTTCTGGATGGTCTCGGCTGGCTGGTCGAGAACGAGCATACTGTTGCCGTTCCAATTCAGCGAATTGTATTGGATGACGATGTCGTCGGTCGGCGGGCCGCGCCATTGCAGGTGTGTCACCGAATTGGCAGCCGCCGTATTGTGCAGGAATTGTCCGCCGGGAGAGGCTTCTACGACCAATCCGTAGCGTGTCTGGGCAATGATGCAATGGTCCACGATGAATTTCGGGCTGCGCGCAAAGATGAGCGTGCGGCAGGTGGCGCCGGAACCGCCACGCCAGTATTGGTTCAGAAAACGGCACCCGGTCACGCGAACGTGCGGTGAATCCGTGACCAGCATGGCGGAATCGTTATACCAACAGAAGTTCAGGTTGCGCAGCACGACGTGCGACACCTCTTGAAGACGCAGCAACGTGTCCACCTCTCGGAGTCCGTCGAGCGTGACGGTGTTGGGGAAAAGTCCTTCAATGATCAACGGTTGTTCCGGCGTGCCGGCGACACGCTCCAGACGAAGTTCGCCAAAATACACACCGGGCATAACACGCACACGGTCGCCGGGCCGGACGCGTTCCAGAGCGAACGCAATCGTGGCGAACGGTTTTTCGCGCGAGCCGGCTGTTTCAACGTCCGTGCCGCCGGTGGCGACATATGTGATCCGAGGCGGACGGCTGCCGACAGATTCGACGGGGGGCTTGGTTTTCACCGGAGTCCTCGGCTTGGTTTCTTTCGCTCGGCTTGCCGTCGTCGTTTGCGAACGGAGAGGCGCGCGGAAGTTATCCGGCACGCGAGGATAGGCGCCAAGATGTTGTTTCCCGAAAACACCAAGCGCCGGGCTGTTGGGCAGGAGACGATAATCGCCTTGATCGGGTGAGGCAAACATTGGGTCAGCGAAGAAATTGTTCGGCGCGCCGCCGAGTTTTTTGTTCTTGATCGTGGCTGTCAGGTCGCGCGGCCCCCAGAAGAGATTGTAGTCAATCTCCGCTTCCAGTTCGCCTTTCAGGTCGCTTCTGAACGGCGTGATATTGTCGGCGAAAATGTTGTATCGGAGCCGAAAACCAGCGTCCACGGAGAAGGAGCGCGGGATGCCGACAATCGTGTTGTGCTCCACGATGTAGGTTCCGGGAGACCCCTTGGAGTGGATTCCGGCGCTCTCAAAGCCCTTGATGAAATTGCAGCGCACCACGGCGTTTCCCGGTTTGTTGTAAAACCGGATGCCGCAACGGTCGAATTTATAATCCCACGTGAGTTTCTCGGTGTGAAAGTCCGGATCATTGATCAACTCGCAATGCTCCACCGTGGTATCAAGTCCGCTCACATAAACTCCCGCCACACAATTCCGCGTCTTGCATCGCGCAATCAGGGTGTTCTTGCCGGTCAGATAGACGCGGAATCCGTAACAACAATGACGCGAAACACAGGAATCAATCACGGTGTTGGCCACAAATGTGCCTTGTCGTGTTTTGCCTCCGCCGCTGTCCGTCACCGACATTCCCGTCGCGCCAATCATGATTCCGCTGGCGGAACGACCGGCGACGAAATTCTGAAATGTCAGGCCTTGCACGGTCACATTGTCGCGCAACATCTCAAAGCCATACAACGCAGGGCTGCTCATGCGAATCGCTGCTTGCGACGGCGGGATGTTGCTCCGGTAGCGGATGGCCAACGTCCGTTCATCGAGCACCAGACTGGAATAATCCCTCGCCTGAACGGAGTCCAAGCCGGCCAGCCCCTGAAAATGCTTGCCGGTTGTTTCTTCCCAAATCGTCGGCGGCGCATCCGTTGGGTAATTGCCCTTGATGAGATAGACGCCGAAACGCCCTTGCAAGGGTTCGGAGGCCGGCAACGGGATACTGCCGTCAAACACAACCGTTTCATTCTCGGCGGCGCGAATGATCAGCCGGCATTGTTTCTTTGAGCGAGGAATCCTCACCGAACGCGAAAGGTAATACGTGCCGCCGCGAATGATGATTTCCGACGGCAACGGTTGTCCTTCCGCCAACGCCACTGCTTTGCCCAAGCTGGCCACAGGCGCTTCAGCAGTTCCCGGATTGCTGTCACGTCCGTTCACAGCCACAAAAAATCGGGCCCGATTTTCCGAGGCGGACAGCGAGAGCGTCAAAATGCCAATGAGTAGGGAAAAACCAAGCAATCTCTTCATCGTCGTCATGCATTGATTATGGACGAAGTCGGGGACGCTTCACAAGTGCAGAACAGGTTTCTGTCGCCATAGACGTTGTCCACGCGGCCGACGGCGGGCCAGAACTTGTGTTCGCGGGTCCACGCCGTCGGAAACGCCGCCTGCTCGCGCGAGTAGGGGCGCTCCCACTTGTCCGCGCAACAAACCTGCGCTGTGTGCGGGGCGTTCTTGAGCGGGTTGTTGTCGCGCGGCAGTTTGCCGGCGGCGATGGCTTCCATCTCGCCATGGATTGCGATCATCGCCTCGCAGAAGCGGTCGAGTTCCGCTTTTGATTCGCTTTCCGTCGGCTCCACCATCAACGTTCCTGCCACCGGCCAACTCATTGTCGGCGCATGGAAACCGTAATCCATCAATCGTTTGGCCACGTCCTCCGGATCGATGCCCGCGCGCGTTTTCCATGCGCGCAAATCGAGGATGCACTCGTGCGCGACGAGGCCGCTCGCGCCTTTGTAGAGCGTCGGCATGTAGGGCGCGAGCCGCTTGGCAATGTAGTTTGCGTTCAGGATGGCCATCTTCGTCGCATTCGTCAGGCCGGCTGCGCCGTTCAACGCGATATACATCCATGAGATGGTCAACACGCTGGCGCTGCCAAACGGGGCCGCAGCAACGTGTTGCGGCAGGAACTCCGCCAGATGTTTCGCCACGCAGATTGGCCCAACGCCGGGGCCGCCGCCGCCGTGCGGGATGGCAAACGTCTTGTGCAGGTTCAAGTGGCACACGTCCGCGCCGATGTCGCCGGGACGGCAAAGACCGACCTGCGCGTTCATGTTCGCGCCGTCCATATAAACTTGGCCGCCGTGCTCGTGAACAATGTGGCAAATCTCGACGATCCGTTCCTCGAAGACGCCGTGCGTCGAGGGATACGTCACCATCAACGCGCCGAGGTTGGCAGTGTGTTGTTCGGCTTTGGCGCGCAAGTCCGCCACGTCCACGTTACCCTGCGTATCGCAGGCCACAGGCACGACCTTGAACCCCGCCATCACCGCGCTGGCCGGATTCGTGCCGTGCGCGGAGACGGGAATCAAGCAGATGTTGCGGTGCGGTTCGCCGCGGTGCTTGTGATACGCCCGAATCGTCAACAGCCCGGCGTATTCACCCTGCGACCCGGCGTTCGGCTGCAACGAGACCGCCGCAAAGCCGGTGATTTCCGCGAGCCATGATTGCAGTTGCCGGAACAGCTCGTGGTAACCGGCCGCGTCCTCGTGTGGCACGAATGGATGAAGCCCGTTGACCTCCGGCCACGACAACGGCAGCATCGCGGCGGTGGGCGTCAACTTCATCGTGCAGGAGCCGAGTGGAATCATCGCCGTGTTGAGCGCGAGGTCTTTCGATTCGAGCCGGTGAATGTACCGGAGCATCTCGTGCTCAGTGTGGTAGCGGTTGAAAACCTCGTGCGTCAGGAAGGGAGTGGTGCGGGCGAAAGAACCCAACGACGGCGATGGTCGCGACGGAGCGCGCCCCTCCAGAAGCGCGTCCACGTCGGCATCGGTTGTCGTCTCGTCGAGCGCGATGATCCGGTCGCCGACGCGCACGGTGTCGAAGAACGGTTCATCCGTCTGCGCCAACCGGCCGGCGAGCCGATGGATGCGTTCGGCAATGCGCTTCAATCCCTCCGGGCCGTGCCAGACGGCGTACATGGAGGCGAGCACGGCGAGCAAGACCTGCGAGGTGCAGATGTTGCTGGTCGCTTTCTCGCGGCGGATGTGTTGTTCGCGCGTCTGCAACGCCATCCGCAACGCCAATCGCCCTTGTGCGTCCTTCGAGACGCCAATCAGTCGCCCCGGCATCTGGCGCTTGAACTCGTCGCGCGTCGCGAAAAATGCCGCCTGCGGCCCGCCGAAGCCGGGCGGCACGCCGAAGCGTTGCGAGTTGCCGGCGACGATGTCCGCGCCGAATTCGCCGGGCGGTTTCAACAAGGCGAGCGCCAGCAGGTCGGTGGCGACGACCGCCAAGGTCTGCTGCGCGTGGGCGGCGGCGATGATGCCGCTGAGGTCGCGAATCACTCCGTCGGTGGCCGGGTACTGGAGCAGGATGCCGAAGGCGTCGGGTGTCAGTTGATTGGCGAGCACAATCTTGATGCCGAGCGGTTCCGCGCGGGTTTGGACAACGGCAATGGTTTGCGGATGGCAATCGGGCGAGACGACGAACGTGTTGCGGGTCGCGGCACCGGGGCCGCTCCCACAGTGAGCGAGGCGATGGCACATCGTCATCGCTTCAGCGGCAGCGGTCGCTTCGTCGAGTAGCGAAGCGTTGGCAATCGGCATTGCGGTCAGATCGCAGACCATCGTCTGGAAGTTCAACAACGCTTCCAGCCGGCCCTGGGAAATCTCGGCTTGGTACGGCGTGTAGGCAGTGTACCAACCGGGGTTCTCCAGAATGTTTCGCTGAATGACCGGTGGCATGATCGTGCCGTAGTAGCCGCATCCAAGAAACGATTTGTTGATCTTGTTACGCGACATCATCGCATGGAGGTCGTGCAACGCCTCTTGTTCGGAGCGTGGCTTGGGCAAATTCAAGGAATGTTGGAGGCGGAACGACGAGGGAACAACGTCCTCGATCATCGCATCGAGCGAAGTATAGCCGATGGCTGATAGCAGAGAGCGGGGTTCTGTCATTCGCCGATGTGGTTGGCGTATTCGTCCGGCGTAAGCAACTCATCCACTTGCGGCGGGTCGCTCATCTTGACCTTGAAGAGCCAGCCGTGTCCGTAGGCGTCCTGGTTGACGAGTTCAGGGGAACTGGCAAGCTCCGTGTTGGCGGCAATGACTTCGCCGCTGACGGGCGCGTAGATGTCGCTGGCGGCCTTGACGCTTTCCACGACGGCGCATTGGTGGCCGGCCTCGACGTTGTCGCCGGCGTGGGGCGGCTCGACATAGACAATGTCGGTCAACTCCTGTTGCGCATGGTCGGTGATGCCAACGACGGCCGTGTTGCCTTCGACGCGGACCCATTCGTGTGTCTTGGTGTACCGTAGGTTGTTGGGAATGCTCATTTCTTTTTTTTCCAAAATGGTTTCGTTTCAATCACCGCCGCAAACATCCTGTCGCGAATCTGGACGCCGATTGGCGTGCCGGGCGCTGCGGCATCGGCTTCCACGTATCCCATCCCGATCCCGATGCCCAACGACGGCGACGGCGCGCCGCTGGTGACTTCTCCGATGCGACGGTTCCCGGCAAACAACGGATAATGCGGTCGGGGTGGGGGCGCTTTCTCGATCATCTTGAACGCGGCCAGTTTTCGTGTCAAGCCGCGCGCTTGTTGCGCGAGCAACGCCGCGCGCCCGATGAAGTCCGGTTTGTCCAACGCCACAAATCGTCCCAAGCCAGCCTCCAGCGGCGTGGTCGCCGTCGTGATGTCCTGCCCGTGCAACGGGTAGCACATTTCCATGCGAAGCGTGTCGCGCGCGCCGAGGCCGCACGGTTGAGCGCCGCGCGCCAGCAACTCCGTCCACAACCGCGCGGCATCCCCGGCGTGGCAAAGCAGTTCGAACCCGTCCTCGCCCGTGTAACCGGTGCGGGCAGCCCGGCATTCAACACCGAAGACGTTGAACGATCCGATGTGGAAATGGGGGATGCGAATGCCGAGCAGTTGCGCGGCGTCTGGTCCCTGGAGCGCGAGCGCCGCGGTCGCGCCGCTGTGGTCTTCGACATCAAGACGCGCGCGAAACCAGGCGAGGTCGCCGGCGATGTTGGACGCGTTGACGACAAGAAGGAACTTGTCCGCATTGAGCCGGTACACGATGAGATCGTCAATGATGCCGCTGTCATCGTTGCAGAGCAGGGAGTATTGGGCTTGGCCGAGCGCGCAGCGGCGAATGTCGTTCGTGAGAAGCTGGTTCAATTTCAGCTCGGCTTGCGGGCCGCTGATGATGAACTCACCCATGTGAGAAATGTCGAACAAACCGACACGCTGTCGGACGGCGTGATGTTCCTCCATGATGCTGGAGTAATACACCGGCATTTCCCAGCCGCCAAAGGGGACCATCTTGGCGCCAAGCGCCACATGGGCCGAGTACAGCGGGGTGCGTTTGAGTGATTCGGAAACCGGCATGACGACCGCACCGTAATACATGCGCATTCGAAATGTCAATCAACGACCTCACGGAAGCATTGCAGGAGAGGGAAGGATTGTTTATTGTTCGGGCAGCGGTTGCGGACGTGGCGGAATTGGCAGACGCGCAGGTCTTAGGAGCCTGTGGAGAAATCCGTGTGGGTTCGAGTCCCTCCGTCCGCACCAGTCACCTGGTTGGCAACAAGGAAATCAATTGCGCGTCATGGGAGTGTGTGTTAGGAATGAAGCCGTGACAGAGGTCGGGGCGTAGCGCAGCCTGGTAGCGCACTTGCATGGGGTGCAAGGGGTCGCGAGTTCGAATCTCGCCGCCCCGACCAATTTCTTGTTTGGCGGTCCGCGCCTTTGTTGACTCAATTCTGCGAGTCATTTTCTTTCTTTTGAGCCGGAAAAACGGCTGAAAACGCAAATACCCTGCCGTTATGCGGGTCTGGCACAAAACCTGATACAAATCACGATTAGAGCAATGAAATAGGGAACACATGAAGGCCACACGAACAAATTCTGCAATTCGTTTCGTAAACATCATGACCGTGGAGGCCGTCATTGGGTTGCTCGTGGACCTGGCAAGGGCGGGTTTTGTCGAATGCCCGCAGGCGGTTGCCCGCAGATTCAACGGAGAGAACCTCCTTGCCAAGGCAGTAGTTGCAAGATAGTAAGAGGGCAAGTGTAGTCGTAGCAGTTCCTCGTTTGAGGAGAGCAAACCAAATGAGATGTAGAAAAAATAGCGCAGCCAAAGGGTTCACGCTCTTGGAAATCATGATCATCGTCGCGATGATCGGGTTGCTGGCCGTCTTGGCGGTGCCAACCTTCATCAAGGCGCGCAAGGTCTCCCAAGGCCGTCGTATCGTCAATGATGCTCGTCAGATGGACACCGCCATCAGCCAATGGGCATTGGACAACGGCAAGAAAGACGGCGACGAAGTCGCCGGCAACGAATCCCTCATCCAGACCTATCTGAAAACTCCTTGGAAGGCGAAGGATATCCTCGGCAACGATTTTACCATCGGCCAAGTCGGGACCAACCAGCTTCGCATTGCCGATGCCACCAAGAGCGCACTGGACGGCGTGGGAATAGACTGGGGAGTCTTTTAGACGGTTTGCCCCCAGAAGGGGCGCTTCCTGCAACAACCGCCTGAAATACGCGGTCGTTACTTCTTCAGGTGCTTGCCAATCAACAGCGCGAGCTTCTTGCGCTCTCTTGCCGGGATTTTGTCCGGCGACGTCATGATGGCCGTGGCCAAGGCGTGACGGCAGGGGCAATCATCGTCGGGATCAATCATTGCGATCACCTTGCGAAGGATGGCTTGCGACATCGTCACGTTCTTGCGCAGATACCCGATGATCATCTCGATGGAAACCGTCTCGTGGCCTTCATGCCAGCAATCATAGTCGGTCACCATCGCCATCGTGCTGTAACAAATCTCCGCCTCGCGGGCGCAACGGGCCTCGCCATAGTTGGTCATGCCAATCACATCCCAGCCCATCGCCCGGTGGAAATTCGACTCCGCCAATGTCGAGAACGCCGGGCCTTCCATGTTGACGTAGGTGCCGCCCATGTGAACAGTCGCGCCCGCCTCGCGTCCAGCCTTGCCGACGATCTGACGGAGACGGTCGCACACCGGGTGGGCGAACTGGACGTGCGCGACAACGCCCCGCCCGAAGAAAGTGAAATCGGCGTTCCGCTTTGTCCGGTCAAAGAACTGGTCCACCAACACGATGTCCATCGGCTTGTAATGTTCCTTGAGGCTGCCGACGGCGCTGACGCTGAGGATGTGAGTCGCGCCGAGTTTCTTCATCGCGTAGATATTGGCGCGATGATTCAACTCGCTGGGCAGGATGCGGTGTCCGCGACCGTGACGCGGGAGGAACGCCACGTCGCGTCCATTGAGCCGCCCGCAGAGCACCTGATCGGAAGGTTTCCCGAAGGGGGTACTGACACTGACCCAACGTTTCCGTTCGATGCCATCCATTTCATAAAGACCGCTGCCGCCAATGATGCCGATTTTCATGGCGCATCCGATACGTGAGATTGACGCCGAACGCAAGCCGGAACGAGATGGCCGCAAAGCCAAGTCCGCGAGACACCGAGGGGTCAGGGCGGCAACAGCGCAAAGAACGCAAAGAGAAGAGGGAAGGGGGGGGCCGTTGCGGAAAGCCATTCCAGCGGCGGGGCGGAATCGCGAAGGCGATTCCGCCCCGC
>VHCW01000083.1 GCA_016871575.1 Verrucomicrobiota bacterium
TATTCATCTGGTCGTCAGTAGACCAGATGCGAATCAGGCGGTCAAGCCCTGCAACGACGACGCCTATCGGACCACGCACACCTGCGACACCTTCCGCCGTCGCTGTCGGTTGCACTAGAAACACCACTGTTGCGTCTCGTCTAACTCGGCTTGGCGGGACACGGGGAGCAGGTCGAGCGTTACTGGCGCGACTACAACGGTATCAGCGTCATCTGATCAAACGCGGACGGCTGGCGGACAAGTCTTGCCTGTTTCTTTTGCAAACCTTCGGAAATGAACAAGCGGGACGCCCGTTCCACTGTTTTCTCGGCGGGATGGTGCATTGACCTGCACGGGATACAGGGAAGTTTCGGTTTTATCTGCGGCCGTGCCGGCCTCTTGATCGCCGGGCGGACGATGGCCGGTCGAACTGGTTCCAGCGTTTGGCGGGAGGCCGGGTGTTGGGGGCGCGGGTGTCCACGAGGCGGAAGTCCACCTGCTTTTTGAACGTGTCCACTTTGGCCACTTGCACGGTGACGTTGTCGCCAAGGCGGATGACGCGTCGGGTGCGGCGACCGATGAGATGGTTGCGCGCCGAATCGAATACAAAGAAATCATCCTCCACGGTGGACAACGGCACCAAGCCGCTCATGGCCAGCCCGGGCACGTCCACGAAAAAGCCAAAGTTGCGCACGTCGGTCACCAGCGCGGGATAATGCGTTGGCCGGCCGGAGTGGAGTTGCCCGGTCAGGAAGGCGTACAGCTTCACGTCCTTGCTGTCGCGCTCGGCGTCGGCGGAATTGCGTTCGGTGACGGAAATGTGTTCGGCAATCTGTTGGAGCGCGGACACCGGCGGCTGGGTTTTCTCGAAGAGCGCGCGATGCGCGACCAGGTCGGCGTAGCGGCGGATGGGGGAGGTGAAGTGCGTGTATTTCGCCTTGGCCAGGCCGTAGTGGCCGAGCGGCTCGACGGCGTAGCGGGCGCGCATGAGGGATTTGAGCAAACCGATCTTGAGGGCCGGGCCAATGGCCAGGGCGTTGAGGCGGTGCAGGAGCTTCTGCACTTCGGCGGGGTGGCTGAGGTTGCCGCACGGCACGTTGTGGCTCAGAACCTCCTCGCGATATTCCTGCAACCGCCGCTCTTCCGGCTCTTCGTGGACACGATAGACCGCCGGTTGTCGCTGGCTCATCAGCCGCGCCGCCACGGCTTCGTTCGCCAGCAACATGAATTCCTCGATCAACTGGTGCGAGATGTCGTTCTCGATCTTCTCGATCCGCGAAATCCGTCCGCGGTCGTCCAGCCGGATTTTGGTTTCGGGGAAATCGAGGTCGAGCGAGCCGGCTTGGAAACGCAATCGCCGGATGCGCTGCGCGAGTTCATGGGCCTGATGCAGCATCACCTCAATCGGCCCGGCTGGTTTGCGCTGGAGAATCTCCAGCACCTGGCGGTAGGTGAACCGGCGTTGCGAATGGATCACGGCGGAATAAAACTTGGCATTCAATACCCGCCCGTCATGCGAGACGAGAAACTCAACGCATTTGGTCAGGCGATCCGTGTCCGGTTGCAGCGAGCAGAGTTCGTTGCTCAACGCCTCCGGCAGCATCGGGATGACGCGGTCCACCAGATAGGTCGAGTTGCCGCGCTGGCGCGCCTCGGCGTCGAGCGCCGTGCCGGGCCGGACGTAATGCGAGACATCGGCGATGTGAACCCAGAGCCGCCATTGCGCCGGCGAAACGCGTTCCAGGCAGATCGCGTCGTCGAAATCCTTCGCGTCATCGGGATCAATCGTGATGACCTGGTGACGCCGGCAATCCACGCGCCCGTCCCTATCGCGCGGATGAACTGTCGTCCCGATGGCGCGCGCCTCGTGCAGGACCGTTTTCGGGAAGTGGAGCGGCAGATTGTACTGGCGCAGGACGGAGAGCATGTCCACGCCCTCGGCGTCGGGCGCTCCCAGGACTTCGATGATTTCGCCTTCGGGATTGGTGTGGCGCGATTGCCACTCGCGCATTTCGACCACCACCTTGTCGCCGATGCGCGCGGGCCGGCCCACGTCGCGTGGCGGCTGGACATACACATCGTGCGGAATGCGCGGGTCGTCGGGAACAACAAAGAAAAACTGACGGCCGCGTTGCAACGTGCCCACGATCTGGGTGCGCTGTCGTTCCAGAACGCGAATCACCGCCCCGGTGTTTTGCCCGTCATCGCGGGGGCGCAGTCCCTTTGGTTTGGCGTCGAGCCGGACCAGCACGCGGTCTTCGTGCAACGCGGTGCCGGTGGCATCTTCCGGAATCGCGATTTCCTTCAACTGCGGATCATCGGGCTGGAGGAAGCCTTTCCCTTGCCGGTTCATCCGGATCCGGCCGGGGATAAGGTCAGCCTCGCGCGGCTGAATATAGCGGTCGCCCTTGATGCGGGCCACGCGCCCCGATCGTTCCAGGGCGACCAGCACGCGCTGGAGTTCCGCCTGTTGCGATGGCGGGAGACGCAGGTGTCGCAGCAGATTCGCGGCGTTCAACGGAACGTAGTCTTTGCGTCCCAGCAGTTTTCGTATTTCGTTTTCCATGGTATCAACCTTATCGGGCAACTGACGGTGGCAGCCGGTGCAACACCAGTTTCGGGTTGCGCTCGGCAAACAGGTTCAACTGCCAATCGGACGCGAACAGCGCGACGGTCTGGCCGGTTGCGTCCTGCGCGAGACGGCAACCGCCGGGCAAACTGTCTTCAATGGCAGGCGTTCCGCCGGTGTCGAGCCAGCGGATGATCGCCCACGGGGCGGGTTCGAGACGGGATTTTGCGCCGTACTCGGTATCGAGCCGGTATTGCAGCACCTCGAATTGAAGGGGACCGACCGCGCCGAGCAATGCGACGCGTTGGACGGAGTTGGGCAACTCGAACGATTGCACGACGCCTTCCTGCAACAGATGCGACAGCCCGGCGCGGAACCGTTTGAAGTGCGCGGTGCTTGGGTTGTGCAGATACGCGAAACACTCCGGCGCGAATCGCGGTATCTCGTGGTACTCAATCGCCGGGTCTTCAGTCAGCGTGTCGCCGATGCCGAATTCCTCGTGGCCGACCAGGCCGATGACATCGCCGGGAAACGCCTCGTCCACCGTCTCACGTTCGCGCGCGAAGAGCTTGTGCGAACTCGACAGCCGCAGCGTGTTGCCGGTGCGGGTGTGAGTGACCTGCATGTCGCGCGTGAACCGGCCCGAACAGACCCGCACAAACGCGATCTGGTCGCGGTGGCGGGGATTCATGTTCGATTGGATCTTGAAAATGAAGCCGGAAAACGGCGGGTGTTCGGGCGTAATCAACCCGGTCCGCGACTGGCGCGGTTGCGGCGCAGGGGCGTGTTCCAGGAACGAGTCGAGCAGGAGTTGCACGCCGAAGTTGTTGATCGCGCTGCCGAAGAAGATCGGCGTCAGGTCGCCTTTGCGCACGGCGACCGGGTCGAATATCTCACCGGCATGATTGAGCATCTCCAGTTCTTCGAGCAGCGTGTGATACGTCTTCTCCGGCAACCGTTCGCGCACCTGTGGGTCGGTGACATCGTGCACCGCCACCGGCGCGCGGAACGCGCCGCCTGCCGTCCGCTCGAAGAAATGGGCGAGTCGCTCCTGCCGGTCATAGACGCCTTGGAAACTCGGGCCGTCGCCGAGCGGCCAGTTCATCGCGCAGACGTGCAGTTGGAGCGTCTGCTCCAGTTCGTCAATCAATGACAACGGATCGCGCGCGGGCCGGTCGAGCTTGTTCATGAAGGTGAAGATCGGAAGGTTCCGCATCCGGCAAATCTCGAAGAGCTTGCGGGTGCGGCTCTCGATGCCCTTGGCGGCGTCAATCACCATCACCACCGCGTCCACCGCCATCAACACCCGGTAGGTGTCCTCGGAAAAATCAGCGTGGCCGGGCGTGTCGAGCAGGTTCACGCAATAATTCCGGTAATCAAACTGCAGCACCGTCGAGCTGACCGAGATGCCGCGTTCCTTTTCCAGTTCCATCCAGTCGGAAGTCGTGGCGCGCTGGTTGCGCCGGGCGGTGACGGAGCCGGCCAGTTGCACCGCGCCGCCGTAGAGGAGAAGCTTCTCCGTCAACGTCGTCTTCCCGGCGTCCGGATGCGAAATGATCGCAAACGTTCGGCGTCGGGCAATTTCATTGGCAACAATGGCACTCATGGAAAAAATATTGATAAACCCCGCTCAAGGGCGGGCATTCTATCCGCGACCGGCGTTTCTGCAACTGGAACTTATGATTGGAAATACCGTCGCTGGAAATAGAGTGCGACGTTGACCAGCCCGATCAACACCGGCACTTCGACGAGCGGCCCGATCACGGCGGCGAATGCCACGCCGGAGTTGATGCCGAACACGGCCACAGCCACGGCAATGGCCAGTTCGAAGTTGTTGCTGGCAGCGGTGAATGACAGCGTCGTCGTCTTCGAGTAGTCTGCGCCCACCTTCTTGCCTAGCCAGAAGCTGACGAGGAACATCACGACGAAATAAATCAATAGCGGCACGGCAATCCGCACCACGTCGAGCGGAATCTTGACGATCAATTCACCCTTGAGGCTGAACATCACCAGAATCGTGAACAGCAGTGCGATAAGCGTGATCGGGCTGATCTTCGGGATGAACACTTTCTCATACCATTCCCGTCCCTTGAGTTTCAGGCCGAGGAACCGGCTGACGACACCGGCGATGAACGGGATGCCGAGATAGATGAACACGCTTTCCGCAATCTGGCCCATCGTCACCTTGACCACGCTGCCGCTCAACCCGAACCACGGCGGCAACACCGTGATGAAGAACCATGCGTACACGCTGAAGAAGAGCACCTGAAACACGCTGTTGAACGCCACCAGCCCGGCGCAGTATTCCGTGTCGCCCTTCGCCAGTTCGTTCCAGACGATCACCATCGCGATGCAACGCGCCAGCCCGATCATGATCAGCCCGACCATGTATTCCGGGTAACCGCGCAGGAACGTGATCGCCAGCACAAACATCAGCACCGGCCCGATCACCCAGTTCTGCACCAGCGAGAGACCGAGCACCCGCCAGTTGCGGAACACGTCGCCCATCTCCTCGTAGCGCACTTTTGCCAGTGGCGGATACATCATCAGGATCAGGCCGATGGCAATCGGCACATTCGTCGTGCCGGCATTGAACTGATTGATGAACCCTTCCACACCCGGCACGAAGTATCCCGCGCCGACACCGATCCCCATCGCCAGAAAAATCCAGACCGTGAGATACCGGTCGAGAAACGACAACTTGCACCCGATGTGTTCTCTCACGCGCAGCACCTCGGCGACTTGATCTTGCCCCGCCGCGCCGAATCTTTCTTCAACATCTCGACCTGTTGGAAACAACCGCGCAGGCATTTCAGCAGCGATTCGTGTACCGCATCGCCCGCCGGTGCCAGTTCGTAAATCACCCATTTGCCTTCCTTGCGTTCGACCACCAGCCCCATCCGCCGCAGATACGCCAGATGCCGCGAGATGGTCGGCTGCGGCACTTGGAGCGTCGCCTGCAATTCGCACACGCATTGCTCCTTCGCGGCCAGCAGGCTCAGGATTCGCACCCGTGTCTCATCGGCGAACGCCTTGAATAGGTCGGTGTGTTTGTTCATGTCATCTCCTCGGCTTGCGCGCCGTTACTTCCAGGCTCGTGATGTAATCACCCGGCTTCTTGCCGCGCGGCAGGTGCCGGACAATTTTTCGGTATAGCGGGTCGTTGAATCCGTTCATGGCATTGACGTAATCCGTTTTGGCGTTGAGTTGAACATCCACCAACCCGGCCGCGCGCGCCATTCGCGCGGTCTCTTTTGCCAGCACCGCTCCCGCGACGCAGCCCACCAACGCCTCCACCATCCCGGCCACCCTCGGCGGCAACGGTTGCAGCAACGCGAGGTCAGACACGGCGACGCGCCCGCCCGGCTTTAACACACGGGCAATCTCGCGCCAGACCTGCGGCTTGTCCGGCGAGAGATTGATCACGCAATTGGAAATCACTACGTCCACCGAGTTGTTCGCCACCGGCAAATGCTCGATCTCGCCGAGCCGGAACTCGACGTTACTCAACCCTGACGACGGAATGTTGCGTCGCGCTTTCGCGAGCATCTCCGGCGTCATGTCCACCCCAATCACGCGCCCCTTCGGTCCGACCTTCCGCCCGGCAATGAACACATCGAATCCGCCGCCGCTGCCCAGATCAAGCACGACCTCGCCCGGCTTGAGCGATGCCAGTGCCGTCGGGTTCCCACACGATAATCCCATGTTCGCCCCTTCCGGCAACGCCTCCAGTTGTTCCGCGCTGTAGCCGATTTGCTGGACAAGATGTTCGCCCGAACAACCGCATGCCGGCCCGCAACACGAGCCGCCCGCGCGCGCAATCTGTCCGTAACCTTCCCGGACCTTCTGTCGCACGCTCTCAGTGTCGTTTGTTGTTTGTCGTTTCATGGTTTCAACAACCCCTTCAATTCCGCCACGGTCGGCACTTTGCCCGACACCACAACCTTGCCGTCCACCACCACCGACGGGGTCATCACGACACCGAGCTTCGCGAACTCGCTGATGTTCCGCACGTGAACGATGTCCGCCGCCAGATCGAGTTCCGCGCACGCATTGAACACGTTTTTCTCAGTGGTTTGGCACCGGGGACAACCCGGCCCGACAACTTGGATTTTCATTGCTCGCTTTTCCTTGTCATTATTTCGCCGCCAGCCGCAACGCCACTTCCGCCACGCGCGCGCCGAGTTTCTTCGCCGTATCGAGGCCGACTTCATCGGCGCTGATCTCGTCCTTGGTGGACTGAACCGTCGCGCCTTGATACGCGGGCGGATTGCCGCCGACGGGAACCATGCCGAAACAAAGCATCGCGGTCTGAATCTGCTGGATGACCAGTTCCTGGCCGCCATTGCGGAAGCTGCCCAGCGCGACAACACCGACCGGTTTGTCGGCCAGCGTGCGCGGCTCGCGCAGCGGCCCGCATCGCTCGATGAACGCTTTGCAGAGCGCGCTCATGCCGCGAAAATACGATGGCGACCCGATGATAAGCCCGCCCAGCGCCGGGTCTTTCAGCTTCGGAAGAATCGCGTCGAAATCGTCCGCCGGCGGTTTCGCCGAGTGCCCGGCAATGTTGAGGCCGCCGAGGTCAATCAGTCCGACTTGGATGCGAGGGTTGACCGCTTTGGCGGCATCAAGCGCAATTTGCACGGCCTTCGCGGTCGTCATCCCTTTGCGCGGGCTGCACGCGATGCCGAGGATTTTCAGCGGTTTGTCCGCTGCGGTTGCAGTGGAACCAACGGCAGACACAAAGGCCGCCGCCCCGGCGGCGCCGAGGAATTTTCTGCGAGTGATTTGTTTGTTCATACGAATCTCCTTTCGGGTTGTTGATGTTGTTTGATTATCGCTGTTGTTTTGTAGGGCGCGATGCCCCGTGTCGTTCCGGGGTATCGCGCCGCTGGGACCGATTCTTCCAACGGCCTGGCGCGATACCGAAACGACCGGCATCGCGCCCTACAATGCAGATTTGTCCGTTTGTCTTCATGGAGCGGTGTAGATGAGCCACACGCCGCCCAACAGCACCAACACGCCGCAGACGGCTTTGACGATGGCGACGCCTTTCGACTGCTCGTTCCAATTCAGAAACCGCTGCACCACTTCCGTGAACGTTCCCGCCAGCACGATCACGGCGCAATGCCCGATGCCATACGCCAGCAATAACGACGCGCCGTAGAGCGGGTTCGTCTTTGCCAGCTTGAACGTCACCGCCAACATCGGGGCCATGTAGGCAAACGTGCACGGACCGAGCGCGATGCCGAACACCAAACCGAGGATGAACGCCGCCAGCAATCCGCGCTGTTTCATGTTCACCTGACCGGGACCCGACCACGGCATCGGAATCACGCCGACCAGATGCAAGCCCACGACAAAAAAGATCGCCGCCACGAAATAATTTCCCCAGCGTCCCACGTCGCCCATCATTCGCCCCGCCATCGCCGTGATAACGCCAATGGCGGCGATGGTGATGAGGATGCCGACCGAGAACAGCGTCGCGATGGTGAACGCCCGCGCGGTGCTCACGCGTCCTTGTCCGCTGATGAACCCGACGATCAGCGGCAAGCTGGCCAGATGACACGGGCTGAGCACGATGCTCAACACGCCCCACACCGCCGCTGCGCCGAGCGCAATCACCGGCGCGCCTTCAACGGCCCGGCTCAGATTGGTAAAAAGTTGTTCCATGAGTTCACTCAGGGTGCGAGGTTGCGTAAACTGGCGCCAGCCGTTACATTCGCGACGTATGAGCACTTTGGCTTTAAGCGCGCACTATGACGGCGAGAAGATTCAACTCGACGAGCCTTGCCGGCTGCCGTCCAATACGCGGCTGATGGTGGTGGTTCTGCCGGACGATGGTGAACGCCAAGACTGGTCGCGGCTGGCCGCTCAGCAACTGGCCCGCGCCTACGGTGATACCGAGCCGGAATACACTGTCGCCGACCTGCGCCCATGAACGAAGGCGACATCGCGCTCGATGACCCCGAATTTCCGGCGAGCGGACTCAAGGCCGTTTCGCTGTTTCGCTTGGGGTTTCTGGCCGTGCTTTCCGAATCCGTCTTGCTGGGACGGATTGGCGGTTTGTCCAGCGCTCGCCGCCAGCGATTATTGACGAATCTCTGCCGCCACCTTGCAACGGGCAATCCCACCTCAAAGTGACCCCTGTTCACCGGCGCGCCTTCCACAGCCCGACTGGGATTGGTAAAAAGTTCCTCCATCAAGATTCCGCCTTTGTTGGTAGGGATAGACTGCCGGGCTGTCCGCTGGTAATGTTTAATGTATGGAGGAAATCACTTCCCGCTTCGTCGAGGTCGCGGTCGAGGGTGAAGGTCAGAGAGCGGATACGGATTTGGCCGATCACAACGTCAAGCGGTTGTGACAGCGGTTGCGGATAGACGAGGATCGCTTCCGTGCAGCCCTTGGCGTGGGCGTACGTGACGACTTGAGAAACATCTTCCGGCGCGGGAGCAACCGGCGTTTTGTATTTCGTGTCCAAAACGCAAAGCGGTCTGCCGGCGGCAACATCGTACAGCGTCAAATCAATGCGAAAATGGGCTGCCGCGTCCGGCCCGTAGTGAATTCGTTCCTGAGCGCGCACGTCCACGTGCTCCGGCAGCCGTCCCGGTTGGGCCAGCCATGCAGCGACGAATTTTTCGTACAGTTGCGCCATGTCCACCAAGAACGGAAACATGGTGTGCTCCCCGGCAACATGTGTCGGGCCACTGTTTTCCAAAAAGAACCGACAGAGGCCGTGGGAGGTTTGGTAGTCGTGATTGAGGCGGTTGTAGGCGCGGCGAGTACACGCGGCGGCGGACATTGGGGCGAGGCTCACCGCTCCGGCCATGCCGCGCCATGCTTTGCGGATGGCCGGCAGGCTGCGTTCGGTGCATAGGCCGCTTTGCGCGATGCAGCGCAGCGTCCATGCGAGAATCTGGTTGTCCTCGACATCGGCTGTGTGCTCCTCGAATTGACAATCCAAGGCGGTATCCCACGGGCGGCGAATCATCCGAGGCACGTCCAGACGTCCGCGCACGAATGCCAACGACTCGGCGCGGGGGACATAGGCGCGATACAAGCCCTGCCGTTGCCGGGCAAGGATGCGTTTGGCCAGCAGATGCGCCAGCCGGTCATAGAACTCCTCCAGCGTGGCGCAATCAATCAAGCCGGGCAGCACCTTAAAATCGGTCTGGTAGGCGTATTCGAGCATCCCAAACAAATTGCGCAATGAAACCTTGGGACGCAGCGCCAGTAACAACTCCGGCGATGCCGGGATGAAACCGACCCAACCCAATGAGGTCAACCGCCACTGATATTGATTGAGCGGGCTGGGCCATTCGATGCGGACACGTTGACCGTGCTCGTTGTACAGCCGCAACGCCAGTTCGTCGGAAAACGTCGCTCGCGGCAGCGTAACCGGCTCATATTCCGGTAACTCAATCACCGTCCGCAACGACAGGTTCACCATCCGATTTCTCCCTGAATGTTCTGCCAGCGGAACTGCTCATACTTGGCGCGCTGGTCGAAGAAATACTCTTCCAAATACGGCTCAATCTCCATCTGCCAGATGTCCGCGAGTTCGCCCCGCAGGTTCTCCCGCAGGAAAAAGCTGATGCCGACATGGTAATGCGGATCGTCAATCGCCTGGTTGACCCGGTGCAGGATGCGAACCAAACCGTCCACCGCCACGCCGGTATTCTGATGATACCGGCGCAGCACGTCGAAGTTGGGATACAACGGAAGGAACGCAAACCGGCGACGGAGCGCGTAATCCACCAGCGCGATGGACCGGTCGGCGGTGTTCATCGTACCGAGCAGCCGCACGTTGCCGGGAATCCTAAACCGTCGTCCGCCGCCCGCCAATGGAATCTCCTGTTGCCGATATTCCAGCAGGTACATCAACTCGCCAAACACCCGCGCAAGGTTGGCGCGATTGATTTCATCAATGATCAAAACGCACCGCCCCGAACATTGCGCCGCCCGCTGGCAGAAATCCAAGAACCGTCCCGGCATGGTAGGATAATCCAACCCGCCTTCCACCCTTTTGGGCCGGATACCTTGCATGAAATCCTCGTAGGCGTAGGAAGGATGGAACTGGACAAGGTCCGAGAAGCCGTCGCCGCCGCCGATCAGATGTCGCGCCAACTTTTCGGCCACAAACGTCTTTCCCGTGCCCGGTGGTCCGTAAAGAATCGCGTGTTCCTTGCGTTCAATCGCTCGCACCCACCGGGCAAGCTCCGCCTCCGCCATGCCGGTATCTTCGGCGCATTGAGCGAGTGTGTATTCGGGTTGAATGCACTGCGGAGGAACATTCGTTGCGGGCTGATTCAGATATGCGCGAATGGCCGGCATCGGGTCATCGCTCATCGCCAACAACACCAGCGGAAAGACGGCAGCGAACGTGTCGGTGACTTGCTGGATCAGTTCCTTGGCCGACATCGTGATGACTGTTTCTTTGGGGAAATGCTTGCGGATGCTGTAGCCCAACTCGTGTTTCGCCCACTCAGCAAAGGAAGTCACCTGATGATCCATCGGTGGTTCAACATCGTCAGGGTAGCCAAACGCCATGCCCAAGCCGGTGAGCTTGTGCTCCAGCAACGAAACCAACTCATCGCGATACTTTTCAAAGTTAGTGTCAAAGCGTGTGCGACATTCGCTGCCGTAGTTGCCGATGTAAAAGCTTGCCTGAAAGCGTTCATGGTTCATCCACATCGCCAACTGCGCGTCCTTGATGCGCTTTCCGCCTTTGGTGTAGAACGCACCCCAGTAGAAATCCCATGCGCCGCCGCGTCCGTAGTCGTTTTTCGGAATCCGCGCGAAGATGTTCTTCTCGGTTTCCATTGCCTCTCGAATCGCCGCCGGAAGCCGGTCGCGTACTTGGCGGAACAACCGCTGGAAAGGTTCTTCGACGTGTTCTCGAAACTTGTTGCGGTTGGCCATGTAAAACTTTTGGGTGGGATTGGCATGGAGTCCGGCCAACAACGCGAAAGTTTCCTCGGTAAAGAATCGTTCCTCTGCAGAAGGCGTTTCACGAACCACGGTTGGCTGCTTGGCGTCTTCTTCGTCCTCGGCTGAGTCCTTTTTCGCCATGTGGAAGCACACCCAAATCAGACCTTGAATATCCACCATGTCGCGCGGGCCGAACTGTTGCAGGCCGTCCTTGAGCAACTGGGCACACTGTTTGATGGTCACATACCCAAATGGCGTCGGCACGCTCGGGAATGCCATGTCGGCACCGGCAAACTCCAAAAACCATTTCGTCGTGCGGGGTTTGACAAACATCTCGCTGACAGGATGGCAGATGAACAGGAAATACGTGGGGAATGTCCACTTGTTCGGCAAGTTGTTCGCTTTGACGAAGTCGGCATACCGGGTCAGCCGCTCGTGGACCGGGCCGTCCCCGTACAACAAGTCAACTATCGCACGACAAAACGCCGGCTTGTCCAAGTTGGGTTGGTAGAGCACTGACAAGTCACCGCTTAACGGCACGCTTTGGTAAAGGAGATTGTTGTTGCGCCCAATCTGCTCCAGTCGCTTGATAAACTCATCGAACCGTTCCTCGGCAATCAGACGCTCCAACTCTTCCCGGCTCAGCAAGGTCTTGGCCTTGGCAATCGTCGCCTGCTTGTAAGCCACCTCATCCTGCTCAAAGCGAGGATCGGCGAAGCCTGACCACTCCGGGTATTTCTGCCGCACCAACGTGAGGATTTCCTCGATCTTTGTCGGGCTGATTGTCATGGCGATGTCCTTTCGTGCTCCTTGTGGTAGCGAGCGGAATACAATCTAGCCAATTTGCCTCGGTTTGTGGAGCGAAACAAAAAGCTTACACAGTCTAAAGCTAATATTTCCCATGGCCAGTTCTTCACGGGGTGCCAATGTTTACGCCGAGTTCCTTCCATTTGTTGAGAATGTCTTCCTTGCCGTAGAAGCCGGTGTGGCGGAACAGTTCCTTACCGGTGGCGTCGAAGAAGATTTGGGTCGGAATCATCTCGATGCCGTATTTCTTCCCGGCGGCTTCATCCTGCCACACGTCAATGAACTCCGTGACGAACTTGTCGGCGTATTCCTTCTTTAACTCCTCCAAAATCGGCGCCATCATTTTGCACGGAATACATTTCCCCGCGCCGAGGTCGAGCAACTTCGGCAACGCTCCGCCGGTTGCCGTCGCGACCGGCGACTCCGTGGCGGGCGCGCTTCGGTTTTTGAGCGCAATGGCCGCAACCACCAGCGCCGCGAGCGCGGCGACAATGAGGATCTTGAGGGGTGTTTTCATTGGATCAGCTTCTTGATTTCATCCGGCGACAGCAGTTTGCCGCTCGACTTCACCACGCCGTCCACCGCGAGACCCGGCGTCATCATCACGCCAAACTTCATGATCTCGGTGATCTCTGTGACTTTCACCAACTCGTATTCGATGCCGAGCGCCTTGGCGGCAGTCTCTGTGTTGGCAGCCAGTGTTTTACATTTCGGGCAACCGGTGCCGAGGATTTGCAGTTTTTTCATATAACGATCTCCTTTCAGAATAGTGCGCCGAAAATCATGCCCACGATGGTGGACATGACAACGGCCAGCAAACAGAACACGAACGTTTTCTTGGCTCCGACGATCTTGTTGATGACCAGAATGCTCGGCAACGACAACGCCGGCCCGGCCAGTAACAACGCCAGTGCGGGGCCTTTGCCCATGCCGAGACGGGTGAGCATCTCGACAATGGGAATCTCCGTCAGTGTGGCGAAATACCAAATCATGCCGATGAAGGACGCGACGAAATTGGAGCCGAGGCTGTTGCCGCCGACCCACGCTGCGACCTGTTTTTCCGGGATCAACGCGCCGATGAAACCGGTCACAAACACGCCGCCGAACAGCAACGGGATGATCATCATGCCAAAGTCCCACGTGGCGTTCATCCATTCCTTGCGCTCTTCCCGGTTGAACCAGCGCCACGACATGAACGCCACCAACAACCCCATCGCGCCCGCCAGATACCATTTCATGCCGTGCATTGTCATCACCCAGCCCGCCTTCGGCGTCATGGTCACAATGTCCGCGCGATTCAATCGGCGAATCTCCATCGCCAGCCGTCCCGTGGCATCATACTCCTGTACGTCCAGCGCCTCGGGGCGCGAGTAGCGGATGTTGGCCTCGATCCGCGTCCCGTCCTTCAACGTAATCGTCACGTCGTTGGTGTTGTACCAGTCGCTGAACACCAGAAACAAAATCATCGCCGCAAAAAACAGCGCCGTCTTCCAGAGCGGGCGCGGACTCGGCGGCGCTTCCGGCATTTGCATCAACTGTTCATTGCGCTGGGTATCGCTCCGGCGAAAGATCAATTGCATCAACAGTCCGATGATCACAGCAAACGCGATGGCGCCCACCGCGCGCGCCACGCCGAGATCAGCTCCCAACACGCGCGCTGACAGGAAAATCGCCAGCACATTGATCGCCGGTCCCGAATACAGGAAGGCGCTTGCCGGTCCCAGCCCGGCGCCCATCGTGTAGATGCCGGCAAACATCGGCAGCACGCTGCACGAACAGACGGCCAAAACCATGCCCGCCACCGACGCAACACCGTAGGCCAGCACGCGGTTCGAGCGCGGACCGAGGTAGCGCATCACCGACGCCTGCGACAGAAATGTCGAAATCGCCCCCGCGATGAACATCGCCGGCACGACGCACGCCAGCGTGTGGTTGACCGCGTACCATTGCAGCAGGCGAAACCCTTCCATGATTGCGTTGGAAACCTTCGGGTGGTCAAACGGCACAAAATAGGCGAACAGAAAAACGCCCAGCAAAGCCGCCGCTTTCTTCCAGTTGTTCATTCTCCCGTTTCCACAAATCGCCGGATTCGTGCGCCGATTTCATCCCGCACCCGGCGGAACACGGCCATCTTCTCTTCTTCGGTTCCCGTCGCGTGCGCCGGGTCATCGAAACCCCAGTGAACCTGTCGTTTTGCGCCTGCATACATCGGGCAGGACTCGCGGGCGTTGTCGCAGACCGTCACCAGCAGGTCGAGCGGCTGCCTGGCAAACTCATCAATGGACTTCGAGCGATGCTGGGAAATGTCCACGCCGACCTCCGCCATCGCCTTGATGGCGAGCGGATGAACGTAACCGGTCGGCTTCGCCCCGGCGCTGAGCGCTTCGAACCGGTCGCTGCCGAGATGACACAGCCAGCCTTCGGCCATGTGACTGCGGCACGAGTTGCCCGTGCAGAGAAAAAGGACGCGCGGTTTCATGCGTCCATCATATTCGCCTAAGCGAATATGTCAACCGGGAAAACGGTTCAACTTTCAGTCATCCTCTTTCATGGTTGGGTGAATTGACGGGGAGGGTTGGACAACAAACGCTGCCGCTGCCGGCGGTCGTAGATCCGGTCGAACTCAAGATCGGCGTGTTGCGGCGGACAGCGGCACCGGCCACGGCACCGGCTGGCTGGTGGCTTTGATGACGGGCATGGGCGCGCGATGTTGTTGCAGGATACGCGTCAATTCGGCGGCCATGTCACGAACACGTTGCGGTTGGTCCTTGGTGGGGTTGTTTTTCTCTCCGAGATCGTTGGCGAGATCGAACAGCTCGAAGCGCCGGTCAATGTGGTAGTAGATGAGCTTCCAGTCGCCGCAGCGCAGCGTGCTGCTCGGCCCCAAGCCGGGACCTTCCCTCGGTCCCGGATGGTGGAGGTCGCCCCAGAAATTCGGGAAATGCCAGACCAACGGGCGGTCGAAAGATCTGTCGGCCTTGCCCTCGAGCAGCGGACGCAGGTTGCGGCCGTCGCTGTCTTTCGCCTCGGCGCCGGCAACCTGGAGCAGCGTGGGAAACCAATCGTAAATCAGCACGGGGATTTCGCAGGCCGATGCGGCCCTGGCGACGTCCGGCCAGCGCACGAGCAACGGCACGCTCGTGTCCTGCCAACCCATGTCATCGGCGCGGATGAAGAGGATGTTGGGTCGTTCCGCGCCCAACGCGCACACCGAGGCAAACAGAAACACAATGAGAACCCGGCACTTCACGAGTGTTGCCGCAAACCAAGCGGTAATCATCGAGTTCATTGCTGCCCGGCATTGTTGCCAAATCCATCCCGCCGGTCAACGCCTGAAGAAGTTCCGAATCACCTTGTGTCGCCATGGAGCGATAGTGGTTTGCCTGGTTGGAAGCAATCCTCTTTCCGTCGCGACCATGGCCAGATGCCCAAGCTTTTGCCTGATCTACGGTCGCGATGCGCGGTTGCGTTGTTTCAACCACTGGCGAAAATCGGTGAAGGCCTCGACGATGTGATGCGCGGTGTCGAGCGGCATGAGGTCAGGCGGATAAATCTCCACATAGGCGGCTTCGTATTGTTTCGCCAGTTCGATGAGCGGAATCCAATCACCCTGCGGGAACCAGCCGCCGCCCTTGTTGGTGCCGAGCGCCTGAAACGCGAGGTTGACTTGCCCGTAAACATCAGCGATGTCGCGTTCGTGGCCCCACGAAACCGTTTGCTTGCCTTCGCTGGTCTTTCCCCAGCCGTTGCTCTGGATGTACAGATACGGCGTCCGGTGTCCAAGCCGCTCTACGATGCGGGCGGTGAGCGGGCCGGTGATGTTGATCCGGTCCTTGGGCGGGTATTTACCGGAGTAGGGCAGTTCGGCCACGTTGCCTTTGAGGCAGAATTCCTCGATGAGCACGTCAAGTTGCTCGACCATGCCGCGCACAAACTTGTCCGGCGTGTAGTCCGGTGGTAACGGCTCGCCAGCCTGCGGATGAAAAATCTCATCCCACGGTCCCGCCGACCAAGTGCCGTGATAGACCGTCACCAGCGGTTCATTGTGGTACCGCTCAAACATCGCCCGATAAAGTTGCCGTAGCTGTTTGAGAAACTCAGGGTTGTCATAGGGCACGGGAACGTGAATCGGCGCGTTGCGGGTCTTGCCGATGCGATGGGTCGTGTCGTAGAACCGCACGCCGGCCTGCTCGAACCAGCGCGGACAATGCACGCCGGCCATCGGGCGGATGTGAAGTGTGCGGCGCGCGCCGGGATGGGCTGCGTTGTATTTCTTCACCTCGGCGAGCAGTTTGTCGAATGGCGCCCAGTTGAATTCCTGGTCACGTGGTTCCAGTTCTGACCATTTCAACCGGATCGAAGCGGCATCGAGCCACGGCACCTTGTGAAACGTCTCGACCACGTCTGGCGGCCAATCGCCTTGGTGAAGAAGGACCACACCCTCGACGTTTGGCGCCCTGCCGGCATCGCCGCCCATGCAGCAGGCAGTTGCGAGCATCAACAGCGCGACGAGCGCCCGCATCCTACGCCATCCACGCGCGGGGGCGCTTCTGCTGCTTGGCAATGATGGCGTTGGCCGTCTCGACGTCGTCGCGGATCTGAAAATCAAACATGCCGACCAACGTGAAATCCGCGCCGTTGGCGAATGCATGCTGGAAACCGTCGCGCGGACGGATTGCGCCGGCGGCGAGCACCTTGTAGGCGATCCACGGGCGTTTGACAGTGGCCATGAAGTCAATGGTCTCCTGCGGGTTCCGGCACCAGTAGTTGTCCGCGCGGTTTCGGATGACTTCGGGTTTTTCGCCGGGGCCGCCGAACGACCAGTAGTTGGAGTGGTGAAGGGTCTTCACGTAGAAGTCCGGCTCGAACCCGGCCTGTTCGATTTCCTGGACGGTGCGCAACTCATGCCCGGCGACGCCGGCGATGAGGCCGTGGTCCTTGATGATCTCCAGCAACATGCCGATCAGCGGCAACTTGCCATCGCGCACCCAGGCATCGCTGATGCCGCCGTGCAGAAACGCGCCCACCGCGCCGCCGTCCGCCGCTTTTTTCACGGCAGCGTCCAGGTTGTCCTCCTCCGCCTTGATCTGGGCGATGTACTGGATGGTGCCGCCCTGCTTCACGTATTGGCGATAGACTTCGGCGGCGTGCGGGTCGCTGAACGAGGCGACCATGGTGTTGACGCCTTGCTCCTCGCACAACGCCCATGTTTCCATGATCTTCTCGTCGGTAAAATACCGTTTCAACAGCGGCGCAACGTACACCAGGTCGCGGCTGTGAGCGAAGCCGCTGATGAGGTTGCCGCCGCAAAGCAGGCGGCTGATGCTGACCTTGCCGATCTTGCCGTTGGGCATCGAGCCGCGCATGGCGGGTTTGGTCTTGGCGGCGACCACCGGCGTCTGCGCCAGCAACGCCCGTTCCTCCAGGCTCACGGCCAACGGCGCCGTGAGCGCCGCGCCGAGGGATTTCTTCAGGAAACTGCGACGGCCAACATTCTCATTCATGGCAGGAAAGATAGCACAAACAATCTCACCGTGCCCCGTCAAACCGCCACGACGGCCGCGCGTCGCGCGTCAGCGGCGACCGGCGCAGTTCGGCGCGCAGCAGTTCGATGGGAATCGGGCTGACGGCCAGCACGGCGTCGTTGAACTGCTGGTCGGGCAGTTGCATTTCGCTGCGCAGCGCGCGCAGTTGGAGACCGCCGAGCAGGTATCCGGCCTGGTACAACGGCGGGGCGCGCCCGATGAACCGGCGGATTTCACTCGTCGCGCCGAGTCGTTCGTGGCCGACGCGCTCGACGAAGAAGTTCACCATCTCCTCCGGCTTCATCTGGCCGAGATGAAACTTCAGCGTCACGATGATCCGCGCCGCGCGCGTCATCCGCCAGAACAACATCCCGATTCGTTCCTGCGGCGTGCGCGCCCAGCCGAGTTCCCAGAACCGAAGCTCGCAATGCAACGCCCAGCCCTCGACATAGAACGGCGTGCGGAACATCTGCCGGTAGGGATCATGCCGGGTCGCCTGAAAGATCTGGAGATGATGGCCGGGGATCAACTCGTGCGGCACGACCAGCCGGGTGAACGCGCGATTGTTGCCGCGCATCACCATGAGTTTGTCCTCCTGCGGCATGTCCTCGCGCGCGTAGGCCACCATCATCTGCTGGCTGCTGTAGGCCGCGTAGGGAATCGTCTTCAACGTCTCCGGCGACATCATCGTCAGCCGCCACGTTTCCTCGCAGAGCGCCGGCACGGTGACGAACCGGTGTTTCTTGGTGAACGCAATCGCCTCGCGCGCCGTCCTCGCCACCAGTTCGTCCTGCTCGCCCGGCGGGACGAAATCCGCCTTCACCTTGGCCATCGCGGCTTTCCAATCGTCGCCGCCGCCCATCGCGCGCGCTGCTTTTCGCATCTCGGCCTCGCACCACGCCAGCTCGCGTTGGCCGATGGCGATCAATTCCTCCGCCGCGTACGGCAGCCACTCGAAGCGGATTTCCTCCGCCAACGCCCCCGCGCCAATCGCCTCGCCGACGAGCGGGTCTTCGTCCTTGCCTTTTTGCCCGGCGATTTCCTCGCGCAGGAATTTGGCGCACTCTTCCAGCGCCTTGTCGGCCGCGCCGTGCGGCGTCTTCACCCACCACGAGAACTCCGGCTGAAACCCGTTGTAGAATTCAAACCACCGCTTCAACGCGCCGCGCAAGTCCTTCACCGCATCCGCCGCCCGCAACGCGATCATCGGGGCAATTGGTTCCTTCTTCGCCTTGGCCGCCTTCTCGATTTGTTCCTTCGCCTCTTTCGCCTGCTTGGCAACGTCCGCAACCTTTGTCGCCGCCGCGCGGCTGTCCACCGCCTCGCCCCGGCAGCGCGCTTCCTCCAAGCGGAGAATCGCCTCGCGAAACTTCAACAACCCATCCAGCTCCGCCAACTGCCGGCGGTGGCGCGCAATTCGGGCAAGCGACCGATCCAGCTCGTCGCGCAACAGCAGGTAATCCACGCGGCCGGTTTGATCGAGCGCTTCGAAGCCAACCTTGGCCAGCTTGGCCTGCCAATCCCTGGCCAGTTGCTCGTGCCGGGCAAACCGCGTCTCCGACCACGGCAGGTCATGGAAGGTGGAGATGTTGTAACGGTCGGCGTCGTAGGCGCGGATGAAGTCGCGCATCGGCGCCGGTCCGTCCGCCGGCGGCTGGCGTCCGGTGAAGTTGGTTTGCGGGGCGGCAATGAGGCAGCCGACGAATCCGAGCGTCAGCAGCGCAACGATGAGGTGCGGATGGCGATTGGTCATGCGGCCCACATTCTACTCCAACTCCGCCGTGCTGCAACCGAACAGCAGGAACGCCCTGGCCGGCATCGAATGGCGCCGCGCGCCTATGCCGCCGGCCTGTTTTCGGTGCCGTGGCGGATGTCTTTGCCTTCGATGACGAACACGGCATTTTCGGCGATGTTCTTGGCGTGGTCGCCGATCCGCTCCAGGTTGTGCGCCACCAGCACGATGTCCAGCGCGTACGGCACGGTGGCGGGATTGCGCTGCATGAACTCCAGCATCTCGGCGTTGATCTCTTTTTTCAGCGCGTTGAGTTGCGCGTCGCGCTGGATGACTTCGCGGGCTTTCTCGACTTGGCGGTTGACGTAGGCGTGCAGGCTGTCGCGGACCATGCCGCGCGCGATATCGGTCATTTGGGGGATGATGACGAACGGCTTGAGCGGGTCCTGTTTCATCAGCCGCTCGGCTTTGTTCGAGATGTTGACGGCCTGGTCGGCGAGGCGTTCGAGATCGGTGGTGGTCTTGGTGGCGCCGAGGATGAAACGCAGGTCGGACGCCGTGGGTTGACGGAGCGCGATCATGGTGAAACACATCTCGTCAATCTCCACCTGCAACCGGTTGACCTCGGCCTCATGTTGCTGGATGGCCGTCAGCGCCGAGGCGTCGCGCTGCACCAGCGCCTTGATGGCGTCGCCGATCATCGTCTCGGCCAGCGCGCACATCTTGGTGAGGCGGTGTTTCAGGTCGTTGAGTTCTTCGTCAAAATGTCGTTCCATGAGGGAGTCTCCTTCTCAGCCGTAGCGGCCGCTGATGTAATCGTCGGTGCGTTTGTCTTTCGGGCTGGTGAAAATCCGGCTCGTCTCGTCGAACTCGATCATTTCGCCGAGCAGCATGTAACCGGAGTAGTTCGAGATGCGCGCCGCTTGTTGCATGTTGTGTGTCACGATCACGATCGTGTATTGTTTCACCAGTTCCAGCATCAATTCCTCGATCTTGGCCGTGGCAATCGGGTCGAGCGCGCTGCACGGCTCGTCCATCAAAATCACTTCCGGCTCCACCGCCAAGAGGCGCGCCACGCAGAGCCGCTGTTGCTGGTCCAGCGGCAACTCCAGCGCGGAATGGTCGAGCTTGTCCTTGACGTTGTCCCAGAGCCACGCGCCGCGCAGGCTGCGCTCGACAATCTCCTCCACCTGCGCCCGGCTGTTCTGCCCGGCCACCTTCAAGCCAAACGCGACGTTGTCCCACACGCTCAACGGAAACGGGTTCGGCCGCTGGAACACCATGCCGACGTTCGCGCGCAACGCGCACACGTCCACGCCGGGCGCGTAGATGTTCCGTCCTTCGAGCAGCACTTCGCCGGTGATCTTCACGCCGGGAATGAGGTCGTTCATCCGGTTGAGGACGCGCAGCAACGTGCTCTTGCCGCAGCCCGACGGGCCGATGAGCGCGGTGATCTTCTGTTTCTCGACGGCCATGTTCACGCTGATCAGCGCCTGGAACGCGCCGTACCAGAGGTCGAGGTTCGATACCGTGATGACGTTCTCTTTCGCCGCGCTCAACCGAACCTCCCGGTCACATAGTCATTCGTCCGCTTGTCGCGCGGGACGGTAAAAATCTGGCTCGTCGGGCCGTGTTCGACCATCTCGCCCATCAAAAAGAATGCCGTGTCATCCGCCACGCGCGCGGCCTGCTTGGTGTTGTTGGTGACGAGCACGATGGTGTATTTCGCCTTCAGGATGGTCAACGCCTCCTCGATCTTCGCCGTCGAGATCGGGTCGAGTCCCGAACACGGCTCGTCGAGCAACACCACCTCCGGCTCCATCGCCAGCGTCCGCGCCAGGCAAAGCCGCTGTTGCTGGCCGCCCGACAACCGCATCCCGGACGTGTGCAGCCGGTCTTTCACCTCGTCCCACAGGAACGCCGCCCGCAGGCTGCGCTCGACGAGTTCGTCCCATTTGTCCCGCTTCACCCCGGCCAGCCGCGCGCCATAGACCACGTTGTCAAAAATGCTCATCGGCAACGGCACCGGCAGCGCGAACACCATGCCGATCCGTTTGCGCAGCGCGACCACGTCGAAGTTCGGATGATGAATGTCCTGCCCGTCGAGCAACACCTCGCCCTCGATGTGCGTGTCCGGCGACAAATCATTCAGCCGGTTCAACGTCCGCAGGAACGTTGTCTTGCCCGATCCCGACGGGCCGATGATGCCGAGGATCCGGTTGCGCGGCACGTCCATCGTCACCCAGCGCAACGACTGCGCCTGGCCGAAGAACACGCCCAGCCTGCGGACGACGATCTTGGCGTCGCTCATTTCGTCCTCCGCGCAATGAACCGGTGCATCAGCCAGTACGCCGCGAGGTTGGTGAGCAACACTGCGATGATCAGCACCGCCGCCGTGCCGTAGGCGTTTTCATTCGAGATCCCCTCGCGGGCCAGCGTGTAAAAATGCACCGCCATCGTCCGCGTCGAGTCGAACACCGACCGCGGCAGCCGCAACGCCAGCCCCGCCGTGAAAATCACCGCCGCCGTCTCGCTGATGCACCGCCCGATGCCGAGCATCACGCCGGTGACAATGCCGGGCAGCGCGTTTGGCAACACCACTTTCATCACCGTCTCCCACCGGGTCGCGCCGAGCGAAAAGCTCACTTCCCGGTACGAGTGCGGCACCGCCCGGATCGCTTCTTCCGACGTGCGGATGATCGTCGGCAAAATCATGATCGCCAGCGTCAGGCCGCCCGACAACAGCGACCAGCCGAACTGCAGCATCACGACGAAGAAAATAAAGCCGAACAACCCGAAGATGATCGAGGGAATCCCGGCAAGGCAGTCCGTCCCGAACCGGATCACCTTGGTCGCGCGCGTCTCCCGCGTGTACTCCGTCAGGTAAACCGCCGTGCCGACGCCGAGCGGCATCGCAATGGCAATCGCCAGCAACGGCAGCAACACCGACCCGACCAGCGTCGGGAAAATGCCGCCCGCCCGGCCCATGTCCTCCGGGTTCGAGAACAGGAACTGGAAGCTCACCACCGGCAGCCCCTTGTTGAGCACGTACCCGATGATGAACAACAGCACCGCCAGCGTTGCCAGCGTTGCTCCCGCCAACACGGCCACCGCGATCATCTGCGTGTATTTCGGCGGGATCCTCATTTCTTGTTCCCTTTCCCGCCGATGCGCCGGCGCACCGCCGCCGTGGCAATCGAGTTCAGAATCATGATGACGATGAACAGCACCACGCCGGTGGCGAACAGCGCCTGCCGGTGCATGCCGGTGGCCTGTCCCATTTCCATTGCGATGTTTGCCGTCAACGTCCGCACCGAGTCCAGCGGCGAGTGCGGTATCTTCAGCGCGTTGCCGGCCACCATGATGACCGCCATCGTTTCGCCGACCGCCCGGCCCATCGCGAGGATGATGCTCGCCACGATGCCCGAGCGCGCCGCCTTGAGCACGACCATGTGCACCGCCTGCCAGCGGGTCGCGCCCAGCGCGAGCGCGCCTTCCCGGTAGGTGTTCGGCACGGCGCCAATGGCGTCGGTCGAAATGCTGATGACCGTCGGCAGCACCATGATCCCCAGCACAATCGCC
>VHCW01000084.1 GCA_016871575.1 Verrucomicrobiota bacterium
GTGGAAACAAGGCGACTTGCCCGACCGGTTCGACGGCAAGAATTTCGTCCAAGGCAAACCCGCCGGCGCGCAGCAAGCGATCTCCGTCGCGCTCTGGGTCCGCGCCGACGAACTCATCAACACGTGGAGTCCGCTTCTCTTCACCGACGGCTCTGGTGTTTCGTCGTTCCACTTCAGTCTGTTGAATGACGGCTCTCCGAACGTCGCCGTCAACTACGGCGGCAAACTCTGGCTCCACAATCGCGCCGACACCGCCGTCGCGCCCGGCGCATGGCATCACGTGGCCGTTACCTGCGATCCGCGCACGGGCGGTGCCATCCGGTTTTACGTGGACGGAAAACCGTCCGGCTCGAAGCCGCTGGATCTCGGCGTCCCGCTCGATCTCACCTCCTTCCGTCTCGGCGCATGGAAGACGTGGGAGAAAAATCCGGCGAACAACTTCCACGGCGCCCTCGATGATGTCCGCCTCTATCGCGGCACATTGACCGACGCCGAAGTCGCCACGATCTTTCAAGCCGGCAACCGCCGCATACAAGCATCAGCCACTCCATGAAACATATCCTTACCCTCACACTCTGCTTGCTTCCTGCGCTGGAAACGCTGCGCGCCGCGGATGTCCAACGGCCGGAAAAACCAAACATCCTCTGGATCATCGCCGAGGATTTCTCGCCGAACCTCGGTTGCTACGGCGATCCCGATGCCCGGACGCCGAATCTCGACCGGTTGGCGGAGCAGGGGGTGCGTTTCAACCGCGCTTTTTCCCATGCGCCAGTCTGTGCTGCAGCGCGCTCGACGCTGATCACCGGGATGTGCCCGTCATCGCTCGGTAGTCAGCAGATGCGAACAAATGTTCCCAAGCCCGATAGCATCCGCACGTTCCCGGAAATTCTGCGCAAAGCCGGCTATTTCACCTTCAACGGGTTGAAGATGGGTAGCGAGGATCACGACTACCGAGGACAAAGCAAGGACGACTTCAACTTCCGCACCCCCGCTGAAACCTGGGAGAAGCGCTGGGCGACGCTTCCCGAACTGGCCGAAACTGCAAAGCAGCGGCCATTCTTTGGCATCTTCGGCTCCGTCACAACCCACCAATCGCAATATGGGCGGGGAACCAACCCGTTGCACGCGCTTCATCTTATCCCGCTGGTGAAAGGCGATGAGGTTCATGACCGTGCGACCATCCATCTGCCGCCTTACCATCCCGATGAGCCGGAGTTGCGCGAAATCTGGGCGCGCTACCATGACCACGCGATGAATCTCGACCGGCAGGTCGGCGAGCTGGTGCGACGGATGCAGCAGCACGGGCTGCTCGACGATACCATCATTTTCTTTTTCGGCGACCACGGCCACGGCGTGCCGGGCGGCAAGCGCTGTCTTTGGGATTCGGGGCTGCGAGTGCCGCTCATCGTGCGAGTGCCGGAGAAATTCCGCCATCTCATCCCGGAAGCGACGGGAACGGCCAGCGACCGGATGGTGAGCTTCGAGGATTTTGCTCCATCCGTGTTGCGCTTGGCGGGTCTCGATGCGCCGGAGTGGATGCAGGGGAAGGCGTTTCTCGGAGCGCAACCGCTGCCCGCGCGCGATCGCGTCTATGGCATCCGCGACCGGATAGATGGTCTCTACGATCTGAGCCGCTCGGTGCGCGACGACCGATTTCTTTATATCCGCAACTTCTATCCGCACCACGGCTGGATGCCCTCGTTCACGGAGTGGGAGTGGGCGCCGCATATGTTTGCGGGGCTGAAGCGGGCGCATGACGAAAGGAGGATAAAGAACTGGCGACAGAACATCTTTTTCACGGATGAACGCCCGGTCGAGGAACTCTACGATGTGAAGGCCGATCCGTATCAACTGAAGAACCTGGCCGGGGATCCGAGCCATGCCGCCGATCTCGAACGGCTGCGCGGTGAACTGTTCGCCCACATGCGGGACATCCGCGACGTGGGGCTGTTGCCGGAAAATGAAGTCTGGCGTCGTGCCGGCGGCAACCCGCACTACGAGCTGGCGCGGGATGTCGAGCGCATGAACCCGATCGGCGCATTGTGGGAGGCCGCTGCCGTGGCGGCGGCGCGCGATCCGAAAAATATCGGCAAGCTCACCGATCTGTTGAAATCGGGCGATGCCGGGGTTCGCTGGTGGGCTGCGCAAGGTCTGGCCGGGCTGCGGGCGGAGGCGCAACCGGCAGGCGGGGCGCTGGAGAACGCATTGAAGGACGATTCGCCCGAAGTGCGGATTGCGGCGGCGGAATCGCTCTGCCACCTCGGCAAGGACAAGCTGGGCGTTCCGGTGTTGCTCAATGCGCTGCGGCACGAGGCGATTTTTGTGCGGATGCAGGCACTCAACGCCTTCATTCAACTGGGCGACCTCGCGAAGCCGCACATGGAGAAGATTGTGGCGGCGAAGATGGACAAGAAGAGCGCGCAGATTCCCGACTACCATTTGACCGGTGCGATCAACCACCTGCTCGTTCGGTTCGGGCAGAAGCCGCTGGCTGTGAAAGGAGAATAGACCATTTGGACCCCGCATGAATGATATCCGCTCCGATTCCCCATCAGTTGCCGTATTAATCCGAAAACGGTTTTTAGAAAGGATTAACATGAAAAAAGTTTTAACAACCATCGCTGCCGCGCTGGCGTCATTGATTTCGTTCTGCGGCCTTGCCGCCGAAAAGCCCAACCTCGTCATCATCCTCACCGACGACATGGGCTATGCCGACTTGAAGGCGTTTGGCGACTCGGAGATTCCCACGCCGCACATTGACAAGCTGGCCGCCGGGGGCGTTCGATGCACCAGCGCGTATGTCACCGCGCCGATCTGCGTGCCGTCGCGCATGGGGTTGATGAGCGGGCGCTTCCCGGCGCGGTTCGGCGTGTTCAACAACGTCTATGCGCCGGAACAAAACCGGATCTGGATGGAGCAGACTACGCTGGCCGACGTGCTGAAGCAACGTGGGTACTGCACCGCCCTCGTCGGCAAGTGGCACCTCAGCGGCAACCACAGGGATTCCACGGGCGACGACCTCGGAGGGTTCCTGTTCAAGCCGCCGCACGAACGCGGCTTCGATGAGTTCGTCGGCATCACCGGCGGAATGAACACGTTCTGGAAAGGCACCGGACTCGCGCGGTTCAAGGACGGCAAATACCAGCGATTCAACTCGCCCGACTACCTCACCGAGTTCTTCGGCACGGAAGCCTGCGAGTTCATCGAGCGGAACAAATCGCAGCCGTTTTTCCTCTACCTTGCCTTCAACGCGCCGCACGCGCCGTTGCACGGTCTCGACGACGATCAGGCGGCGATTGACGCCAAGTACATCAGCCCTGACCGCCGCAAATATGCCGCGATGGTGCGCTCCATTGATCGCAACGTCGGTCGCGTCATGAGCAAGCTGCGCGAACTCGGTCTGGCCGAAAACACCCTCACGGTCTTCTTCAACGACAACGGCGGCGGCGGCAACAACGCCGCCGAACACACCCGCAACACCGCCATCAACCAGCCCTATCGCGGCCACAAGTTCGATGTGTGGGAAGGCGGTGTCCGCGTGCCGTTCATCCTGCACTGGCCCGGTCGCGTGCCGGCCGGCCAAACGTTCGACGGCATTGTCAGCAGCATGGACGTCTTCCCGACGTTCGCCAAGGCCGCCGGTGCGGACCTCACGCGGAGCGTGAGGAGTACTTTGGATGGCGTGGATCTCATGCCGTTCCTGCGCGGCGAGAAAACCGGTAACCCGCACGAGACGCTTTGCTGGCAGCAGCAGGTCTGGTCTCGACCCAACGAACGCAAACCCGGTCCCTCATTTCCCAAGCCCGCCTACCATCTCGCCATCCGCAGCGGCCAATGGAAAGCGGTCAAACAGGACCAGCCTTTTGACGGCAGCAACGACGCCCGCGCGTGGGAGCTCTACGATCTCAGCCGCGATCCTGCCGAACTGAACGATCTGGCCACCGAGTTCCCCGACAAGGTAAAGGAACTCAGCGAAACCTTTTTCGCGTGGCAGAAGCAAATGCCCAAACCCATCGCGCTTCCTGCCGCAGTCAAAGCCAACTCCAAAGCAAAAGCCAAACAGCCATGAGAACCCTAAGCATCCACATTGCGCTCCTTGCGCTCCTTAGCGGCCAATCCCTCGCCGTTGAGACCGGCGTATCCTTCCGAACCACCGACGCGGATTTGCAGCGGTTGTTCGACGCTGCCGAGACGCAGGCGGCATCGAACATTGTCCAGTTCACACCGACGAGGAAGGCGCTGGTTGAAGGCGGCGGCTATCCGAACGTGTGGATCGAGACGCAGCCGATGGGTGGCGAGATGTATGCCAAACGGAATCTCAAAGTCGCATTGAACAACCAAATCCTTTTCCTGCTCGCTCAGCGCGCCGACGGACGGCTGCCGGGGATGGTTGTGTCCGGGGACACGATCATCAAACGGGGCTGGGACAAGAAACCGCCGGAAGGCTATGTGTGGCTGCCGGACCACCACATGGCCGCCGACTTTGAAATGTTTCAGGGCTACTGTTTCCCTGATCCCGCGTGGCGATTGTATTTCTGGACCGGCAAGGACAAGAAATATCTGCGTCAACTTTATGAGGCCCTCGAAAAACACGACGACTATCTTTGGCGAACCCGCGACTCCAACGGCGATGGCATTCTGGAAACGTGGTGTGTTTGGGATACCGGTGAGGACCACAGTTCGCGACTGGTCAGTCGTGGCGCGCCGAATCGTTGGCCATTCGATCAGCCACCGGGGACGCCGGAGTTGCCCAATCCGCAAGACCCAAAACAGTTCTCACAATACTGGCGCTACCAGTGGATGGACAAACTGCCGCCACCGACCCCAGATCAAATGTTTGTCCCGTTCGCCTCGATGGACATCATGGCTTACAGCTACGAGGGACGCGCTACGCTGTCGAAGATCGCCCGCGAACTCGGCAACGGGCGCGAGGCATTCTGGCAACAACAAGCCGAGGAAGTCCGTCAACGATTGATCAAGGGACTGTGGGACCTGTCCCGACACGCCTGTTTCGACCGCGACCGCACCGGCAAAACGCTGCCGGAACTCGTTCACAACAACCTTCGCTGCATGTGGTATCACGTCTTCACGCAGGAGATGGCCGATGCGTTCATCAAACATCACCTGCTCAATCCCGCCGAGTTCTGGACGCCGGTGCCGTTGGTCTCCATCGCGCGCAATGAGAAGCTTTACCAAAACGCGCCGGGCAACAATTGGAGCGGCCAGCCGCAAGGCCTGACGTATCAACGCGCCATTCGCGCCCTCGAAAACTACGGCCACTACGCCGAGGTCACGCTCATCGGACAAAAGCTGCTCCCGGTGCTCATCCGCAACGGCTATACCTTCCCGCAACAACTCGACGCCATGACAGGCGAACCGTCCGGTCCGAAACCCGATGGTTACGGCCCGATGATTCTCGCCGCGCTCGAATACATCTCGCGGATGCACGGTATCCATCTCGACGTGGAGCAGGAACGGGTCTGGTGGTCGGCGCTCGACGGAGCGGAGTTCACCACCACGCAGCGATGGGGCGAACGGACATGGACGCTTGCTGCCGGAAAAGACCGTTTCACCGCCAGCCTCAACGGGAAGGAACTCTTCTCCTGCACGCGCGGCGTTCGCGTCGTCACCGATCTTGACGGCAAAGTGCAAGAGGTTGTCGGCATCGCGCCCGGCTCGCAGACTGTTGCGCTTCAGACTGCTGGTGCCCGCCGTGAACTCACCGTGAAGCCGAACGAAGTGTGGCGGCTTGACTCCGCCAAGCCAGTGCATCTCCGTGCCGTTCAATTCGATTACCCTTATCAAGGAAGAACTCGATGACCATGAAACCCATCCTCACACTCATCCTCTTTGCGCTTCTTGGCGGCCAAACCTTTGCCGCCGCGAACCCCGCCACGGCGGACAAACCGAACGTCCTCTTTGTCATCGTGGACGATCTCAACTGCCGCATCGGTTGTTACGGCGATCCGGTGGCAAAGGCGCCGAATCTCGACCGCCTCGCGGCACGGGGCGTACGCTTCGACCGCGCCTACTGCAACTTTCCGCTCTGCAACCCGACGCGCAGTTCGGTGCTGAGCGGGCTGTATCCCACGACCACCGGCGTGCTCGACAACAAGACATGGCTGGTGCCGCCGAAGGGACACCCCACGCTGCCGCAGCATTTCCAGCAGCACGGCTACGCCCGCGCCGAGTTCGGTAAGATCTGGCACGAGCCGGCCAACAACGGCGAGATCGATCCCGCGAATCCCCCCAAGCCGCTCGGACCGAATCCATGGTACACGCCCGCCCAGCGGGCCGAGCAACAGCGCACGCAGTCGGATTTCTGGACGATCACGCGAAACTACGATCACTACCGCGCCGATCCGCCGCCGGAGAGCATGGTCGAAGCCCTGCGCAAGAGTGCCAACGCCTTCGGCCCCGTCCCGGTCGGAAAGGGGACTCCCGACATTACCCATGCCGACGAGGCGATTCGCTTCCTCCAAGGACACAACGCCTCCGTGCAGCCTTTCTTCCTCGCCGTCGGGTTCAAGAAACCCCATGTGCCCCTCAAGGCCCCGCAGGAGTACTTCGATCTCTACAAACCCGAGGAACTGCCCCTGCCACCGGACTTCGCCAACGAACCGACGCTGCCCCGCGACGCCGATCCGCGCAACACCCGCCGCAACCTCGATCTCTACGCCGATCGCGCTTTCACCGCCGCGGAGGCGCGCGCCGCGCTGCACGCCTACTATGCCTGCGTGAGTTTCATGGACGCCCAGCTAGGCCGCGTGCTCGACGCGATCGAAGCCGCCGGCCAAACGCAAAACACGCTTGTCGTACTCTGGGGCGACCATGGATGGCACCTGAGCGAGAAGGGCATGTGGGCCAAGGGCACCCTCTTCGAGGACAGCGCTCGGGCGCCGCTGATCGTGGTGGATCCCCGTCGCAAGACCAGCGCCGGACGCATCTGCCGCCGCATCGTGCAGTTTGTGGACATCTATTCCACGTTGGCAGATCTCGCCGGATTGCCCCTGCCGCCCGCGCTCGAAGGCGTCAGCCTCCGTCCACTGCTGGATGATCCAGAAGCCGTTTGGGACAAGCCCGCTTTCACCGTGCAATCCCGCGGCTGGTCACTTGGTCGCCGCATTCGCACGGAGCGCTGGGCCTACAGCGAATGGGATGGAGACCCGTCCGTCGCGATGCTGTTCGATCACGACGCCGATCCGCACGAACTCCGCAACCGCGCCAACGATCCGGCCCATGCGAAGATCGTGGTGGCGCTGCGCAATAAACTAAGAAAAAGTCCGGTCGCAGCAAAATGAATCTGCCACAAATGAATCTATTGATCGTTACCTTGTTCGCCTCGCTGGCCATCGTTTTGCCGACACGCGCCAGCAGCCTGACCGGGCAAAGCGCCGCGCGCCACGGGATGACGCCGACGGTCGATTTTGACCTGCAAGGCTTCGTGGACAAACAGCTTGCCGCCGGCGTAAAGAAAATCGTGATACCGGCGGGCCGTCACCGCGTTTTCCCCAAGGGCAACATCCATCTCAAGCTCAAAGATGTCGAGGGGGTTGAGATTCTGGCCGATGGCGCGGAACTGGTCTGCGGAAAGACCGGCCAAGTGGTCGTCTTCGAGAATTGCCGTGACGTCCGGCTCAAGGGGCTGACCCTGGACTTCGACCCGCTCCCCTTTACCCAAGGACGAATCACCGCGCTGGCCCCGGATAAAAAGTGGGTCGAATTCGAGATCATTAAAGGGTACCCCGACAACCACCTCGCGGAACGGATAGAAATTTTCGATCCAGCGACCAAAGAGCTGCGGCGTGAAACCGGCGGATGGCAGGAAGAATTTGAATCTCTGGGCAATGGACGCTACCGCGCTTTCAAGCCGGAAAGGTACCGTTACCGCGATTACTGGGACACCGAACAGGTTGGCGATATCCTGGTCACCGCCAACCGCTTCCCCAAGGGTTCCGGCGGCCACGCTTTTTCGGCCTACCATTGTGTCAACTTGACCATTGAGGATGTGACCCTTTACGCGGCGAGTGCTTTCGGTTTTCTGGAAAACGGCTGTGACGGGACAAAGTATCTGCGCTGTAAGATTGGCAGGCGCCCGCCGGAAGACGATCCTGTCCCCCGCGCCTTTCCCCGCCTGCGCTCACTCAACGCCGATGCTTTTCACTCCTCGATGGCGACCCGCGGCCCGTCCATCATCGGCTGCAGCGCGAAATACCAAGGCGACGACTGCATCAACATCCACGGCATTTATCACCCGGTCACGGCCTCCCAAGGGAACCGCCTGCGCATCGCGGTCCTGCGGGATCTGACCATCGGCCCGGGCGATCCGGTCGAATTTTTGCCCGTACGCGGCATCAGGCCGCCCGACGCCAAAGCGGTTGCGGTGGAGCCGGACGGGCCGATCACCGCCGCGGAGAAAGAATTCTTTGCCAAAAGGCATCTGTTTCCCAATCACAAGGAAATTCTCCTCAGCGGTAAAGCCCGTTTCGTTACGCTCACGCTCGACCGCGCCGTGGACTTGGAGATGGGATCGGGCGTTTGTTCGGGGCTGCGCGTGGGCAACGGCTTTCTGGTCAAAGATTGCGATTTCGGGCACAACCGGTCGCGCGGCATCCTGATCAAGGCGAGCCGGGGGCAAGTGATTGGCAACACCATCAGCCACGGATGGATGGCGGCTATCCTGGTGGCGCCCGAACTCTCTTTCTGGCTGGAGGCGGCCAGTTCGAGCGTCGTGGTCATCCGCGATAACGTCATCAAAGGCTGCCGCGCACCGGCCATCGAAATTGTTGCGTTAGGTTATGACCGCAAACCGTTGGCGTGTGGCGCACACCGCAATATCACCGTCGCCGGCAACCGGATTGTCAATTCGGCCTGGCCCAACATCTATGTGACTTCGACAGAGGGACTGGTCCTCAGCGGCAACACCCTGACTCCCGCGCCTCCGGATCGCTTCACGCCGCCGCTGGCTAGGCCATGGAAATGGGAAGGGAAAACACCGTCCGCAGTCGTAACTGAGCAATGCTGCGAGCAGCAAAACATCATTAATCAAAAAGAATGAATCAATCATGAAGAAAACAATCGTCACATTCGCCGCCGCACTGGCGGTTTCCACGGTACTCACTGCCGCCCCCATCACGCGGGCCGCGGATAAGCCAAACATCGTCCTGTTTCTCGTGGATGACATGGGCTGGATGGACAGCACGCCCTATGGGTCGAAGTATTACGAGACACCGCAAATGGAACGGTTTGCCAAGGAAGGGGTGCGGTTCACGCAGGCATATGCCCAGCCGCTGTGTTCGCCGACCCGCGCCAGCATTCTCACCGGCCAGACGGCCGCACGTCATGGGATCACCGCGCCGGCTTGCCACACGCCGCCCAGGAAAGATGTGCCGCTTCCGCCAATCACGCGAAACTATCTCGACCCCGCGCACTACACGCTCGCCGAGGCGCTGCGCGACGCCGGGTATCGGACAGGCCATTTTGGAAAATGGCATCTTGGTCTGGTTCAGGAGCACTGGCCGGAGGCACAGGGATTCGAGGTTGCCTTCCACGCCCAACCCAGCGCCGGACCGCCGTCCTACTTTTCTCCCTACCTTGTGTTTCCGTCTGGCGTGGACAAACCCCGCATCGTGGACGGATATGCCACCTCCACCGGCACCATCACCGACGGGCCGAAGGGCGAATACATCACCGACCGGCTGACCGACGAATCCATCCGCTTCGTCCGCGAAAGCAAGGCGGCGGGGAAGCCATTCTTCCTCAACCTCTGGCACTACGCCGTCCACGGCCCGTGGGGACACAAGGAGGAATACACAAGAGAATTCGCGAAGAAGAAGGACCCCACTGGCCGTCAGGCCAACCCCATCATGGCCTCGATGCTCAAGAGCGTGGACGAATCGTTGGGTCGTCTCCTCGACGAACTCGACCGGCTCGAACTCACCCGCAACACCATCGTCATCTTCTCCTCCGACAACGGCGGGAACACCCGCAACGTCGAAAAATCCCCGGAGGAACGAGCCAAGCTCAGCCGCCGGTTCCGCGAGCTTGACGAGGACTGGCGCAAGTGGGCTCCCAACCTGCCGCCCACCAGCAACGCGCCGTTGCGCGACGGCAAAGGCAGTCTCTACGAAGGCGGGACCCGCGTGTCCCTCATGATTCGCTGGCCCGGCAAGGTTCCCGCCGGCACGACGACCGAAGCCGTTGTTCACAGCTACGATTATTACCCGACGTTGCTGGAAATCCTCGGCCTGCCCAAGCCGCGGCAACAGACGTTTGACGGCATTAGTTTCGCATCCGTGCTGCGCGATCCCGCCGCCGCCCTCCCGCAACGGCCCATCTTCATCGCCGCGCAGAACGGCTGCAGCGTGCGGCTTGGCGACTGGAAACTCTACCGCGATTACAAAGCCTACGCCTTTGAACTCTACAATCTCAAGGACGACCTCAGCGAGACGACCGACCTTGCTGCCAAACATCCGGAGAAAGTCAAACAACTCGAAGCCCTGCTCATGGCGCATTTCGTCGCCACGACCGGCATCCCGCGCACCCTGAAGCCGAAGAAATGATCCCGCTCAACCAACACTTCAAAAAGTGCCGCCAGAGGGGCCGACTCTGGTTTCCGGGCGCGGCTGGGGAACGACAAGTAAAACAAACTAAAAAAGAAAGGTTACGACCATGGTCAATCTAGCGAAGTTCGATCGGCACAGCATTGGGAAACTGTTCGACTACTCCGTGCTGCCCAAACAAACGACGGAAAAGGAGATCCGCGGCGGATGCCGGGAGGCGGTCGCGTATAACTGCGCGGCGTTCTATTCGGCGTCGCCGTATTGGTCGCGCGTGGTGAAGGAGGAACTGCAGGGCACGGATGTGTTGGTAGCGACCGGCATCGGTTTCCCGTTTGGCGTTGCGCCGTCGGTGGTGAAGGCGCTGGAAACGGAGCGGGCGGTGGCCGAGGGGTGCCAGAGCGTTGATCTGGTGATCAATGCCGGGGCGCTCCGGAGCGGGCATGTCGCCGCGGTGCGCCAGGAGATCAAGGATTTCGTCAAGGCCGCGGGCGGGGCGCTGACGAAGGTGATTCTGGAGGTCTGCTATCTGACCAACGAGGAGATTGTCGCGGGCTGCCGGCTCATCCAGGAGGCGGGCGCGGCTTACGCGAAGACCTCGACGGGACAGTTCGAGGGGCCGAACATGTCGCAGGTGCTGTTGATGCGCGAGACGCTCAAAGGCTCCGGCGTCAAACTGAAGGTCGCGGGGGTGAAGTTTCCGCGTCCGCAGAACGCGTATGCGTTCTTTCTCGCGGGCACTGATTTGATCGGGACACGCGCGGCGCCCGAGATCATTGACGCGCTGGACGAGATGCGCGCGGTGGGCCTTGTGCCGCCGTATCAACCGTAGTGGAGTTTCAGTATGAACGCTTACTTGATGGCGATTGATGTTGGCACGACGGGCGCGAACGCGATGTTGTTCGACGCGGACGGCAAGGTCTTCGGCAGCGCGTATCGCGAGTATCCTTCGATCTATCCGGAAGAACACCACGTGGAGCAGGACGCGGCGCTTCTGACTGGCAGCACGTTTGAGGTCTGCCGCGAGGCGTTGCTGCAATCGAAGGTGGCGCCGGCGGAGGTGTTGGCGGTGAGCGTGTCGTCCCAGCGGGCGACCTTCGCTTTGCTGGATGACGACGGCGGTGTGATCGGCGGGCGGTTCTACGGCTGGCAGGACAATCGCGCGCTTTCCGTGATCCCGGAGATCGCGGCGAAGATCGCGCCGGAGGAGTTGTACCAGATCACGGGGATGCCGCTGACGCCGACGTATTCGCTGGAGAAGCTGGTGTGGCTGAAGAAACATCAGCCGGGCCGGTACGCGCAAGCCCGTCAGGTGGTGTTTCCCGCCGATTACATGCTCTACCAGTTCGGGGCGGAGCGGACATTCACGGAAGCGACGTGCGCGTGTTGCAGCGGGCTGATGGATGTCCGCAAACTCGAATGGTCGGAGCGAGTCTTGACGGCGCTGGAATTGGACCGGGACAAACTCCTGCCGCTGGTCAAGCCGGGAACCGTGGTCGGGAAGGTCAGCCGGGAAGCGTCGCGCCGGAGCAGTCTCGCGGAAGGGACGCTGCTGGTGTGCAGCACGGGCGACCAGCAAGCCGCCGCAGTCGGCGCCGGCGTCATCGCCGAAGGGCGGGCCTCGCTGACGCTGGGCACGGCCGGGCTGCTCGTGGCGGGGACGCGCCAGTTGGAGTTGTCGAGGAGTCCGGGCTTGATGGCCGTCTCGTCCGGGCGGGTTGGGCTGTACGAGCTTGAGGGCATCCAGTTGGGGGCGGCGAGTTGCTATCGCTGGATTCGCGATATGTTCTTCGATGCCGGCGTGACGGGGATCGAGAAAACCGGCTGGCCGGAAAACCTCTACCACCGCATGGAGCGTTTGCTCAACACGTCGCGTCCGGGGGCCAATGGCATCGTGTTCGTGCCCTACCTGTCGGGCGCCGGTTATCCGATCTGGGATCCGCTGGCGAGCGGGTTGTTCGCGGGGCTGCGGTTTGCGCACACGCCGGCGGACATGATGCGCGCGGTGGTCGAGGGTGTGGTGCTGGAGAGTTTCGACATGTATCAACACATGAAAACCGCGGGCGTGAAACTCTCCTCGCTCGCCGTGACGGGCGGTGCGACGGAATCCGCGGTGTGGCGGCAGACGATTGCCGACGTGTTCGGCATGGAGATTCTGCCGCTTCAAGTGCCGAATGCGACGTTGATCGGGAGCGCGGTGTTCGCGGGGATTGGCGCGCGGGTCTTCAAGGATGTCGAGGAAGGCGTTGCGAGGACCGTGCGTTTTGCCGAGCCTGTGCAGCCCGATCCGGCGCACGGGGAAGTGTTCCGTCAACGATACGAAACCTACAAGCAGTTGGGTTCAAAGGAACGTGTTGCGAGAAGAACTGAAAGTTGAAAAGGAGAATGACAAGATGAAAGCGATTTGTTTTCCCGGAAGATACTGTCAGGGCAAAGGACTGCTCCGGCAGATTGGCAAATGGGTGGCGGGTTGCGGCAAGAAACCGCTGGTGTTGTGGGAACCGTTCTTGAAGGACGCGCTCGGCGCGACCGTGTCAGCGTCGTTCCAGGAGCAGGGGATCGCCTTCCGCGACGCGCTGTTCAAAGGTGAAACGACGCGAGCGGCGGCGCAGGCACTCGTCGCCACCATCAAGGCCGAAGGCTGTGGCGTGATGGTCGGCATGGGCGGCGGCAAAGCCATTGACACCGCCAAGGCCGCGGCGGCGCTTTCCGGCGCGCGGTGCGTGATCGTGCCGACCATCGCATCGAATGATGCCCCGACCAGCGCCTGCACCGTCTGGTACAACGACGCCGGCGAATACGAGGGGTTCGACATGTGGCGTTTCAATCCGGACCTGATTCTCGTGGACACCGAAGTCATTGCCCGCGCGCCGGTGCGTTTCCTGGTCGCGGGGATGGGGGACGCGCTCGCCACGTGGCCGGAGGCGAACGCGGCCTACGGTCGCCGCGCGGTTTCCACCGCCGGGGGAACGCAAACAGTGACGGCGTTGGCGATGGCGCGGCTTTGTTTCGACACGATCCTGCAACATGGCGTGGAGGCGAAAGAAGCGGTGGTTCGGGGCGCGGTGACGCCCGCGGTCGAAAAGGTCGTGGAAGCCAATATCCTCCTGTCGGGCGTGGGCTGGGAAAGCGGCGGGTTGGCGACTGCTCACGCGATTGCCAACTCCCTTCCGGCCATCCATGAAACGCACGGCCTGATGCACGGGGAGAAAGTGGCGTTCGGCCTGATGACGCAGCTTTGTATCGAACAGGACTGGCCGGTGGACGAGGTTTATCGGGTCGTGGACTTCCTGAACGCGGTTGGTTTGCCCACCACGTTTGCGGCCATGAAGATGCAGGATGTTTCCAAAGAGCGGCTGCTGGAGTTTGCGCGCAGCGTTTCCGGCGAAGGCTCGTTCGTTCACAACCACGCCTTCCCGGTGACGCCGGAAAACATTGTGGACGCGATGGTCGCGGCGGATTCGCTCGGCCAACGCCGGATGAAAAGAGGATGCCCATGAAATCAGGATTGAATGAGATGCTCGTCGAGGCGCGAAAGGGCCGGTATGCCGTCGCGGCGTTCAACGTGCTGAACCACGTCACCTTGGCGGCCGTGTTGGAGGCCGCCGAGAAAGAGAACAGCCCCATCATCATCCAGACTTCCGTCGCGACGGTCAAGGCGCTCGGCGTGCCCGCGCTCGCGAGGATGGCGCGCGGGATGTTGGACGCGGCCCGCGTGCCCGTGGCGTTGCACCTGGACCACTGCCAGGACGTGGAACTGTGCCGGCGGGCCTGCGATCTGGGATGGGATTCGGTGATGTTCGACAGTTCGCATCTGCCGTTCGAGGAGAACATCCGGGTCACGCAACAGGTCCGCGAGTACGCCCGGTCGAAAGGCGTGGATGTCGAAGGCGAGGTCGGCATCATTGCGGGAGTCGAGGACGACATCGCCCACGCGGAAACCTCGCTGGCGGGATACGACGACACGATGCGTTACATCCGGGAAACCGGCGTGGACGCCATCGCGCCGGCGATTGGCACCGCGCACGGCGTCTATCGCGGCGTGCCCGTGATCAACTTCGATCTGGTTGGCCGGCTGGCGGGCGCGACGGTTTGCCCGATTGTGGTGCATGGCGGCACGGGACTCGAAGACGCGGTGTTTCGCCAACTCATCGAGCTGGGCGCCTCGAAGATCAACATCTCGACCGCGTTGAAACAGACCTACGTGGACGCGATGCGCCGGTATCTGGCGGAGAACACCGGGACTGTGAATCCGTTGAAGCTCGATCGCTTCATCATGGATCAAGTCGTCGGGCTGGTCGTGCCGTTTCTGCGGTTGTTTGGCTCCAGCGGCCAAGCGCAACCCGCCGCGCGATGATGAGGCGGGAATTGATGGACATGACAACATGAGCGTGAAACCCAATTACGTCGTTGATCTGCATGCGCACACCCGCCGGTCGGATGGGAATGATTCCCCGGCCGAACTGCTGGAACACGCGGCGGCCCGCGGGCTGAAGGCCGTCGCCATCACCGACCACGACGTGCTGCCGCCGGAGGAGATCGATGCGGGAGAGCGCGCCCGGAGCGTCGCCGACTACGCGGCATTGCTGGGGCTGGCCGTGCTCCGCGGCATCGAGGTCTCCTGCGACACCCACGTGGACGACGTGCACATCGTCGGGTTCGGTTGCGACTGGAAATCCTCCGCCATCCAATGGCTGCCGGAACTGGCGGTGACCAGTAAGACCCAATCCTACCGCGCACTGGTCGGCCGTTTGCGCGCGGCGGGAATGAATGTGAGCTGGGAGGAAGTCCTCGACGGCGGCCGGCGCCGCGAGGACGAGGTTCAGAAGAAACACATCTTCGAACTGCTGGCGCGCAAGGGCTGCGCGCCGACTTGGCAGGACGCCAAGATCATGGTGCGCGACAATCCGGATTACGACGTGAAACGCGAGAAACCCGATCCCATCAAGACGGTGCGTTCCTTGCACGAGGCGGGCGGCATCGCGATCCTGGCGCATCCCTACCTGATTGACGAGACGGTCGCGGTGGATGGCGCGATGGTGTCGCGCGACGCCTACATCCGCCGGTTGATCGCGGCCGGGCTGGACGGCATCGAAACCCGCTACACCTACGACAAGACCAGCTACAAGGGACGCCAAACCCCCGACGAAATCCGCGCCGAGGTGGAGGCGCGTTACGGCGCATTCGTGGCGATCCTCTCCGGCGGTTCGGATTACCATGCCGACCACAAGAAGGGCGTCGCCAACGCGCGTCAGTTGGGCGATGCCGGCGTCCCGCTGGACTATTTCCGTCAAAGCGCCGCGCTGCTCCGATGTTGCGAAGGCAAAACACCTTGAACCCATGCAGAGAAAAAACGGAAACATGAAACACACCCTCACCCTCCTCGCCGCCCTACTGCTCGCGCCGCTGGCTGCGATGTGTGATGACGCTGCTTGGCTCCGCGAAAAAGGCAAACTCATCTTCCACGACACATTCGAGCGCGAGGAGACTGGCAATGGCGCGAAAGCCATCGGCAACGGTTGGAACAGCGCGACGGCGGATCGCGTGCCACACATCAAACAAGCCGATCTCGATGGCGGTATCCTCAAAATCGCCAGCGCCACGAAGGAAGCCGGTCACGCCGCACATATTCATCACGATGCCGGGTTCACCGACGGCGCTGCGGTCGTGAGGTTCCGGTTCCCCGGCTTGAACCAGGACGAATCGCTCCAACTCGGCTTCGTGGACCGCGAGTTGAAGGGCGTCCACGCCGGTCATCTTTGTTACGCCATTCTCTCGCAGAGGAACATCACGCTTATTGATCACAAGACTGGCGTGATGAACTTGGAGATTCGCAAGCGAAGGCAGGAGTATCTGGACCGGAAAGAGAAGCTGCCCGCCGATCTCGATGCGCGGTTGAAGAAGAAGCAGATCACTGTCCCGTGGAAAGCCGACAACGCCTGGCACGACCTCGTCCTTGTCACCGAAGGCGATGAGATGCGTCTCAGTATTGACGGCAAACTTCTTGCCCGTCATCGTTCCGAAGGTTTTGCCCATCCGATGAAACGCTGGTTCAGTTTCCTCGTGCCGAGCACGGTTTGGATTGATGACGTGAAGATTTGGAAGGTACAATGATTGGAGACAACATGAAATACACTCTGACCCTTACGTTCTGTCTGTTCCTCATGCTTGGAACGTTGCGCGCCGAGCCGGCGACATCGCCGGTGGCACAGTGGTCGTTTGAGACGGCGCCGCCGACGGCCGAGTGTCCGTCGCCGTCAAGCACGCTTGCCGAGGGCGTGCATGGGAACGGGTTGCTGCTCTCTGGCAGGCACCAGATTCAAGCCAAGATGCCCGCCATCACCGGCGAGTTGAAGGCGGTCTCGTTCTCGGCTTGGGTGAAACCGGAGGACTTTGACCGCTACAACGAGATCTTTCGTCAAGAATGTTCCGAACGACTTCTGTTTTCGTTTCAGGAGCACGGCACGATTCTGTCGTTGGGCTTGAACATCGGCGGTTACACCGAGTGCGACGCGCCGATCAATCCCGACGAATTGCTCGACGGCGCATGGCACCATTGCGCGGCCACGTTCGACGGCGCGACGATGAAAGTCTATCTCAACGGCAAGCTCATTGGCTCGCAGCCGCGGCGAGGCGTGGTGCGTTACAACCCGTCTGCAACCGCCTTCATCGGTTCGCTGAGCGGGCGCAGCGAGTTCCTGCAAGGTGGACTGGATGAAGTGGCGATTTACACGGTGGCGTTGTCGCCGGAACAAGTGAAGGCGGAGTGGAGCCGTGGCGCGGAGGCGCTCGCCAAGCGCGGCGCGGCGTGCGGAGGCGTCCCGGGGCCACGGACGAAACCGGTGCGGAAAACTACGGCAGCGAAAAAAGCGCCGGTGGTGAAGCCGTCGCCGTTGATTGGACCGGAGTCGTTCCCGGAACCAGCGACGGTCGCGCTGACGTCGGCGGCGGCAGATGAGTTGCTGAAACACGATTGGCAAGCACAACGTGGAGCGAAGTCTTGGGAAGCGGCCTGCCGGGAAGAGTTGGCGCGGATTGAGAGAATCTTGCAGCGACGCAACGCAGCGGCGCCCAAGAAGCTGGTCGCCGGCGACGACGAGAAGTCATATCTCGAATTGCGTCGCATCAAACGCGAACTGATGCTCAGCGATCCGGCGATTGATTTCAGTCGCATCGTCTGCATTGATAATCCATACGTCCACGGCTCGGAAGCGGTCCACGAGGTGCGTCACCGCAACGAGGACACCGCGACGATGGGCGGGCGATTGCTGGTGCTCGACGGGTTGCGGACGGACGCGGCGGTGCGGAAGCTTGCGCCGCAAGACGCGCCGGCGGCGTTCTGGCGGCCCGATGTATCGTTCGATGGCACGAAGATTCTCTTTTGCATGAAATCCTCGGACAAGCCGGCGTATCATCTTTACGAAGTCAACGTGGATGGCAGCGGTTGGCGGCAGATTACCGACAGCGATTACAACGACCTCGACCCGATCTACGCACCGGACGGCGGCATCATCTTCTCGACGAGCCGGTGCAATCATTATTTGCGTTGCGGCGGGTCGAAGTTCCGGATGTTCATCCTCGCCCGTTGCGACCGCGACGGGAAGAACATCTATTTCATCAGCGCCAATAACGAAGTGGATTATTTGCCGTCGTTTCTGCCGGATGGACGGCTCATCTACACGCGTTGGGAATACGTGGACAAGGAAGTGCTCCGCATCCAAAGCCTCTGGACGGTGAATCCCGACGGCACCGGGCTGAACGCGTTCTGGGGCAACCAGAGCCATTGGCCGGACATGTTGCTGAATCCGCGCGCCATCCCCGGCACCAGCAAGGTCATCTTCAACGCCACCGGCCACCACGACGCCTACGGCGGGCCGCTCGGCATCATCGTGCCGAGCGAGGGAATGAATTATCCCGACGGCCTCTACAATCTCACGCCGCACGTCCCGTGGTGCGAGGTCGGCAACGGCCCGGCCGACAAACCCTACAACGCCGAGTTCCAGGCACCAGCTTGTTACGGGGCGTTTCACACGCCGTTCCCGATCGGCAAGGATTTGTTGTTGGTCTCGGCGCGCATCGGCAAGCCGGTGATGACCCAGCGCGACCCCGATCTTTCGTACTTCCAGCTTTACCTGATGGATTACGACGGCAACATGGAATTGCTCTACAAAGGCGCGTTCAATGTGCTGCACGCGCAGCCGATCCGTTCCCGCCCGATGCCGCGCGTGATTCCGCCGAATGTCCGTTGGCCCGGCAAAATGATCGCGGCCAATCAGAAGGCCGAACCGGGCGTGTTGTTCAGCGCCGACGTGTATGAAGGCTCCGGCATCCCGCGCGGCCTCGCCAAATCGTTGCGCATCCTCGAACTGGAAAGCCAGAATTGGTGCGACGGCAAACGCTCGACAGCCGCCGAAGCCGATCGGTATCGCTCGAAAGGCGCCTTCCCGCGGTTCACGTTAGCCGGTGAAACGCCCACGTCGTTCCTGATGGACGACACGACGAAACGGATCCTCGGCACGGTGCCGGTCGAGGCCGACGGCAGCGTCAACTTCAAGGCGCCGCCGGTGCAGGCGCTCTATTTCCAGTTGCTCGACGAAAAGGGGCGTTGCCTTCAGACGATGCGCTCGTTCACGCACGTCATGCCCGGCGAGAAACGCGGCTGCGTCGGTTGCCACCAGACGCGCGGCGTCACGCCCGACGTGAAGCCGGGCATTGCGCTCAGCCGCCCGCCAAGCGACATCACACCGCCGTCGTGGGGCGATGAGACGGTGAGTTTCCCGCGGTTCGTCCAGCCCGTGCTCGACAAACATTGCGTGAAATGCCACAGCGGCAAGGATTCGAAGGGCGGGTTGGACCTCACGCATCGGACCGAACCGGGCACGCTGTTCAGTTGGCCGTATGTGTTGCTGGTGTTCGGAGACAAACCAAAGACGGTTGCCGATCTGCCGTACACGAGCATCGCCGGGCCGATCTTCCCGTACCACGTCTATCCAAATCCGGAAGTGAAGTTCCCGACTGCCGACACCGTCATCCCGCCGATGACCGCCATGTCCTATCGCAGCCGCCTGATCCAGAAAGCGACCAGCGGCAAACATCACGACGTCCGCGTCTCGCCCGAAGAAGAAGCGCGTTTGGTGGCGTGGGTGGACGCGCTCTGTCCGTATCTCGGCTTGGAGGAAATTCTCGCGCTGCCGGACATCAATCCGGAAGACTATTTCGTGCAGCCTGTCCACAAAGGGCTGAGTTACCCGTCCAAGATGCGCACCACACCGGTCGTTCACAAAGCATTTTGCCAGGACGACTTCAAAACGCAACGCGACCGCAAACCGAAAGACCCCGACGGCAACCCGCTCCCCTCCATCGAAGTCAAAGACGGAAAACGCGTTTACCGAATCCCGACGGGGCAAAGTCAGTGAGACGGAAGATGGACACAGCCCAAAATCCGAAGTACGAAATCCGAAATTCGAAACAAGCTCGAATGACAAAAGCAGCAAATCCAAAACTGACAGACAGCAATTCGAGGATGACGAACATTCGAATTTCGGATTTGTTTCGGATTTCGAAATTCGGATTTCGAATTTCTGCCAATGTCATTTTGAGTTTGTGTTGTATGGTTGCCACGATGGCGTCCCTTCCGGCTGCCGAAATCCAGAAACCCAACATCCTCTTTATTCTCGCCGATGATCTCGGCATTGGCGATTTGCGGTGTTATGGCAATCCGTTTGTGGAGACGCCCACGCTGGATGCGTTGGCACAACAGGGCGTTCGGTTCACCGACCATTATTCCCCGTCGGCGCTCTGCGCGCCGGCGCGCGCGGGGTTCCTGACCGGACGATTCAATCACCGCACGGGCGCCGTGGACGTGCCGAGCAATCGCGGGCTGGACCGGATGTCGCTCTCGGAAAAAACGTTCGGTGATTACTTCCGCCACGCCGGTTACGCGACAGCGCTCATCGGTAAATGGCATAACGGCCTGTACTGCCGCGATCATCTCCCGCACCGGCGCGGTTTCGATTTGTTCTACGGTTTCCCCAACGGCGGCCAAAATTATTGGAAATGGCACCTGATGCGCAACGATGCCGTCGAGAAACACGATGGCCGATACCTGACCGATGCGCTCAACGACGAGGCGATCTCGTTCATCCGCGCCAGCAAAGGCAAACCGTTCGCGTTGTTTCTCGCGCATCATGCGCCGCACTCTCCATTCCAAGCGCCCGAAGCGCTCGTCCAAAAGTATCGCCGTCGCCTCCCAAAGAACGCCGGCGAAACGGTGGCCATCATTTATGCCATGATCGAGGCGATGGACGCGGGGTTGGCCCGCGTGTTCCAGACGCTCAAGGATGAAGGATTGTGGGAGCGGACCGTTATCGTCTTTACCAGCGACAACGGCGCGCAACTCGGCCCCGACGGCAGCGGCGGTTCCACGATGCGTTATCACGGGGGGTTCTCCGGCAACAAGGGCGATGTCGGCGAGCAAGGCATCCGCGTTCCGTGCATCGTGGCGTGGCCGGGGCGGGTTCCCGCCGGGCGCGTCGTCACGACACCCGTCCACGGCTGCGACTGGTTGCCGACGCTTTACAGTGCGACGGGTGCGCCGCCTCCCGCCGGCGCAAAGCCGTTTGACGGCCTGAACGTGATGTCGTTGCTGCTCGGCAAACCATCGCCGTCGCTCGAAAGCCGCGTGTTGCCGTTCCAGAAAAACCGCTACCTGCCGGTCGCCCACAGCGACGCGGCCATCCGCCGCGACCGCTGGAAGCTGCTCTGGCCGGGCGTGCCCTTCACGATGAAGAAGGACTCCGGCCGCGACAATCCCTCCTACGAACGCGGCGTCGTTGAGCCGCATTGGGAGATGCCGCTGGATTGGGAACTGGCGGATTTCGGCGACATCAAAACCGAAAAGCCGCGCCTGTTCGATTTGGCTGCCGACCCGGCGGAACGCCACGACGTTGCCGCGCAACATCCGGATTTGGTCGCCGAACTAGCCAAGATCTACGATGCATGGTTCGGGAAAGTGTTTGCCGAGTGGCGACAATCGCGCCACGCCATTCTCGATCATGACCGCGAGTATTGGAAAGACCGTCGCGCGCCGGACCCGGCAGTCTTGTTCAAGGATTACTGGCGCTGGCCGGCTGCGCCGAAAGGCACGAACCGGCAAACAGCCGATCCGCTCACAATCTTCCGTGGCTACTGGAACCTTCCGCAACCCGGCAACCACAAACCATGAAAAGCGTCATCCACCTTATTGCGATTCTCATGCCGGTCCGCCGCTGTTTTGAACAGGCTCGTTGCCAATGGGCGGCCGGGTGACGCCCGTCGAGACGCCATGATTTTGTTTGAAACACCGGCAGCCTGTCTCGCCACCGATGTGCGGGCCGGTTACATCAGCGCGGTGCTGAAGTAGCGTTCGGCGCGGTCGGGCAGGATGGTGGCGATGTTGCCGGGAATGCGCTGGGCCAGTTGCCGGGCGGCCCAGACGTTTGCGCCGGAGGAAATGCCCACCAGCAGGCCAAAATCGCGCCCGAGCTGGCGCGTCGTTTCAATCGCGTCCTCGTCGGTGACTTCGAGAACATCGTGGACAATCTTCACATCGAGCACCGCCGGGACAAATCCGTCGCCGATGCCCTGAATCTGGTGCAGGCCCGGCTCGTGGCCGAGCAGCGCCGCGACGTTCTTCGGCTCGACGGCCACGATGCGGGCGCTGGGCTTGTGCTCGGAAAGAAACTTGCCGATGCCCTGCAACGTGCCGCCGCTGCCGACGCCGGCGACGAAGCAGGCGATGTCGCCGTTCATCTGCCGCCAGAGTTCGTGCGCGGTCTCCTCGTAGTGGACGCGCGGGTTGTCGGGGTTCTCGAATTGTTGCGGGACGAACACGCGCGGGTCCTCGGCCTGTATCTCGCGCACGCGCTGGACAGCGCCTTCGATGCTGTCCTTTGCCGGCGTGAGGATGAGGTCGGCGCCGAGGCACTGGATCAATTTCCGCCGTTCGATGCTCATGTTCTCCGGCATGACGATGCGGACCTTGTAGCCCTTGAGCCGGCCGACGAGGGCGATGCCGATGCCGGTGTTGCCGGAGGTCGGCTCAACAATGATCGAGTCGGGCCGCAGCTTGCCGTCGCGTTCGGCGCCTTCGATCATGGCCAGCGCCACGCGGTCCTTGATGCTGCCGCCCGGGTTGAGGAACTCGGCCTTGGCGTAGATCGGTTCGTTGCGGAGCCGGACGAGCGGCGTGCGGCCAATCAAATCGAGGATGTTATCGGTCAACATAGTGGCCGCGCAGTATTCCTTTCCCCGCGACGGCAGGCAAGCGCAAACCGGCGGCATACTGGGCGCGGGCGCATCTTGACACTGCCACTATCATGGGGGCGTGAACGGCACCCCACCCACGTCTCACGAACCACCAACCGTGAGAGGACCATGAACACATCATCAGAACCAGCCCGCTCGCTGCGGGAACTGG
>VHCW01000085.1 GCA_016871575.1 Verrucomicrobiota bacterium
GCCGACCGCCCGGCCCATCGCGAGGATGATGCTCGCCACGATGCCCGAGCGCGCCGCCTTGAGCACGACCATGTGTACCGCCTGCCAGCGGGTCGCGCCCAGCGCGAGCGCGCCTTCCCGGTAGGTGTTCGGCACGGCGCCAATGGCGTCGGTCGAAATGCTGATGACCGTCGGCAGCACCATGATCCCCAGCACAATCGCCCCCGCCAACACTGACAAACCCGGCCCGCCAAGATGCGTCCGAATCAACGGCGCGAGCACCACCACGCCGATGAACCCGAACACCACCGACGGAATGCCCGCCAGCAGTTCGATGGTCGGCTTGACGATGCGCATCACTGAGCGCGGCACGAACTCGTTCAAAAAGATCGCGCCGGCCACCCCCAGCGGCGCGCCGATGAGCATGGCCCCGAGCGTGATCCAGAGCGACGCGATGATCATCGGATAAATTCCAAATTTCCCGGCCTGCGGCGACCAGTCCGACGACAACAGGAAGTCGCGCGGGCCGACTTTCAAAATGAAGGGCACGCCTTCCTTGAAGATGAACAGGGCAATCAACAGCAGACTGGCGATGGCCGAGAACGCCACCGTCAGCAACAGACGCTCCACTGTTTTCTCACGATTGAACTTCACTTCGCGGGGATCAATCCGTTTTTCTTGATGATTTCCTGGCCTTCCGCGGAGAGCACGTAGTCAATGAACTCCTTGGCCGTGCCTTCCGCCACCCCCTTGATGAGGAAAAAAACGGGGCGCACCAGCTTGTACTCGCCAGCCATGATCGCTTCCGTCGTGCAATCCTTGCCGTCCACCGTCACGGCCTTGACTTTTGAGTTGACGACGCCGTGCGTGAGGTAGCCGACGGCGTTCGGATCGTTGGCAACCGTCTCGCGAATCGTGCCGTTGGAGTCCTGCACGACGGCGTCCCTGGTCAAGTTGATTCCGGTGATGATTTGCTCAAACGACGTGCGCGTGCCCGAACCGGCCTCGCGGGAAACAACCGTGATCGGCGCATCTTTCCCTCCCAGTTCCTTCCAGTTGCGGAGGGCGCCGTTGAAAATGCCGCGAATCTGATCGGTCGTGAGATTGCTCAGCGGGTTGGACGGATGCACCACCATCGAGACGCCGTCGCGCGCCACGACCACGCTGGTCAACGATTGCGCTTCCGGCGGCAACTCCACCAGGTCCGCCATGCCGATTTGCGCCGCGCCCGACAACGCCGACTGGATGCCGACCGCCGAGCCGCCGCCTTGCACGGTGATGGCAAGGTCGGGTCGTTTTGCCATCAGTTCCTCCGCCAGTTTTTCCGCGAACGGCTGGAACGCTGTCGAGCCGGCCACGGTGATCGCCGCTTGCCGTCGTCCGCAACCGGCGACCGCCGCCACGGCGACACACAGCGCCGCCACACTGAATTGCTTCCATTGATCAAACATGAAATCCTCCTGCAAGCGGCACTCGCAGCCGTTGCGCTGTTTCGTGTAACCGAATTGTCACCGAAACGCAACACATCCTTTACAATTCGCAGCGGTTTCCGTTGAAACCCTCCTTCCAATTGGCTACCTTGCGCCCGTGCTCAAACTCTCGCTCCAGTGGAAATGGTTTCTCGGCCTGACGGGTTTGTTGGTGGCGTTGCTGCTGCTGGTGATTCTGTGTCTCAACATGTTCCTGCCGCCGTTTCTGATGAAGCGGATCCAACAGGACCTCGAACGCAACGGCCGCCTTGTCCATCACCTGACCGCGCCGCTGCTCGCCGCCACCCCCCTGAACACCAATGAGGTCAACAACCTCGCCCACGCCCTCGGCCGCCAAGTCGGCTTGCGCATCACCTTGATCAGGCGCGACGGCACTGTTGTCGGCGAATCCGACAAGCCGCCGTACGAGCTGGCCGGCATCGAGAACCACCTTCTCCGACCCGAAGTCCAGGATGCGCTCAACCGCGGCATCGGCGTCGCCCGCCGCCACAGCGACACGGTGCATGCCAGCTTGCTGTACGTCGCCCTTCCCGCGTTGCCGCCCGGCGCGTATGCGCCGCAGGGCGTGGTGCGGGTGGGCCTGCCGTTGCACTCGATTGCCGAAACCACCAGCCGCGTCCGGCGAATCGTTGTCGTAGCCAGCCTGATCGTCGCGCTGATTGACATCCCGTTCCTGTTCTGGCTGGCGCGCCGCTACAGCGCGCCGATTGACGCGATGCGCACAATGGCCCGCCGCGTGGCGCACGGCGATTTCGCCGCCCGCGCCCCCTACCGGGTCAGCGGCGAACTGGGCGAGTTGGGAGTCGCCCTCAACGACATGGCCGGCCAGCTCGAAACGCGCCTGCGCGAACTGGACGAGGAAAAGGCCGGTCTCGCCGGCATCCTGTCCAGCATGACCGAGGGCGTCCTTGTCACCGACGCCGCCGGCAGAATCCGCCTGATCAACCGGGCGCTCCGCGAACAGCTTCAGCTTACCGACGAGGCCATCGGCAAAACGCCGCTGGAGGCGCTCCGCAACATCGAATTGGAACAGCTCATTGCCTCGCCCGCCGCGCGCGAACTCACCTTCCTGACGCCCGGTGAACGCACCTTTGCCGTCAACGCCGCCGCCTTGCAGAACAACGCCGGGACCGTTGTCGTGTTCCACGACATCTCCCGCCTGAAACAACTCGAAAACATTCGCAAGGAATTCGTCGCCAACGTCAGCCACGAACTGCGCACGCCACTCTCCATCATCAAGGGGTACGTCGAAACGCTCCTCGAAAGCCCGCCGCCCGATGCCGCCACCTCCCGCCAGTTCCTCGAAACGATCCAGCGCCACTCGCACCGGCTCGAACGGCTCGTCGAGGACCTTCTCAACATCTCCGGGTTCGAATCGCAACGGGCGCAACTGGAGTTCGCGCCCGTCGGCCTGCGCGACCTCGCCGACGCCGTCATCGAGGAACTGGCCCCGCAAGCCCGCGAGAAAAACATGACCGTCGCCGTCGAGATGCCCGATGCGTTGCCGTTCGTGCGCGCCGACCGCGAACGTCTCCGCCAGGTTTTCACCAATCTCCTCGACAACGCCCTCAAGTACACGCCCGACGGCGGTCGCGTTGGCGTCAGCGCCCGTCTGGCCGGCGAGGAGATCGAGTGCTGTGTTTCCGATAACGGCCCGGGAATCGCTGCCGAACATCTGCCGCGCATCTTCGAGCGGTTCTATCGCGTGGACAAGGCGCGCAGCCGCGAACTGGGCGGCACCGGTCTCGGCCTCTCCATTGTGAAACACATCGTCCAAGCCCACGGCGGCCGCGTCTGGGCCGAAAGCGCGCCCGGCCAGGGCAGCCGATTCTGTTTCACCCTCCCACGCGCCTGACACACACGCCTCCCCCTCACCACCCCTCTCTCTTCCCAAAATATGGATAAATTATGAGACGGTCATCTCATAAATTTTCCAAAATAATGCTTGTCCGGGTGAGAGTTGGTTGGTAGATGTGTGAACACAGAAGGAGACTCGCCATGCGGATAGTCGATTGGCTGCGAATGATGGATGATGTGGGTGCGATGGGCGAAACAGTGACCAAGGCCACGCTGTTGAAGCTGGTCGAAGGTTACGTCGGGTGTGTGGGAGCATTGCGAGCTGACTGGCTGGTGCGACGGTTGGAACACAATGGATGGGTCAGACGCGAAGGCCGCGGCGCGAAGGCAGTCTACAAGGTCGTCGCCTCTGAGGAAAACCCACGGGCACACTGCGCGCCGCGCACCGAATGGGCGCGGCCTTGGGACAGGCACTGGCGGGTGGTAACGTTCGACCTGCCGGAAGTGCGCCGCAAAGACCGTCAGCGGCTCTGGCGTGCGTTGCGTGCACGGCGGTTGGGCTTGCTCCAACGCAGCGTCTGGGTCTGGCCACACGATGTGCAGCCGATTCTGAAAGAAATCATCGAAGCCCAAGGTGTCCCGGAATGCTTCTGCGGTTTTGAGTCGCGGCGGCTGTTCCTGTGCACTGATGCGGAAGTGGCGGCATCGGCCTGGGATTTCATCGAAATCACGCGACGGCAATGCGCCTACCAACAGGGCCGTGTCGCCGCGCTCCGCCAAGTGAAGGCGTCCGAAAATCTGGCGCGGCTGGCTGCGTTGGCGCGCGAAGAGTGGCAGGCGTATGACCACGCTTTTTCACTCGATCCGCTCTTGCCGGGGGAACTGCTTCCGAAAGGCTACGAGGGAGAAACCGTCCAGCGCCAGCACGAGGAGTTCCGCCAACAAACGCGCCTGCGCCTGCGCTCCCTTGCCTCTCCCTGACCCACAATTGTAAAGTGGATAAGCTGTGAGACGATCGTCTTATGCATTATCCAGTTTTCAGGAATAGCAACTGACGGGCGGGGGGCCGGGTGGGTGCCGCATCGCTGGTGGAGCATGACACTTCTCCTTGAGCTTCGCCGCCGGTTTCGCCGGCGTCGAAGCGATCGAACCGAAGGAAAACTGGACCGGTTTCCCCAACGTCTTCCACGAGAAGTTCCCCGCCTATTGCGACACGATTGCGAGCGAGCGTTGCGCCCCGCACCGTGACGACCCTTGGGTGATCGGTTACTTCCTCGACAACGAAATCCAATGGTTCGGCAAGTCATGGAACACCATGCTTCATGCCGCTGCGCTCAAGCTTCCCGCCGACAATCCGGCCCGCATTATTGCCGAAAAGACCAGCACTGACGAATTCGTTCGGCTCGCCGGCGAACCGGGCCAATTCGCCATCCTCGCCCGGCGCAAAGGCGCCACGTGGTGCCTTGCCGGTGTCAACGGCAGCAGCCGGCCGCATGAAGAACGAATCCAAGTCGGCTCGTGGCTCACGGCTGGCCGCTCCAAATTGATGCGCATCAGTGAGAGCCCCGGCCCGCAGCAGTTCAGCGCCGAAACCAGAATGATCGCACCCGGCGGAGAGTTTGCCGTGACAATGACGGGCTTCGATGGCTTCGTCGCGACGCTGCTACCAGCCGCACAATGACTCGACATACGCCGCGGAACCATCGCGCAGCCAGCCGTCAAGTTGCGCAATGTCCTTGAGTTGCTGGCCGCGCAGCCGGGGCACGACGATGAACCGGCAATCTACTTCCGGCAACGCCGTCATGTCGCTCCACAACTTCTCGAACTGCGCCACCGGGTAGATGTCTTCCTGGCCATGGCCCCAGCGCTTCTTCACGTCCTTGAGCGTGATGTATGTCGGCATCTTGGCCGCCACGGCGCGGATGCCAGTCGCTACCTTCTCATCGTCGGCGAGATCGGCGCGGGTCAGGCCGAAGACGGCCAGGAGTTTCTCGACGTCAATCCACGTCGTCATCGAGTTGTAGTAGCTCAATTTGAATTCGTCTTCCTCGCGCGGCATCGCTAGCCCCTCGACGAGCCGCACCCGACCATTCACTCGCGCCAACCCGCCGCCGCGGTCTTCGAGCCGTCGCGTGATGACCTCAAAACTCAGGCACGCGCCGCTGGCGATGTGTTGGCCGAGCAACGCGGGATCGAGGTCGGCGCCGACGGTGTCAATGTTGTGGAGCATCAGCCAGCGAACGTTTGGCAACTTCGCCAGCGTGCCATTGCGGAGCAGGTTGGCGAACTCGAACCAGTGGCCGACCGGGTGGAGACACTGCGACGGAAGGTTGTCGGTGTAATCGTTCGCCTCGCCCATTGCCTGCGCCCAGCCGATCAACGCGGCGTGGAGGCTGTCGCGGACTTTCTGTTTCTGTTCGTCGAGCAATTGGTGGGCGGTCTCCTCCCAGGCAAAATGCAGGTCGCGCGCCATCGGGATCATTCGCAACCCGACCGCGCGTCCCGGCGACAATATCACTGGTAGCCCGGCCTCTTCGATCTGCCGATGCGTCAGGTAGCTGGTCGTGACAATGTGCGGCGCGCCTTTCGCCTTCGCGATGTGAACGTCGAGGAAGCTCCGGTGTTTCCCGCCAAGCTTGCAGAACGGATGCAGCGCCTTCACCACGCCCGCGCCCTGCGTCCACCGGCTGCCGACACCCGCCGCCAAGGTGACGACTGCCGCTTCGCCCCGGCGAATTGCTTCCACACCTTGTTCCCGGTATAGGTCGCATGGGACACATAAATCGCATACGTCCTCAATGACGGTCGTTGCCGGTAGACGATTCTGCGCCAGACCAATCCGCCCATTCTTCAGGTCGGCGCGAATCTGCTCGTGCTGCACCCGATCGAAGCCAAGTTCGTTCAGCAAATCTTGCAGACTCTGGCCGCCGGTGTCCGCCTTCGCGCGCGGGAACAACCGGTCGAACAGCGTGTGCACCATGCCGCCAAGCTCAGGATGCGTCCGACAAGCGATGCCGAATTGCTCCAGTTCAGCGCGTCGCGCGGCGCTGAGCTTGAACCGGTCCGCTTTCAATAACGCCGGGACGATGAGCGCGTAGTAGCCGGCGGGCAACAGCGTGCTGTCCATGTCGCACCACGTGCCGCGTTCGTTGATGGCGAAGTCGTACACCACCGGCTCCATCGCGAACGGCAAGGCGTTCTGCAACTCGCGCTTGGTCGCCGTCATGATTTCGCCGAGCGCTTCCTGCGCGGCGGGCTTGACCGACGGATCAAAAATGAATCCCATGCCGCCGCCGCTCATGCCGCCGAGCATCCAGAAGCCGAGAAACTTGTCGCCGAACTTTTCGCGGACCCGGTTGATGACGGTCTCGGTGTACAGGTTCGTCGCCCACGGGATGATGGCTTGGATCGGGCCGAAAAAGTTGCGTGTCGTTGCCGCCGCAATGGCCGGAACATTACCGGAACACAACGCCTCGACGACTTCGTCGAGGACTTTCATCGCTTCCTTGCGCGCCTGCCACTCGACTTCGGAGCGGAGGAGATATTTCTCCGTCACCATCTCCAGAATCGGCCCGACGTTCTGCGCCATGCCGCCGTGAACGAGCACGAGCGAGTCTTGGAGCTGCGCGCCGATTTTCACCGGCGTGTGCGTCGGCAACAAACGTCCCCGGCTGATCCCAAACTCCGGATCGCCTTCGCGGGCGAGTTCGCCGCGAATCAATTTCGCAGCGGGCCAGACGCCGCCGCTGTCCTGCCAGCCGCCGCCGGAGCCGGCGAGCCATTCGCCGAGAATCGCGCGCGCCGCAACGAGCCGGCGTTCGTTCTCCTCCAACGGCCCAGTCAGTGACGCCGCTTGGCCGGTCGCGCGCATCATCACGGCAATCAGAGAGGCCAACAGGTTGGTCGAGACGGCGAGGCGCGAGCCTTTCGGGATGCCGTTGACGTTGCTGACGATTTCGAGGCCGAGACCGGGGCCGACAATCCGGGCAAGCAAGTCCTGTAACGATTCGCCGGAGCCTTCGATCCCCGGCGGCACGATGCCGGCGGCGATGACGGCGGCTTTGAGCAGGCCGAGGTAATCGCGGGCAAAGTCGAAAACTTCGTTGAGATCGGTGATGTCGGTGGTCGCGCCGAGGTCAACGCTGGTGAGTCGCAGCACCGGTTCGTCAATGACGCGCAGGTACGCCTCGACGGGCGGACGCGGCGCGGCGTCGCGCCCGTGGACGCCGAGGTCAATCGAGACGTTAAGGACGCGCGCGCCTTCCGGGAAATCCATGCCGAGGAAGAAAATGTCGCTCCAGCCGGAGTGCGAGAGGTCCATCCGAACCGGTGTGCGTTCGCGCAAGAGCGGGAACGGTTGGCGGAGAAGTTCGGGACGGATGCGGAGCGGTTGGTCGGCGGGATGACCGATGCGAAACATCCATTGGTTGCCGCGAACGGAGCGGACACTCCGGCGAACTTGGTTTGCGAGCGTCTGGAAACCGAGGTCGTGGTAAGCGGCGGCCAACGCGCTGGCGATGCCGTCGGACGGCGGGCAGCGAAGGAACACGTCAATCGCTTCCTCAAACCGGCGATTCAAGAGATGTGTGAAACCATCGAAGGGAATGAGTCCAGTTGCGGTCAGTGTCCGGGGCAAATGGAACCGGTAGATGGCGTACAGGAAGAAAAGCGCGCGGACGCGTTCGTAAAGGTTGTCGGAGTCGCGTCGGAACTGGTCGAGCGAGGCAGCTTCGGCAAGAAGATCGTCGAGCGACGCCTGCCGGCAAAAGGCGTCGAGGGATTGGTCGCGCGTCGCCGGATCGGCGGCGGTGATGATGGAGATGAGACGCGAGGTCATGCGTGTTTCTGTTTTGCCAGCAGTTCCACAAGCTGCGTGAGCACTTCGTCGCGGTCGGCGCCGTGGAGGGCGAGGGCGAGTTGCGCGGTAAGCAGGCCGTACTTGACGCCGATGTTGTAGCGCGACCCGGCGACTTCGAGGGCGAGGTAACGTTCGCGCCCGGCCAGCCTGGCGAGCGCGGGGGAGAGCTGGACGTTGCCGGTTCCGCTGACCGCTTCGCCGAGAATGTCGAGGACGGCCGGCGTCAGGACGTGCATCCCGAAGAAGCAAAGGTAATGGCCGGCGCGCAGGCCGGGGACAATGAGGTGTTGCTCGGCTTCGGTGGGCGTGGGTTTCTCGACGACAGCCTCAACTTCATAGAGGTCTTTCCGCCCCGTGACGCGGCGTCCGCCGACCGTGCCGTAGTAGGGGAGCATGTTCTCGCGGGTGGCTTGCACGGCGGAGACGGCGCAGTTGTCGGTGGCGGCGATCTCGATCAGTTGCTGGGCGCAACGTTTTGACAAATCGCTGACGTAGAGGTGATCGCTGACGAGGTGGAGGAACGGTTCATTGCCGACGAACTCGCGCGCGCACCAAAGAGCGTGACCATAGCCTCGCGAGTTGGTCTGCGGGATAAAGGCCACACTCCGCCCTGTGGCGGCGCGAAAAGCCGATTCGTCGCCGGGGTTGATGACGATGGCGATTTCCTCCGCGCCGGCGGCGACGACTTCCTCGACGATAATCTGGATGGCGGATTTTGGCTGGCCGTCGCGGTCAACGAGACGTTGAAGTGGAAGGCTGCGCTGGTCTTTGCCGGCGGCGGTGATGACGGCTTTGGTGATTTTCATGGCGTAATCCTGAAACTGGCGGAGAGGGAGGGATTCGAACCCTCGATGGACCATAGGCCCATACCGGTTTTCGAGACCGGCCTATTCAACCACTCTAGCACCTCTCCAACAAATGTTGTGCGAGCAAGACCGGCTTGCTCGCCGTCCCGACTCATACTCGCCGTTATTCGAGTGGTCAAGCCACATGTCGTGGGACAGCCACATGTCGTGGGGAGCGCCTTTCTTGACATGGCGCCAGCCGTTGCCTATGGTCGTCGTGCCCGCACCCATTATGAACGGCTGGCCGCAACAATTTCGGAGTGAATTGGCGCAAACGGGACTGCTGACGGCGGCGGAGTTGGACGCCTTGATGCAATCGCCGCGCGAGGCCGGTGAATCCGTTGTGCGCGCGTGTGTGAAGTCGGGGATGGTCGCCGAGGAAAAACTCCTGCAGGCGCTCGCCAAGTCCCTTCATCTGAAGTTCACCCGATTGGGCGAGGACGAGATGGATTCGTCCGTCCGCGAGCGGGTGCCGACCAAGGCGGTGTTCCAGTACAACGTCATGCCCATGCGCATGGAAAACGGCTGCCTGCTGGTGGCGACCGACGACCCGTTCAACCTGCCGATGGTGGAATGTCTTCGCATGGCCTCGAAGTCCCGCATCCGCCTCGCGCTCAGCCCGCGCGCCGACATCCAGAAATCGTTGAAACGCTACTACGGTGTCGGCGCGGAAACACTCGACGAACTGCTCCAGAAAAACGTCGTGGACCTCGACATGGCCGCCGCGACCATCGCCAAGCAGGACGTCGCCAGCGACGACCAGGAAGCCAGCGTCGTCAAGTTCGTCAACCAGATCATTGCCGAGGCCTACAAGGAGCGCTCGACCGACATTCATCTTGAGCCGATGGAGAATGACCTGCGCATCCGCTACCGCGTGGACGGCGCCCTTCACCAAGTGCCCGTCCCGGCGCAGTTGAAACGGTTTCAGGCCGCCATCATCTCGCGCATCAAGGTCATGGCCAACATGGACATCGCCGAGCGCCGGCTGCCGCAGGACGGGCGCATCAACGTCCGCAGCAGCGGCGCGGAGATTGACGTGCGCGTCTCGACGATCCCGACGCCGTACGGCGAGAGCGTGAGTTTGCGGTTGCTCACGCGCAACAGCATTTTCCTCGGTTTGGACAAGCTCGGGTTGTACGACGCCGACGCGAAACTCGTCCGCAAGCTGGTGGAACTGCCGCACGGCATCATTCTCGTGACCGGCCCGACTGGTTCGGGCAAGTCCACCTCACTGTACGCCTTCCTCAGCACCATCAATTCCATTGACCAGCGCATCATCACCATCGAGGAGCCGATCGAGTACGAGTTGCCCGGCGTCAACCAGATGCAGGTCAAGTCCGAGATCGGCCTGACGTTCGCCAGCGGTCTGCGCCACATTTTGCGCCAGGATCCCGACGTCATCATGGTCGGCGAAATCCGCGACCTCGAAACCGCCGAGATTGCCATCCGCGCCGCGTTGACGGGGCATCTCGTCTTCTCGACGCTTCACACCAACGACGCCGCCGGGGCGGTCACGCGGTTGCTGGACATGGGCATCGAGCCGTTTCTGGTCAGCTCGTCCGTCGAGGCCATCATCGCGCAACGGCTCGTCCGCACGCTCTGCCCGTCGTGCAAAACGGCGTACACACCGGACCCGGATTTGTTGAAGGAAGTCGGCTACCCCATGCAACACGACAGCACGACGTTTTACCGGGCGCGTGGCTGCGAGGAATGCCGGTTCACCGGGTTCCGCGGACGAATGGGCATTTACGAGATTCTTGTGATGCATGAAAACCTGCGTCCGCTGATCATCGAGCGGGCGGCATCCTCGGCCATCAAACAGGCCGCCTGCGCCGGCGGGATGAAGACGTTGCGCGACGACGGCTGGGCCAAGGTCCGCGCCGGGCTGACGACGGTGGAGGAAGTGGCGCGGGTGACGCACGAAGACGAGGCGTTGGCGGCGTCATGAACCGCCAACGGGAATCGGGGTACATCCTTCTGGAGGTGATCCTTGCGGTCGTGCTGGTCGGCTTGTCGCTGGGCGTGCTGATGGATTGCCTGGGACGTTGCCTGGCGGCGGCGCGCAGCATTCAACATTACTCGCACGCCGAAATCCTGATGGCCGGCATCGCCTGCGAGTTCCGGCTCGACCGCGCCAAGGACATGCTCGACCAGGAGGGCGATTTTCCCGGTCATCCCGGTTACCGGTGGCAGCGCGTCTTTGCCCCGACGGCAACGAAAGGACTCTGGGAACAGACCATTACTGTCACGTGGCAGGAGCATGGCCGCGAGGCATCCGACTCCATCGTTGAATACCGTTATCTGCCGGAGAAACAACGATGAAGCCGATCTCGCCAAACCACTGTAGCCACGCCGCTCCGCCGGCGTGCGGGCCGGTGCCTCTTGTTCGGCGCAGGTCTCCTGACCGCGCCGCGTGCGCTGACCGCAAGGTCTCCCGCACCGGCAGACATCGGGAGACCTTCGGTCGAGTCAGGTGCGCGGTCGCGAGACCGGCGCACAACTGCGGCGAGGCGCCCCGTCGGAGCGGGGCGGCTACAGCACGGGCTTCCGCGTTTACGCTGCTGGAAGTCATGCTCGCCGTGACGATGCTCGGCCTGCTGGTGTTGGCCGTCTCCACCACGTGGAGCGCGGGGTTGCGCGGCTGGAAACGCTCCAACGGCCTCGCGGAAAGCTACCAGCGTCAACGCGTCGTCCTCGAAGCACTCACAGAAATGGCACGTTCTGCCGTCTATGTGCGCGAGCGCGCCAAACTCTACGCCGTCCGCGTCGAACGCGATCCGTTCCTCGGCGACTCGATCAGTTTCGTCACCACCTCCGACGCGCTGTTGCCGCCACAGGAGGCCGTCATCGCCGGGATGCGCCGGGTCACCATCGGCATGGAACGCGCCGACAACGGGCAACCGTGCCTGACCATGCTCAACACGCTCGCCCTTCAGGAAGTGGACCGCTTCAACCGCCGGCCCGGTCACGTGTTGGGAGGCGACATCACCGGGTTCACCGTCCGTTGCCGCGACGCGCAAACCGGCGTCTGGAAGGAACAATGGACGGAGGCAGACCATTTCCCCGGCGCCATCGAGTTCACGCTGACCTTTGCCCCGCTCGATCCCCGCGACGCACCGGCGGTCATCACGCGCGCAGTGGACCTTCCCTCCGCAAAACTGGTGCGACGGCAATGAACCTCCTTCGTTCCAACCGCGCTGTCGCCATGGTCGTTGTGCTCTGGGTCATTGTGGTTTTGTCCTTGCTCATTGGCGGGTTTGCTTTCACCATGCACGTCGAGACCCAAGTGACATCGTTCAGCCGCAAGGAACTCAAAGCCGACGCCCTCGCCCGTTCCGGAGTCGAGGTCGCCCGCCTCCAACTGCTCGTTCACGACAAGACCCCCGCCGAAACCGACTTCGATGCGCTCAACCAGCGATGGGCGCTCAACCAAGACGCCTACCTCGACCAACCGCTCGGAGATGGCAAACTCAACGTCACCGTCACCGACGAGCAATCCCGGCTGCCCATCAATCAACTGACGCAGGAGCAACTCCGCCGGCTCGCCCATTTGCTCGACCTCGACATGGCGGAAGCCGACACCGTGGCCGATTCCATTCTCGATTGGATTGACGGCGACGACCTTCACCGGCTTAACGGCGCTGAGACCGACTACTACAACAACCTCCCGATTCCCTACCACGCCAAGAACGGGCCGCTGGACCGCATCGAGGAACTTCTTCTCATCCAAGGCGTCACACCCACCCTCTACAACGCGCGTCCCGCCACGAAGAAACTTCCCGCGCGCCCCGGCCTCAAAGACATCCTGACCACCGCCCCCGGCGAAGGGCGCATCAATGTCAACACCGCCACGCCGTTCGTCCTCCAAGTCATGCTCGGCATGGACGCCCCGCAAGCCGCCGCCGTCATCGAAACTCGCAATGGCAGCGACGGCATTCTCGGCACCAAGGACGATCATCCATTCCGCAACGTCGATGAGTTCCTCGCTCATTTTGGCCCCGTCGAGCCGGAACTGCGGCAACTCTGGCAAAAGCGCATCACCGTCAAATCCACCCATTTCCGCGTCACCGCCACCGGCGAAGTCGGCAACGTCAAACGCACCATCGTCGTCATCCTCGTCCGCACCGGCAACGATTACGAAATCCTCTCCTGGACGCCCCAGCGCGGCGCAGGAGGCGCATCATGAAACACGAATCACGCCATCCTCGCGTCGTTGCTGCCATTCGCGCCGCCGATGCGTGGTGCCATGTTATTACCTTGCCGGCGACGGACATGGCCGAACTGGAGCAAATGGTTCGCCTCCAGATTGACGATCTTTCACCGTTGCCGCCAGAGGAAACTGTCTTCGGATTTCTCCCGCTCGGCCCCAACGGAACCGGTACCCGCGTCCTCATCGCTCTCGCGCCGAAAACTGTTTCCGACGAACGCGTTGCCGCCCTCAATGCCGAGATCGTCTCGGTGGACGCCATCGCCGTGTTTCATGCACTGCTCCGGCGCAACCTCCTGCCGCACGACGCACAGCTTCATCTTTTCCTTCAACTCGAACCCGACGGCGCGACGTTGATCGCCCACAGTCGCGGCCAGCCGTTGCTCGTCCGTTCGTTGTTGACTGCGGATCCCGATGCGCTGCTCGCCGAAATCGCACACACACGCCTCGCACTCGCCATCGAGCAACCGGATGCTGCCTTCGGCGGAATCGTCCTCGCCGGTCCCGGCGCGGGCGAACTTGCCCGCAAGACCGACAACGCCCGCGCGCTCGACGCAAAGGACATCCCCGACCTCGCCGATGCGTTGCGCGAAGATGCCGCCATGGACAATGCCCGTTACTTCAACCTGCTTTCCGACGAATGGCGCGAACGCCGGCGTCGCGCGCAATCCCGCCGGCGACTGGTGCGCGGTTTGGTCGCCCTCGCGGGCTTGTACGCGCTGGCGCTGCTCGCGTATGCCGCCGCATCGGTCACGCAATCGTGGCGGCTCAACGAACTCGCGCAGGAGATGAAGGCCATCCAGACCCCGTTCAGCGAAGCGCGCACAGCCCGCAACGCGCTCCAGATGCTGGAATCCCGGCTCGACACCGAGCAGACAGCGTTGGAATCGCTTCGCGAAATCACCCTCTTGCTGCCGGACAATGTCCGGTTGGTCGGGTTCACTTTCAAGAAGGGCCAAAGCGTGACGTTGCGCGGCGAAACGGCCTCGGCGGCGCTGGCGTCCGAGTTTATCGGGCGTCTGGAGCGCTGCCCGGTCTTTGCCGGCGCGAAAACCGTCTCGATGCCGACGACGCCGGAAGGGTTGACGAAGTTCGAGGTCGTTTGTACGCTGAAGCCGATCGGCACGATTGCCGGAGCGAAACCATGACGCTGAACCAACGCGAACAAATCCTCGTCGGCGCGATCGCCGGGCTGGCGCTGTTGTTTGGCACCTGGGCGGCCGGGTCGGCGTTGGCGGGTCGTTGGCAGGAGCAGACGCGCAAGATTGCGTCCCGCCAGCGCGAACTGGATTCGATGCGCACCGCCATCCAGAGCCGGCCGCAATGGCTCGCGCGGGCCGAGGAGCTTCGCCAGGGGTTGCGCCGCCAGCAACGCTTCGAGCAAATGTCCGACCTGCTCAAACAACTCGAAGACATCGGCAAAGCCGCCGGTGTCGTCATCAGCGCCCGGCGCCCGATGCCGCCGGTCGAGCACGGCAATTACCGCGAACTCGCGGTGCAATGCTCCTTCGAGGCCAGCATCCAGTCGCTTGTCCAATTCCTGTTCGCGCTGCAAACAGAAACCGCCCTGATCAATGTCGAGCAACTCCAACTCGCCCCGCGTCCCGACAACATCAGCATCCTGCGCGGCGACATCCAAGTCCGGGCATTGATTGACCGCACCGGAAAGGCGTCGTCATGATCGCCGCGGCTACAACGCTTTTGGTTTTGCTGACCACGACCGCCGTGGCGGCACCGACGATGGACCGCTACAAGGTCATTGTCGAGCGCAGCCCGTTCGGTAAAGCGGAAACTTCCGGTGGCGTGCTCTCCGCGACGGCTTCCAACTTTTTTGCCCGCTTCGCATTCGTCGGCGTCATCAAATCACCGGACGGCGGCGAGCAACTTGCCGTCATCCTCGACAAGGCGGCCAACGTCTCCCATTTCCGGTCGCCGGGCGAGACCATCGGCGATGTCGTTGTCGAGCGAATCGAAGAAACGCAGCCGAAACGCCGTTTGCTATTGCGCCGCGGCATCGAAACCGGCGCGCTTGTCTTCGGCGAAGGCGCGCCCGCCGCGTCGGTGCCGACGATGGCGCGTCCCTCCCCGCCCATGCCGCCGGTGCCGACGCCTTCCGGCGCGCCGGTTCCAGACGCGCCGGTGCAGCGACGAAGGGTACCTTTTATACGATGAAAACAAACCCATCCTATCGCAGTTGTCACGCGTGGCTGCTGGCCGCCGTTCTCGCGCCGGTGTTGTTTTGCCACGCGCAAACCAGCGCGCCTGCTCCCGGCGGATCGGAGTCGGTCGGCATCATTGACTTCGAGGGCGCGCCCGTGCAGGCGGTGCTCGACTATTATGCGCGGCTCACGAAACGCTCCATCATCGCCGCGCCGAACCTGGCCGGTGTCATCCGGTTTCGCAGCCAGACGGAGTTGACGCGCGCCGAGGCGCTTCAGGCGCTCGACAGCGTGCTCGCCATCAACGGCATCAGCGTCATTCCAATGGGCGAAAAATTCCTCAAGGTCGTCCAATCGCCCGCCGCCAAACAGGAGGGCATCCGCATCACCACCGGCGACGCCGTGGACTTGCCATCTTCCGATGCGTTGCTGGCGCAGGTGGTGCGGGTCCGGCACGCGGAGTTGGCGGAGGTGACGAGCGCCATCCAGCCGCTGTTGCACGCGTATGGCCAGGTTGTGCAGTTGCCGCAGTCCAACAGCATCCTCGTCATTGACACGGCGAACAACGTCAACCAGATGCTCGAATTGCTGAAACACGTGGACCAGCCCTACGAATTGCGGCTCGAATCGAAGGTCTATCAGCTTCAGTACGCCAAAGCCGCTGAGGCCGTGCAACGCATCCAGACCATCCTGCAATCCGCCCAGCAGTTCCAGCCCAAGGCCGGCGCGGCCGCCGCGCGCCCTGCTCCCGCGCCCGGTGCTCCTCCCATGCCCGGCGCTCCGCCCGCTCCCGGCGCCGCCGCCATCGAGACAAAAACCATCCTTGCCCCCGACGAGCGCACGAACAAAATCTTCGTCTTCAGCCGCAGCAAGGATTTCACGCTTCTCGACAAAATCATCGCCGAGATGGATATCAAGGTCGAACCCGACGTCATCACCAAGGTCTTCGAACTCAACTACGCCAACGCCGACGAGGCCGCCGCGCTCGTCAACGCCATCATCGGCAGCAGCAGCGGTTACACCGGCGTGAGTTCCCGTCGCTCGACCCGTTCTGGCACCAGCAGCACCGGCGCCAGCGCCACGCGCACTGCCGCTCCGGCTCCCGTGCCATCGGTGCCGACCGTTCGCACCGCCGGCGGTTCCGAACCGACCGCGTTTCTCGAATACCCCGACGGCGTCCGCGTGCTGCCGGACAACCGCACGAACACGCTGCTCATCATGGCCACCAAGGACGACATGGAACGGCTGTTCAAGCTCGTGCAAAGCATTGACGTCAACGTGCCCCAGGTTCTTATCGAAGTCATCATCGGCGAAGTCACCCTCGCCAGCGGAACGGATACCGGCGTGGACATCGTGAACCGCGTCATCAAGGCCGGATCCTCCCACCTCTACGGCGGCACAATGACCGGCGACAGCAGCGGACCGAAACCGTTGAACATCGGCGCCGCGGCGATCGGCACGACACCCGCCGGCGCGGCGCTCTCCAGCGCGTTGACATACTGGGCCACGTTTCGCAGTCTGAACCTCGACGCCGTGGTGCGTCTCATGGCCACGACCGGCCGGTTGAAAGTGTTGTCCACGCCTGTCATCCAGACCCTGCACAACCAGGAAGGCAGCATCACCGTTGGTGATTCCGTGCCCGTCGCCACCTCCACGCTCTCCGACGTGCTTTACGGCGGCTCCACTAACCAGGTCACCAGCGGCCTGCGCGCCAACGTCGAGTACAAGGACGTCGCCCTCGAATTGCGCGTCACCCCGCGCATCAATCCCGACGGGTTCGTCACGCTCGAAATCGCCCAGAAAGTCAACGAGCTTGGACCGGAGAAAAACATCGGCGGCATCTCGGTTCCTTCGATCCAGAAACGCGAAGCGCAGTCTGTCGTCATGGTCAAGGATCAAAGCACCGTTGTGCTCGGCGGCTTGATCAAGGAGAAGAAGAACCGGAGCCAGACCAAGGTGCCCGTGCTGGGCGACATCCCGTTTCTGGGATGGCTGTTCAAGAGCCAGCAAACCAACGATGAGCGCAACGAGCTGATCGTCTTCATCCGTCCCGTTGTCCTTCGCAATGAACTCCACACCACCGGCGAAGCCGGTCGCCGCCTCCAGATGATGGAATCCGGCAAGGAACTCGACCTGAAGAAAAGAATCGAAAACTCACCCGACACCAACGCCCCGCCCGTCACGGTGACGCCGCCAACAGAAGAAACAAAACCCGAACCACGCCGCGGAGCGACCCCGTCCAACCTCAAGCTCGGCGGCAAGAAAAACGAATGATGAAATTCGGGTTGCTGCTGCTGATTGGCGCAACTGCCGTGGCCGACACCCCGCCGGCTCAGTTGCGGCAGCAACTGGCCGGGATGCTCGGCATCCCGCGCCAACGCGTGCCGCTCGCGCCCGAATCACGCGGCCAGGTCGAACACGACGGCATCGTGATCGAGAAATGGGTCTTCACCAGCGAACCCGGCTCGCACGTCCCGGCGTTGCTCTATCGGCCCAAGAATCCGCAAGGGCAAATGCCGTCCATCGTTTTTACGTACGGCCACGGCGGCAGCAAGAGCAGTTGGGCCTACCAGTACGCTGCCCAGCTCTACGCGAAGCTCGGCGTGGCTGTGCTCGCCACGGACCCCATCGGCGAGGAAGAACGCAACAGCAAAGGCGCCACCGCCACGCGCGCGCACGACGCCAAAGGCGTGTCAGAACGTTGCGACGCCGCCGGCCGGCTCATCATGGGCAAGTTTGTCTTCGACACGATGCGCGCCGTGGATTTCCTGATGACGCGCAAGGACATTGCGCACGACCGGGTCGGCATTGCCGGCAACTCGCTTGGCGGCGCGACGGGCGGCTGGGTGGCGGCGCTGGAAACGCGGCTCCGCATGGCTGTCATCACCGGCTGGGCCTACGACGATGTCACGATCCCGACCAAGCTTTGCACGCGCTGGCCGAACGAACGGATGCGGAAACTTTGCTCGTGGGCTGAATACGCCGCGTTGCCCGCGCCGCATTGCGCCCTGTTCATCGGCAACGGCGATGCCGATGTCATCATTGACCAGGCCGGCGCCGGCGTCGCGTGGACCGGCACGCGCGCGGTCGTGGCCGAGGCGCAGCAACATTATCCGCCGGGCCACATCAAGGCGTGGTTCGAGCCCGGCGGCGGTCATCGTCCGTATTTCGCCCACAAGGCCGCGCTCGAATGGATTCACAAACATCTCGGCACACCGGGCTGGACGTTGGAAAAAATCCGCGCGCTGCCGGCGCTCACCGCCGGCGACTGGTGCGACCGTCACGGCATCAAGCTCGAAAAACTTTACGGCACGCCCTTGCACCAGCGCGGCATGATTTTGCCGGACTTGGGTCTGCGCCCGATGCCGCGCGAGGCGCTCGCCTGCCTGCGCCCCGGCGAAATCGGGAAACCGGAGTTCACGTTGGAAGGCTGGCTGGAACAAATCAGCAAACGATGATGGATCGTTACGGGCGCGCTGCAAGTTTTCTTCTAGACGCTTGCGCCAGACGTTGCGCCAGCGCGGGCGATGAATTACAAGTTGTGCCCATCTGTGAATAGGTATCTCGTCAAGTCCAAGTGGCGGCGGCGTGTGGATACGATGTTGTGGGTATTGCGCGCGGTGCTGCTGTTTTGTTTTGATTCGGCAACACTGTGTTTTGCCCGGCGCCAATCACACAGGAACCACGGCGCCATCTTTTGCCTGCACGGCCTTGGCGACCTGTTGTTGGCGGGGCGTACTGTCGAGGCGCTGGCCGGGTGGATGCGTTCGCAGGGGCTGGAACCGGTCTTGTTTGTGAGGCCGACGTTTGTCGAGTTCGCACGGCGCGCATTCGGCGTCGCGCAGGTCGAGGGGATCAATCGTCATCAGTTCACCCGGGAGCTTGGTTATCGGGTTGGCGTGCTCAAGTCTGTCACCGGGCGGTTCGCGGTGGCGGTGCAGCCGACGTACAACCGGATGTTTCGCGTGGAAGACTGCCTGATGCGCGCCACGGGCGCGCCGCGACGGATCGGGAATGCCGGGCACGCGAGTTTTATCCTGCCGTCGGAACGATGGTTGGGAGACCGTTGTTACACGCAACTGATCGAGCCGCGCCTCGGTCCGATGCATGAATTGGAACGGTACGCGGAGTTTCTGAACGGGATGGGACTGTCTGTTCCTCAAGTCCCGTGGCAACCGGGCGGCAACGGACGGTTCTGCGTTTGGCCCGAGGAACTGGCGCCGACGGGGCCGTACATGGTGCTGGCGCCGTCCGCCTCGCATCCGCGGCGGACGTGGCCGATGGAGTCGTTTCTGAAAGTGGCGAGACACGTTGCGTCGCGGCATGGCCTTGCCATCGTGATGGTTGGGCGCCAGCCTCACGAGGCGTCTGATGTGATTGATCTCGGCGGAAAAACCGCTGTCGAAGACCTGCCCGGCTTGGTGACATCGGCGCGTTTCGTCCTTTGCAGTGAGAGCGGCCTGTATCATCTGGGCGTTTCATTGGGCCGGCCCACGTTGGCCGTCGGCGGCGATGGGATGACGTCGCGGTATTTTCCGTACCCCGGCGAATCCGGGCGGCCGGTCAAGGTGGTTCACCACTCGATGCCCTGCGGGAACTGCAATTGGAAATGCATTCATATCCGGTTGCCCCGCGAAACGGCATTGTGCCTGCAAGAGGTTACGTGGCAGGAAGTGGCGGCGGCAGCCGATGCGCTCTGGCAAAGGGGAACGTAATCCATGTCACCGGCCTCCCGTCCCCTGCGCATCGTGATTGCCATCGGCGAATACGGCTTGGAACGCGGCGGGGCGTCAGAATGGGTGCAACATTTCGCGAACTGGCTGGCGCGTCGCGGACATCACGTCAGCATCGCCTGTCAACAAGCGGAAGCTGCGCCACCGGAAAACTGTGAGTTGGCAACCTTGACATTGAGCCAGCGCACGAAAAATTCGTGGCGACGCGCTTCGGTGTTGCAACAACTCGTGAAACAATGCCCGGCGGACATCGTGCACGACACCGGATGCCTGTGGGCGGCGGATGTGTTTCATCCTTTGATGGGGTCGCTCCTCCACAACTGGCACCGCGAACTGCGCACGCACACCCCCACTGGGTATTTTCGCCGGTTGTGGCGCGTGCGGATGTGGCGTGATTTCCGGCTGCAATGGCATCAGATGCGGCGCTGCCGCCGGCTCGTTGCTTGTTCCAAAGGCGTGGCCGCCGATTTCGCGCGGCTCGGATGCAAAACAGCCGTTGTCATTCGCAATGGCATTCGCCTGCTGGTCCCGTTGTCCGCCTCCGACATTGCGCGGTTGCGCGAAAAGCTGGGCGTCGGCAACCGGCTGCTCGCGATCGTCACCGCCAACAATTTCCGGCTGAAAGGCGTCCGCACCGTGCTCGGCGCGCTCGCCATGCTGGAAAAAAGCGAACGCGAACGATTTCTCGTGCTAATTGCCGGGCACAACCGAGACGGTTCGTACCAGCGATTTATTGATGAACATGGTTTGCGGGATTGCTGCCGGCTGATGGGATGGGTGTCGGACATCGAACCGTTGTATCAGGCTGCTGGCATTTTTCTACACCCGACGCACCACGATTCCGGGAGCCTCTCGACGTTGAAGGCGATTGCGGCCGGTTGCGCGGTGGTGACGAGCCGGTTCGATGGCTCGGCGGAAGTGATTCGTGACGGGGTGGAAGGCGTTGTCTTGAACCAGCCGTCTGATCCAAATGAACTGAAGGGTATCTTGACCCGGCTTCTTGACGCGAATCTTCGCAATCGTCTCGCCACAGCGGCGCGGCAGTTGGCCCCGGCTGTCAGCGAAGACAATTGTTTCGGTCAACTGGAGGCGCTGTACTTTCGGCTTCTGGAAAGGGCTGGCGCATGAAGCGTGTGACAGCGTTCACATTAGGCGCGACGCATCCGTCTGGGCGGTTGCGAATCGCGGCGTATGCGGAGCACTTCCGGCCGCTGGGTTGGGAGTTGTGTCTGCATCATTTCGATCCCGGCATGGGAAAGACGCCGGGACACACACCGTGGGAACGCCTGCAACGGAAATGGCGGATGTATCGGGCAGCAGCGGTGCTTCGCCGGCTTGGCTCCGGCGAGCCGGTCATCATCAGCCGGGAACTTCATGTCAACATGCGCCCGTTCCTCAACGCGCCGAATCCGCTGGTGCTGGACATTGACGACGCGCTGCACCTCGGTCCGGGCCGAAAGAAGATCTTTGCGCTTTGTCGCCGGGCGCAGGCGGTGGTGTGCGGCAACGCCACGCTGGCCAAGGATTTGTCGGCGGTCGCAACGAATTGCGTTGTCATCCCAACGGTGGTGGACGCCGGCCGCTACAAGGTGAAGACCGACTACACGCTTCGCGGGCCGCTGCGAGTCGGTTGGATTGGCAGTTCGATGTCGTTGGATGCGACGTTGGGGCCGATGCTGGAAGAACTGCGTGGGGCGCAATGCGAGATGGTGGTGATTTCTGATGAACCGCCCGGTGCGGACTGGGTGCGTTTTGTGAAATGGTCGCCGGAAGTTGAGACGGCAATCGCTGATTACATGGACATCGGGATCATGCCGTTGGAGGACACTCCGTTTCAGGCGGCCAAGTGCGGTTGTAAACTCATTCAATACATGGCCGCCGGGTTGCCGGTCGTCGCCACGCCAGTTGGCGTGAACCGCGAATTGGTGCAGGAGGGCGTCACTGGTTACTCAGCGCGCACTCCGCAAGAGTGGCGCGAGGCGATTCACCGGCTCGCCGGCAATGAGGCAATGCGGGCGGCGTTTGGACGCGCCGGGCGCGAGCTTGCGATGGAGGGTTACTCGATTGCGCGTTGGGCGCCGCGCTGGACGGAATTGCTGGAGCGGGTCACGGACGAATCCCGGCGCCGATGATGCGCGGCGGAACAAGAACGGTGCGGATAACGACGTCCTTCATCCCCTCGAAGAACACCTCGCGGAATGTTTGTTCGCTGAACCGGTAGTAGTCGCCGGGAAAGTTGTGGATGCCCAGCGTCAATGTCGAGTGTCGGAGCGCATCGCCCCCGAAGAGAATTCCGCGTGGCCGTTGTTTCGTGTAACCGGGCGTGCCGATCACAATCAGTCCACCCGTTTTAGCGACGCGTCGGATCTCGGCCAGCGTTTTCCAGAAGAACCGGTCGTGTTCGAGCACGGAGTTGCAGAGGACGGTGTCGAATCGCTGATCGGGGAAGCAGGTCATGGCGTTGGCGTCCACGTTTAGAATCGAGAAGTCCTTGAATCGGGACGCGCCCGCCTTGTTGATGCCGATCTTCTCGGTTACACCGGCCAACGACGGCAGATTCAACAATGTTGACTCGTCGGGAGTCGCGCCGACTTCGAGCACCGCGCCGCGAATATTATGCGACCGGCAGAGTTCGTCGAACACTTGGAAGACAGCGGGATGCACGGTGGCGTCAGTATCGCAATTTCTTGAGCGCCTGCCAATAGAGGCTTTCGCACTGCGACCAAAGCAGGCTCGGGGGGCGACGGAGATCGTA
>VHCW01000086.1 GCA_016871575.1 Verrucomicrobiota bacterium
AGCATAGCCAGCAGCAGGGCCGCGAGGAGAAAGGTTCTCATGGCGCCCATCTTACCGCAGAAGATTACCAGACAACAACCGTCTGATTGAGGCTCGGCGCAGTCGCGGGCCAGACGAGATTCTTGCCGGCGGTGACGTAATACTCGAAGTCGTCTTGCGCCACCGGCAGCTTCACTTCATACACGGCGCGGGCCACGTGCTTGGCCGCAACGGTTTTCCAAGCGCCTTTGCCGAGCGGACGAATGTGGACGGTGGGTGGTGTGGCCGGCAGCGCGATGATTTTCACATTCAGCGATTCGCCTTTGTTTGCGACGCTGCGCACGGTCGGCACGATGATTCGCGGTTGGCCTTCGTACTCCTTCGGCAACGGCGCCTTCATGTGCGGGAGCACTTTGGGGCCGAACTCGGCGTGGTTTTCCAGGTTGACGACCATCGCCAGTCCGCCGGGCGTGTTGACGGTGGCGAGCAACAGCCGGTACAACTCGCGCCACTGTCGCGTGATCTCGGACGGCTCCGGTTGCGCGAGTACGCAACGGAGTTGGTGGAGCGCGCGATGGTAGCGGAATGTGTTCAGCCACCAGTCGAAGCGTTCCAGATTCCCAGCGCCTTTGACGCGCGGACGGAACGTTTCGAGTTCGGCGACGAAGTTGTAGTTGGTTACGACTTGTTCCCACGGCGTCGAATCGGGCTTGAGCGAACCGGAGGGACACCCGCCGGCGACGCTCATCGGTAACCGCCCGTCCACAGCGGCAAACACCTTGCCGGCTTCCGCCAATCCGAAGTTGGCGCGCGCCCAGTCGTCGTAGAAATCGTCGCACGGCAGATCGCGTTTCTTGGCCGTGGCAACGGCCTGAACATCGGCTGCGTAATCCTTGTAGGCCGGGCCGCCGCAGTTGATCTTGCGCGTGGCGGCGGCGCCCTCGACCAGGATCGCCGAGATCAGCGGCAACGACGTTCGCGCCTCGACTCGCAGCCGCAGCCAGCCGTCGGTGACCTCGATGTTGTCGAACGCGAAGTCGAGCGCGGCGAACTTGCCGACGCGGGCAAAGATGTCGAGGTTCTCAATCACGGTTCTGCCTTGCAGCTTGTAGTCGCCAACGCGTTGGCCGGCGTCGTCGAAGTGCGGCTCGCAGAATTTCAGCGTCACCCGATAGCGGCCATTCGGCAGTTTGAGATTGTAGCCCTCCAAACCGTAGCGGCACGTCTGGTAAAGAGGCGCGTCGGTGGTGTTGGCGATTTTGCGGCCGGGATAGTTGGCGACGTTTCCGCCAACGGGGCCTTCAACCGTCGGCGTTGCTTCAACCGGCCGTTTACCCCCCGGCGATGGATTCCAGCCGCTCTGATTCCACGCGGCCTGCGCGAGTGCGGCGGCGTTGGGAGCGAGGATGTCGGTGCGCCAGTGAAGGCCCATGAGGCCCGTGCATCCGTAAGCGAACGCATCGGCGGCATCGCGGCGCATCCGGCCAACGAAGAGCTGGAGCGCGGCCAGCCCGTGTTTTTCGTCGCTCTCGAACCACGGGATCGCCCATTTCTCGCGGCCTTGGATGCGGCCGAAAGCCGGGTCCACTTCCGTCCAGCCGACCACACGACTGATCGCGCTCATCGGGACGTTCTTGGGCAGATCGTGGTCGAACGCAGCGCGGTCGTGTTGCGGGCCGAGTACCCAGCCGCAGGTCGCCAGCTTGAACGGCGCGCCGGAATTCTTCAAGGCCTCGATGGCCAGCCGCACGTCAGCGATCGTGTTGGAGTATTGCTTGGGTTTATTGCCGCTCCACGTCCATTGTTCCGGCGTCCAAATCCAGTAATAGTCCAAGGGATGCGCCGCCATGATGCGGCGAAACGTGCCTTCATAAACTTTGCGCACGCAAGCGGGATCGTCGGGATTCTTGCCCTGTGCCTTCAGGCGTTCTCGCACGGCCTTGGGTATGTCGAGCGGCGCCTCGGTGCCGATGCAGGTTTTCACGCCCAGCGTGCGGGCGAAGGTGAACGCATCGCGAAGTTGCGCCCCCATCCGATTGAACACTTCGTTGCAGGCGGCCGGGGTCGTTGGCGCCGGACAATGCCCTTGCATCACCGGCGGTGCCCAGTCGTCGCGCTCAAACAACAGGGATCCGCCAAAGCTGAATTGGCTCGTCAGTTTCGGCGTCCAGTTCTTGCGGCCAAGAATGTTGAAGTAGCGCGACGGGTAACTTGCAGTGACCTGCCCTGCCGCGTCGAAGTCGCCCGTCAACCCGTGCCACACGGCCGGCTCTGGCCCCCAGTGTGGCTGTGATTCCGGATAGCTGTGGATTCCCAGAAAGTTCATCCTCATTTTCGCGAGTTGCGCGAAGATCGCCTTGTAATCATCGGCACTCCACGCATCAATTCCGAAGGGATGGGCTCCCCACGGGTTGACGCCGCGCAACACAAACAGTGGCTTGCCGGAATCGTTCACCACCGGCAATTCCTTCAACCGCTCATCGGGAATCACGTCGCCGTGAAGATAGAATCGCACGCCGAGATGTTCCGCGTACCGGTACGCGCCGTAGAGCACGCCGATGTCGCTGCCACCGGCAATGGTGTCGGACGTGATCCGGTATTCCTGCGCGCCGAGCGAGCGATCTAACTTCAACTTCATCGGACACGGCTGGAGTTTGCCGGTGCGCAGATAGACGTACCGGCAAATCTCTTTCTCCGCGAGTTTCGTAATTGTCTGCCCCGATGCGACACCGGTGAGCAGGGTCAAGATCATGAGGATTGTCTTCATGGTTTCATCATCAGTTCAAACGTCCGACGTGCCAGTGTCGTGCGGTCACGGTTCGCGGCGTTGTATTTGCCTTTCTCCAGCGCGATGGCCGGCGCAATGTACGAGGCAAGAATCAATCCGTCTGCCCCATCCATCGCCTTCAGCAACTCCCGGTAGTACTCCTCCAGCCGACGGTCTGCTGGTGTGAAGTCGCACGCCATATAGACGACACCGTTGTCGCGGAGCGCGCGACGGATCTTGCCGGCAGCCTCGATGTTGTCGAGGGTGAAATTGTTGATCGCGGTCACGCCTTTGGTGGTGGCGTAGTTCTCAATGTTCTGAGTCGAGTTGCCGCAGTAATGGATGCAGCCGCCACCGAATGCGGCGAGGAATTTCTCGTTGTACGGCTTGATGAATTCCCGATACACGTCGACGCTCATGATCACCGAGTCGTCGTCTGACAACCAGACGCCGCCGAAGCCTGCCGGCAACTTGATGCTCAACGGATAACTGCCGCCCGTCAACGGTTGTGCCGTGCGCGCCTTCTGAAACTTCACCCACGCAATCAACGCATCCGTCACCATCTGCATCAGCTTGTGAATCCGCGCGGGATCATCCTGCACCCAGTAACAGAAGTTGTCGTAGCCGACGATCTGCAACGCCGTCGCCATCGGTCCCTGGCAATCGGTGAACCCCACCGGCAAATCCGAGTGCGCCTTGAAGTAGTCCATCGTCCGCACCACGTCCGCCATCGCGCCTGACTCGCCCGGCAGCGACGTTTGAAGCGCGTCGATTTCCTCCGGGTGTTTCATCGTCGCGATGTCAACGGCAGGATCGGATTTTGGATTGTAGATCAGCTTGATGCCGAACGCCGACGCCAACACGCCAGTCCCAAACCACGGATGCAAGAACGGAATGTAATCATCATCCGGCACGTTCTCGAAGTGTTTCTCGATCTTCGACAACTGATACCGGAGCGCCGACGCCGGGTTGCTGTAATAATCATCCGGTATCTCTGCGGCCAGATCGCCAAACGTCCAGTAGTTCGAGTCCACCACGACGACGGCGGGGCGTTTGTTCTGAAAGCGGAACGTCTCCGCGAGTTCCGCTTCCGCGCGGTTGATGCGCGACTGCCAGTGGTTCAGGACTGTTTGCATGACTCAATACCGGCCGCACTTCTTTGCTGACTCGACCAGCGCGTGGATGTTTGCCGTGGGCGTGTCAGTGCCCAGCGCACAGCCCGGACCGAGAATGAACCCGCCGCCCGGCGCCATGATTTCAATCGCCTCCCGGCACGCCGCCCCCACTTCCGCCGGTGTGCCCGAGTATAACAGGCCGGTATCAATGTTGCCGAGCAACGTCGTCTTGCCGCGCGCCTTCTCCTTGATGCGCCGCGCGTCGGTCTTGTGATCAATCTCCAACACCTCCGCGCCCGTCGCGATGAAATCGTCGGCGATGGGCAGCGTGTTGCCGCAAATGTGATTGTGCAGAATGATGCCGCGCGCCTTGAGTTCCTCGACCATCCGCTTTTCATGTTTCCACGGATATTGCCGGTAATGTTTTGGTGACAGCATGTCCGGCCCCGCGACCGGTTCGCCGATGGAGGTCGAATGCCCGCCACACTCGATCAACGCGAACGCATATCGGGTCGCCACCCGCCGGCAATAATCCAGCAGCGCGTCAATCAACTCCGGTTCCTCCTCCGTGGCGATATCCAACATGAAATTGTCCAGCCCGCGCAACTGCGCCGCGAGGTCCATCGGCCCTTGATCCGCCCGCGCGCAAATCCAGACCTGCCCGGCGGTTTCCTTTGCGAGGATGCGCGTCGCCTTGAGGATTTCGCACATCGGAAACGCTTTGTACGGGTCCGGCACCTCCAACGAGAGCACGTCCTTCAACTCCTTCAGAAACGCCGTGTGCGATACCGGCGCGCTGTTGTCCATGTAGGTGACGGTCGCGCCGCACGCCTGCGCGTTGCAAGCCGTGCCGTTCTCCAATAAAATCATGTCGTGCCCAAACTCGCGCCACGCCGCCAACATCGCCTCCGCGAGCAGTTCCCCATCGCGAAACACCTCCGGCAACGGTTTGCCGGTGGCGCGCGCCGCCGGCTGGAAGTTGTGCAAATCCACGGGCACCCGGTCCGGTTTCTGAAAGCGAATCGCCGCGTGAATACGTTCGATGGAGTTCATGGCCGGGCATTCTATCAAACCGCAGCTTGCCGGCTTCCACAATTCGCCAGCGGTAAAACAGGCACGTAGCAGGCCATTGTAGCTGCGCTTCTGTGAAGCGCCGGTATCTACAACGCTACCACCGCTGAACGCGCGGCAGGCGGAGGCGGTGATGCCGGTGAATTGCTGGTGTGACGCGACCCGCCCGCCCGCGCCATCTCGCCTGCACACGTTGTCCTGAGACAGTTATCTCGTTGCGTCGGATGATGGATTGTATTATTACGGACTTCGTGAAGTCCGTAATCTATGGAGGTTGAATATGTATGACATCATCATTCGTCTGTCCCGCGCGATCGCCTCGCGACCACGGTTGCGCATCCTGTCCTACCTGGCGCAGGCCGGCGAAACAACTCCCACGCAATTGCAGCGGGAACTGCGCTTGCCGTTGAACGTGCTGTCCGCGCATCTCCGCACCCTGTGTTCCGTTGGGCTGATCACCAGCCGCCGTTCAGCCGCCCGCTGCTACTATGACTTCCGCTCACCCTATCCCGCGGGCACAATCAGCGGCGACACCAGTAGCTGGCTCAAGGCTCTCTTGCGAAAGGGGGCAGAAGGACACGCGAACTCGATTCATCAACCGCAGGGCGGGCACGCGCCGGCGCGTCTTCCGTCACTGCATGCGGTGATCTTTGAGGCCGCGACAGCGTTCACGGATTTGCGACGACTCCAGATGCTCGGGTATCTGGAAGCGCATGAGTGGGCAACTGGGAAGGAGTTGGGTGAGCAACTCAAAATGTCTGGGGTTGCTGTCGGTCGCCAGACGGCAAAGCTGTGCCGGCGAGGGATTCTCAGCATGCGCCGGGAGGGCAGGAGCGGATTTGTTTTCGCGTTGGCTGCGCAACCGAAGACGGCCATCCATGGACAGATGCTGCAGATGGTCCGGACGACGCTGAAAACAAAATTACGGACTTCACGAAGTCCGTAATCTATTCTCCGTAGCCAGATAATTCTCTCTCCACGCTGGCTTCACGAAGATCTGCTCGCCCGCCAACGATCCCAATCCTGTTTGCGAGGCAAAACCAGGACAGGAGGCCCGTGGCGACGATAAGTCGAGGCGGAGACGCCGGTGAATTGCTGGAAGACCCGCGCGAAGTGCTGGCTCGACGCGAATCCGCACGCCATTGCAATCTCGGTCACGCGTCGGTCGGTCGTCCGCAACAGCCGTCGCGCTTTCTCAACGCGCAGCCGCAACAGGTAATGCAGCGGCGCATCGCCGGTGTAGTGATGGAACAACGCGCTGAACCGCGTTCGCCGCAATTGCAGCCGCGCGGCCATCTGATCAAGCGTCCACAGTTCGGCGCAGGTGCGTTCGAGTTCGGACAGCAACCGGGAGAACCGGTCGGCATCGCTGCGTTGCCGGGCGTCCTCCGGTTCGCTGAGCAGCCGGGCCAGTTCCAAGACCAGTTGCGCCGTCATCTGGATTACGCGCGGGCGATGCAACGCGCCGGGATGTTGCAGTTCCTCCACCAACGCCGGCATCAGCACGCGCACCAATGGCGTCGCCGGCCACGCGTGGCGCGGCGCGCGCAACAGCAACCGCTGCACCGTTGCCAGCGTCGCGACGTCGAATCCCAACGCCTTCGGGAATCGCAACTGCCGCCTCTCGTCCCGCAGGCGAATGACGACGAAGTACCAGTAATGCCCCGGTTCAAACTCCCAGACGCTGCCGTGTTCCTGCCACGGAAGCGTAAAGTAAAGCGACTCCGGCCGCACCGCTTCCGGCTTGCCGTCACACTCCCAGACCAGATGGCCGTGACGGAGATAGACGATCTCCAAGCCGGGATTCTTGTGACGCGGTAACCGCGGCAGGCTCCCATGGCCAAACTCGTTGAAGAGATCTTTCACGGGTTGGCTTGCCTCGCCCCACCCGCTGCGCCTTGTTGCCCAACGCCACGTTGCATGAGCGCCTTGAGTTTGTCGAGGTGGCTTTGATAAACGCCGCGTGGCAACGCGCCGTGCTTCGTGCACAACGACGCCGCCATGCCGAGCACTTCGCCCATCATGCCGGTGGTGCGTTGCACGCGAATTGTTCCCAAGGCGACGTGCGTGACGCTGATGTCGCGCCCGGCCATCATCAGGTTCTCGACGTTGCGGCTGTAGAAACAGCGGAACGGAATCGGGTACGGTTTGATCTTCTTGACCTTGGCGATGGAGCGGAATTCCTGACCGGGAAAATCCTTGCTGTTCTCAGGATGCGGGTAATGCAGGTCCAATCCCCACGTGGTCGTGACGCTGGCATCAGGATACGGCCGTTGTTCCTCGATGTCCTGCTGGGTCAGAATCACATCGCCCAGCAATCGCCGGCTCTCGCGTTTGCCGCCGATATAGGCGACCCACACCAGCCGCCGGTTCGCGAAGGTGTCCTTGTGCGAGCTGCGGTTTTTTATGAACGACCAGTAACCATACGTCGCGCGCAACGCGTGGTCGCGGATCTGTTCGATGTCGGCAACGGAATCGAGGTTCATGCCAGCCTCCCAATCCCAGTCGCCGCGCATCATTGGCTTGACGATCTTGTCGTTGAACTGCAACGCCCACGGACAAACCGGAAACTTCGAGGGCTTCTCCTCTTCTTCCGCGTACCACTGGACTGACACGCCCATCATCAGCTTGTCGGCCTTGTCCGGCGCGAGCGACTCGCCGGTCTCACTCTGCGCTTCGCGTCCGACGCGAAAATCCGCCCCGGCCAGGAACCCGACGCAGCCGTCGCCGGTGCAGTCGGCAAACAACCGTCCGCGGAAACGCTGGTCGCGTCCCGTGACGATGTTCCGGCCGATGACCGCCGTGATCCGGTTGCCGGTTTTCTCGGCGCGGACGGCGCGCGTCGAGAGGAACAGCCGCAGGTTCGGCTCGGCCTGCGCGACGCGGAGTTTCTGTTCGTCCTCGTAGTTGCTGGCCGGGCCGGCGTTGTGTTGTTTCTTTTCGGGATGCTTCTCGACGACGGCCACGATGCGCTTGCTGCGCGGCGACTCCGGGTCGCGCCTCGCTTCGTAGAGGTTCCAATGTCCAATCGGCCCGATCTCATCCACGAGATCGCCCAGCCGGGGATACGGCTCTTGATGGATCAGTCCCGAAAGACCGACGCGCGACTCCGAACTGTTGTTGCCGCCGAGCACGGGCCGGTCGTGGACCAGCGCGACTTTGCAGCCGAGCCGCGCCGCGCTGACCGCCGCGCAACAGCCCGCCATGCCGCCGCCCACCACGACGAGATCGAACTCGCCGGCGTCCTCCGGCTCGGCCGTGTAGCGGCGAAAGTCATCCGCCGGCGTGAACTTCGGATCGGTCGTCAACAGGATCGCGTCGCAACGCCCGTTGAATCCGGTCAGGTCGTGCAACGCGAGCGTCACCGGCCCGGCCGGCAGGTCAACCGTGTCGACGGCCTGCCAGTGCCACGCGGCGCCCTTCGTGCCGAACACCGTTTTGAGCGGGCGCCCGGCGATTTTCAACTGGAACTTCCCCGGCGCGCCCGGCGCCTTCCACGGCGCCACCCAATCGCGGGTGCGGACGAGCACGCGATACTTGCCTGTTGCGGGGATATTGACGGTCGTTGTGGCGTCGGCCACCGGCACGCCCAGCCCGTGTGCCATCAAGAACGGCGAACCCATCTGGTCCATCGCCTGTTGGTCAATCACCCAGCCGCCGAGCCGCTCAAAACTCTCGGCTTCAATCAAGACATTGTGAGCCGATGCCGTGGAGGCGAGGAACGACAGCGCAGCGAGGAGCAGCAAGTGGTATCGCAGGGTTTTCATGGTGTGTTTCCTTTTTCAGTTCTTGGGACGTGCCGTTGACCGGTTTCCTTCACGGGTTTCGACCCGCTGGGTCTGATACAAGCGCGAATCGCTGAAAATGTCAGTCCATTTCGCCGGGTCTGTGTAGGTTTCCGGGAGCAACTGTTGCAGCAGGCCAAACGCGCCGACGGCCCCGAGCAGAACGTGCAAGTCGGGCTTCTTTGCCAGAAATGCCGGCCATTGCGCGACCAAGCCGCGTCCGTGACGCCGCGCCGCGTCGAGGATGTCGGCGCGGCGATGTTGCGGCGCGAGCGACCTCATGTAGGCGAGTCCGTAGAGCGCATCGAGGTCCATGTAGTTGCCGTAGTTCAGCCAACTGCCATCGGTTTTTTGCAGCGCGAGAATGCTGTCAATGACGCGCTCCGGCAGTGGAAACCGCCGGTGATGATGTTGGTAAATCGGCCAGATGTGCGCGCCGCCGCCGAGCGGTTCGTACGGCCCGGCGTGCGCGACGCCTTTGCGCCACCAGCCGGTTTGCGGGTCGAGATTGTTGTCGAGCCAATCGAAGACGGCTTGGCGCCAGGCGTCGGTGCAACGGCGGCTCATGCTGAAACAATGCATCCCGCCCCAGAACAGATGCGAGCCGCCCCATTGTTTGCGCCAGTCAACCGTCTCCAGCCACGCACCGACTTTCTCCGGCGTGTCGAAGGCGTCGTAGAGGCTGACGGGATGTTTCTGTTTCCCGCCGAGAACGCCGAGCGCGCCGACGACCATGCCGTTGGCGTGGTGCGGCGAATGATTGGCCCGCGCGGGACCGTACGTGCCGTCGGGTTTGGCGAAGGAGTTGATGTGGGCGATCCATGCCTTGCGTTGCGCCGGCGTCAGCGTCTTCTGCAAATCCTCGCCCATCACCGTGCGCGTGTGGGCGACATCGCACGAGGCGTAGAGCGACGGCGCATTGGTCTTGCCCGGCTTGTCGTAATACCAGCCGAGCGGTTTGCCGGGAACCCGCGCCGTCTCGATGTACGCCATGACCTCGCGGCGAACCTCCGCCAGCGGGACAGTTTGCTCCGCGCGCGCTGTTGCAAGAGTTCCGATCAATAACAAGAGGCAACCTCCGATAACTGCTTTTCGGAACCCCGTGGTGGGTTGCGGAACGTTGTTTGGAGTTTTAGTGGTCATGGTTGTTCCTTTCCGGGATGATTCCCTGACGTTGGTTTCAGGGTTCGGTTCATATCGCTCCTTTCCCTGTCGGTCTCTTCACCGGTTTGATGGGGCTTTATGAGTTCAACACTTCCGCGATGGTCACTTCCCGTTTCTCGGCGAGCGAACGCTTGCCGGCTTCGAGCACGGCGATGACCTCGACTTCCTCTTCGATCGGCACGCTTTCCTTTTTCGTGCGGACCAACTCGATGAATTGCTGCAGCAAATACCAGTACAAATCAGTGAGGACCGGCGTCACTGTGCGCCAGCCTTTGGTGCCGTAGAGGTTGATCTGGTAACCGGCGCGCATCCATTCCCTCTCGGCCACCATCAACATCAGGTCGCGCCCGTTCTCGAAGCGCACACGGACGATGTTGCGTCCCGGCTGGCCGATGTTGAGACACGAGACCGCGCCGCGACCGAGGACAGCGTACGCCATCTCCAGCGCGTGAATGCCGTAATAGACCAGTTCGTTGCCGCAGATCGTCGTGGCGAGATTAATGTTGCCCAGCGACGGCGCTTCCTTGGCCAACGCGACCACGTCGGGCACGAAGCGCAACGAGCTTGCCGACATGAACGGCGTGCCGGCCTTGCGGGCGATCTCGGCAACGGCCTTCGCTTCCTTGGCGGTCATGGCGAGCGGTTTGTCGCAGAACGTCGGCACGCCCTTGCGCAGCGGCGTGAGCGCGTATTTCCAATGCTCGCCGGTGCCGTCGTCGGGAATGGCCACCGCATCCACGCCATCGGAACATTCGTCGGCGCTATTGCAGACTGTCGGGATGCCGCACACGTCCGCGAGCCGTTCCGCAGCCTCTTTTACCGGGTCCCAGATCTTCACCACCTGCACCCCTTCGATGCGTTTCTTCGATGCGACAAAGGTGCCGGTGAACTGTTTGCGCTTGGCCTCATCGAAACCGTTGCAGCACGTCGAGAACGCGGTGCCGTGGTTTGATCCCTGCACGCGCGGCGCGCCCATGTAACCGTACGTGGCCGCCGAGATGAGGCCGAGCCTGAGTTTTCCGGAGTCGGACGCCGCGCGAAGAATCGTCGGCAATCCAAGCGCCCCGGCGATGACGGCGGTGGATGAAGTTTTCAGAAAAGTCCGTCGTGAGTTCATTGTGTTCCTTTCATGGAGGTGAAACCTCCAGTGTTGTGTTTTCCCCGGCCAATTCGGTATTAAAAAAAACGGCCTTGGCTTCGGCGAGAATCTTGGCGGCTCGACTTTGACCGTAGTGAATCAGCACCAACCGATTGACACCGGCTTGCTTCGCGATCTGCGCGGCGTCCTTCGGCGCGGTGTGAGCGCCGTCGTGAATCAACAGCGACGCGCCCTTGGCAAACTCCGCGATGGGCGGATGATGATGCGTGTCGCCGGTGAAGACCGCGCACGCGCCGCTCGCTTTGTCGGTGACTTTATAGACCAGCGCCTGTTCGAGCTGGTTTTTTCCTGAAGTGTGGCGGGCGGCGAACGTATCGAAACGCAACTCCGTCGTCTCAAACTTGTCGCCGGCGGCGAGCGGAACCAGTTTGCGGTTCACCGCCAGTTCCGGGAAACGCGGGACTTGCAGGAACGCATCAACCGTCTCGACAATGCGCTGAAGATTCTCGCTTGGCCCGTAAATGTTCAACGGCGGCCCGGAGCGTTTCCGAAGACCGATGTAGAACAACAGTTGCGGCAGGCCGATGTAATGGTCGTGATGAAAGTGGGTCAGGATGATGGACTCCAGCGCGAGCGGATCGAACCCCTGCTCGCGCATTCGCAACGCCGCGCACCAGCCGGTGTCCACGAGATGTTTGCCGTTGATGAGAAAACAAGCCGTCTCCCGTCGCACGTCGGGGATGCAGGAGGAATCGCCGATGATGGTGATCTTCAGGCGCGATTCCGGCGGTGCTGCGAGCACACTGCCGATGCCGGTGACGCTGATCGTTGCCGCACGGACAAATTCACGACGAGTCATGTTCATAAATCACCTTCTCACAATCGCGGCGCTCCAGCCTTCGGCGATGCGCAGTTCAGTGAACGTCGCGCCGTCGCGCTCGACGGTCGGCGCCTTGAAGTTCGGCACTTCGCGGCCGGTGTCGTCGAACACGTGGACTTCGTGCTTCGAGCGGTCGCCCCAGCCGAAGAGGCCGCTGCGGTTGGTCAGGATGCGTTCCTTGCCGATGATGTAGCCTTCGTGCAACTCCACCGGCGTGATGGGATACATGAACTTCGTGATCGTCTCATACTTTGGCATGACCTGCATGTCGTTGTACCAATGCGAGACGCAGCCATAGTCGAGCGCCTTGACCATGTTGTGATAGGCGTCCTCCTCGCTGCGCTCGGTGAGATGGTCGCCGAGCGCGATGGGCGAGTAAAAATGCGTGCGGGTGCAATTGCCGATGCTGCCGGTCTCGCTGAAGCGCGGGAATTTCAGGCGCGCGATGGTCCGGGTGCGCGGCTGGCCGTTGGCGATGAACGGGCCGCGCGCCATGATCTCCTTGATCAGCGCGATGCGCCACGATTGCGAGAGAAGCGTGACGGACGATTTCAATTTCCGGATTCTCATCGTTGTCGCGTCAATGTCCGCCGAACAACCGTCCCACGGCTCGCCGTAATGGTAGGCGTAGGCGCTGTATTCGAGTTCGTCCCAATAGACGCCGTCGGCCTTGATGTCGTTGAGGATGATGTCCACGTTTCGGCGGATGGCGCGTCCGTAGGCGTTGCTCTCGGTCGGGAAAAAGAGGCCGTAAAAAGGCTGGCCGTAGTCGGCGTGCGAACCATCGCTGCGCAGCACGCGCGCGTCGGGAAATTTCGCCGCCGCGTCCTGTTCAGAGTTGATGAAACAGTGGAAATAGATGCTCGACTTTACCCCCGGCGCGAGCCGGCGAACCCGCTCGCCCCAGCGTTTGTAACTGTCGTGCGACACAAGTTGGAACGCGATGCCCTGCGGATAGTGTCCTTGATAGCGCACAGACGAAAGCCCGGCGCAGACCAGATTGGCGCTCTTGAGCCGGATGAACTCGGCGAACTGGTTGTCGGACCATACTTCGGTCAGCTTGCCCGCTCGAAGGAAGGCGAAACAATACGGGATGGCAAAATTCACATCGAGCAACCGTCGCCCGGCGTTCACAAAGTCGAAGTAATCAGGCCGTGCCACCGGCACGATGGCCCACTCCGCCGTGTACGTGTTGCCGGGCTGGAGGACGAACTGGTTGTCCGCGAGACCAATCACACCGTCGGCGGCGTAGTTGGTGACGTGCACCTGAAACTCGTCGTTCAACGGCAACAGGCCGAGGCCGGATTTTTCCGTGACACCGAACGTCGTCGGGTTGGCTCCATCGGAGGATGTGCCCGTTACTCCGGCCGGCGAATGGCCGGCCAACCAGATTTTCTTCAGCGACGGAAGCTTGGCCTCGTGCCGTTGCATCAACGGCAAGTTGTCCTTGGTGAGGTTCTTGAACGTGTCGAACACGACAATCGCCTCGGCCTTGCGTTCGATCCGGCGCGAGTGCGCGAAGAATTTGTTTGAGCCGCGCTCCCATTTTCCCGCCGGCGTCGAGAACCGGCTTTCGACGGTGAACTCCCCGACCGCGAGCTTCGCGTCCGGCAGTTCGCGTAGCGTGTAATCTGTCTTTGGGTCCTTGAGCGGCGTGCAGACGGGAATCGCGCCGGTCGGCGGCCCGTCTTTCGGTTTTGGCGGTGGCGGCGGCGCGGTGAACATCAGTTTGCACTCGGCAGCGGCGAGTGACCGCGTGACCTTGTCGCTGCACGCGTTTTCGACGAGGAGTTCGTTTTCGCCCTCGCGCAACAGATCGCCGACGCGCAGTTCGAACTCGCAACTCTTGATGCCTGCGACGCCGTATCCTGAATTGTCGGCGCTGGTGAAATCCGGCGCGTAGTAGGTCGTGAACCTGTCGGCGGCAGCATATCGGACAATCCGTCCACTTGTGCCCTTGGCTTCGAGCGGTTTGTTCAAGAGCCGGTTGCCGTCGAGCCTTGTGCCGTTGAGCGTGAGCCGCAACGCGTGCGTGTAACCGCCAACTTTCGGCGTGTCCATGCGCGCCTTCAACGCGAGCACAGCCTCCTTGCCCGCAGGCGGCTTGGCCGCGGTAAACTTGAACGCCTGTTTCTTGCCCGGCTTCAATTCCGCCTTGTCGAAGACCGTCGCGCCGCGAACCATCGCCGGCGCCTTGCCGTCCGCGCCGGCCAGCGCAGTGGCATTGAGCCGGTCGCGTGCGATCTTCCACGGCTTTGGCGAGACACTCAGCAGCTTTTCGGGACGCGCCTCCGTGCCGTCGGTGTCGAAGACGGCGACCTCGAACTTCACCGGCAAACCAACCGCTGGCCGCGCGACGCCGAGCAACGCCCACGGGATGGCGGCTTCGAGTGTGTAACCGCGATCGGTTTTCTGCGCGGCGATCACGGCGCCCTTGAGTTCCAGCCCCGCCGGCTTGACGCAATACGCTTCCGGCGGGCAATCGGCGAGTGAATCGCCGGTGCGCTGGAAGTTGCCCGGACTGAAAACGATTTGGAACTGGCCTTTGCCGAAGTGAGGACGCTTCGGTTCATCATCCGGCGTGACGTCGAGGAAAAGCTGGAGGCAATCGCCTTTCCAGATGCCCGCGCCGCGCAATGTCTGGCGCAGCGTGTCGTCGGTGACATCGGCGGCGAGATAGAGCATGTCCTGCCGCCACGCGAGCCAGACCTTCGCGCTGAGGTCGCTGGTGGATTTCCAGCGCGCCCCGCCCCACGTCGCCTGCTCGGCGCGGTTCAACAGCATTGCGCCCGGCACGTCGGCCCATTCGTCCAGTTGGCCGTCCACCGCCGGCGGCGGATCGGGTTTGAAGGGAACGCCAATGGGAGAATTTTCAGCAAACGCTTGCGCGCACACGAAGCACACCGCCAAGAAAGTCTTCATGGCGCCCGATGATACAATCCCGGCGCGTCAAGTCAATGGAGGGAGAGGACTCGCTCCTGCGTTGATCCGATGCGGTGGGCGACGAATTCTGGTTGCTTTCCCGACGGGCGGGAGACAAACTCGCAGCACCAATCGAAAGGAGCACACCATGGGACTTCTCCAAGTGCAAGGAACGCTCGACATCGGCCAGTTCTGGCCGAAAGGAACCTCCGATGCCGACACCGTCAAGATCAAGCTCGACCCCTCGAAACATCCCTTCCAATACCAAGCGGCCCCCGGCCGGCCGTTCCAAGTCACACGCGCTTTTGACGACGCCAAAGTCGAAGGCATCAAGGTCGTCAACAACAGCACCCTCAACGTTCGCCTCCAAGGCATTGACGCGCCGGAGCTTCATTACCAGCCCAAGAAATACCGGCAGCGTTACGCCCAGACCGCCGTCACCGCGCTGGCCGCCCGACTCACCAGGAAGAACGCCACCGTTCTGCCTTGCATTGTCCAGACCAACAACGTCGCCACGCCCAACGACGTCTTCGACAAGTACGGCCGGTTCGTCGGCGACATCATCGTCACCGTCAACAAGACCAAGCTGAACATCAACCTGTGGCTCCTGGCCCAAGGCTGCGCGTTGCCGAGCTTCTACGCCTCCATGTCCGCCGACGAAATTCACACCTGCCGGGCCGCCGTCAAGAAAGGCCGCGCCAAGGGACGCGCGTGGAAACTGCTTTCTCCGGCCATGCTCCCGTTCGATCCCGCCCTTGTCCTCCGCAAGAACGACCCGATTGACCTCGCTGCCGACAAAGCGCCGTTCGTTCTTCCGAAGCTCTTCCGCCGCCAATGCGTCTGGTGGGACAACAAACAGGCCGTCACAATCACCGCTGACTTCATTCCCTTCATCACCAAGAGCAAGACCAAGATCGCCGTCTTTACCGCCGATTTCCTCGCCACCGGCAAGAAAGCCAAGAAACACACCTTCGGCAACTTCTTCGCCGCCGATGGCGCCTTCGCGCCCGCGCCCGACGAAATCGTCTTCCTCGAAGCCCCCTCCAAACTCACCGGTCCCGACGGCAAGCTTGTTCTCCACTGGTAATCATGTTCCGGCTTTTCACACGACGCGCTCTTGCGTACACTGCCGCGCATGAAACGTTTGCTTCTCCTGCTCGTGCTCCTCGCGTGCTTTCGCGCCAATGCTGCCGACCTCTTTCCGTTCGTCCTGCCGTGGGATGACGCCAGCCCCGGCTTTCTCAGCGCCACGCTGGACAAACCTGCCGGCGCGCACGGGTTCGTGACGGCCCGTGACGGCCACCTCTACGCCGGCGACAAACGAATCCGGTTTTTCGGCGTCAACATCTGTTTCGGCGCCTGCTTTCCCGAGCACGCCGACGCCGAGAAGATCGCAGCGCGGATGGCCAAGTTCGGCGTCAACTGCGTCCGCTTTCATCACATGGACACCAGCGTCACGCCGCGCGGCATCCTCCAAGCCGACAAACGCACCCTCGACCCCGTCCAGTTCGAGAAGCTCCAATACTTCATCGTCCAACTCAAGAAGCACGGCATCTACGCCAACATCAATCTCCACGTCGGTCGGATGTATCCCGGCGTGCCGACGTGGGAGGGGATGCCACACTACTTGAAGGGCGTGGACAATTTCTATCCACCGATGATCGAGATGCAAAAAGAGTACGCCCGCGACTTGCTCGCGCCGTTCCTCAACGATCCGGCCATCGCCTTCATCGAGATCAACAACGAGAACGCGCTGTTCCGCGATTGGTCAAGCGGTTCGTGCGACGAGATGCCGGCGGTCATCGCTGACGAGTTTACCCGTCAGTGGAACGCTTGGCTCAAACAGAAATACACCAACGATGCCGCGTTGCGTCGCGCCTGGAACATCAAGGAAGAACCGCTCGGCGCCGAGATGCTCACCGGCAACTGGAAACTAGAACAACACCACGGCACCAAGGCTACCCTCACGACAGAAAGCGGTGAAGGTGGGAGGGGCCTCAGCGCCCCGACCAAGGCTGAAGGTCGCCGCACTGAGGCGGCTCCCACATTCCCCGTGCTCCGCTTGGACATCTTCCAAACCAGCGCCCAAAGCTGGCACATCCAATTCAGCCACCCCAGTCTCTCCGTCAAACAAGGCCGCACCTACACCATCAACTTCCGCGCCAAAGCCGACAAGCCGCGCAACCTGTCCGTCGGCATCACGCAGACTCGTGAACCATGGGGCCACCTCGCCGATGCCGGCGTCCGTCTCACGCGCGACTGGCAGACGTTCAACATCACGGTCGCGCCCAACGCCGACGACACCAGCGCGCGCCTCATCTTTTCCGGTTTCGCCTCCGAAAAAGGCAGCGTCGAATTCACCGCGCTCTCGCTCAAACCCGGCGGCATCCTCGGCCTCCGCGCCGGTGAAACGCTCGGACGCATCCCCGCCTTCCGCAAAAAAGAATTCGGCACGCGCTCACCCGATGCGCAGCGCGACTGGATCCGGTTCCTGTGGGACACCGAAGAGCGTTACTGGACCGGCATGGCCCGTTACCTCAAGGACGACCTCAAAGCGCGCAGCCTCGTCATCGGCACGCAACTCGGTTACTCGCCGCCGCAAATCCAGTCACAACTCGATGTCGTGGACGTCCATTCCTACTGGCAACACCCGCATTTCCCCGGCAAACCGTGGGACCCCAACAACTGGCGCATCAAAAACACTTCAATGGCCGCTGCGCCCGACGGCGGCAACCTGCCGCGACTCATCGCCGGTCGCGTCCCCGGCAAACCGTATATTTGCAGCGAGTACAACCATCCCGCGCCAAACGTCTTCAACTCCGAGGCGTTCCTCATGATCGCCGCCACTGCGGCGCGCGAAGATTGGGACGGCGTCTTCGCCTTCACCTACGCCCACGGAACCGATTGGGATTCGCAGAAGATCCGCAGCTACTTCGACATTGACCAGCATCCCACCCAGATGGCCACGTTCCCCGCTGCCGCCGCGATGTTGTGTTCCGGTCTTGTTCCCGCCGCGCCAACGCCGGTTGAAATGCCCGACATCGCCGACACGCAGGAGAAACTCCGCACCGGCGGCCCGCGCTCGCTCTGGAAAGTGCCGGCGTGGGAGCAAACCAACGGCGTCTTCACCGTCACCGCGCCGCGCGCCAAGGTCGTGGTCGGTTACGCGCGCGGTCGCGCCTTCGACCTCGGCAACGGCGTCCGCGTTGCGCCCCGCACGGAGTGGTCAGCGATTGCGTTGACCGAGATGAAACCGCGTCGCTGGCTCGTCACCGCGACCGGTTACGCCGAGAACACCGGCATGGGCTGGAAGAACGCCGAGAAAACAACAGTGGGCCGCGACTGGGGCAAAGCGCCATCGCTCGTCGAGGGCGTCGCCGCGACGATCACCTTGCCGCGCGCCGCAAAAGCGTGGGCGCTCGACGAACGCGGCCAGCGGAGGAGCGAAGTCCCCGTGCGCAACGGCACCATCGAGATCGGCCCGCAACACCGGGCGTTGTGGTATGAAGTGGAGGCGCGTTGACTTTGTGGCGCGGTTTCGGTAGCGTCGCCGCGCCATGATTCGACGATACAGCCGCGAGCAGATGCGACAGATTTGGACGGACGAAAACAAGTTCCGCATCTGGCTGGAAACTGAAATCCTCGCCCGCAAGGCGGAGGATTTGTTTGACATGTCCGTCCACTTGCGCGAAGTCAACAGCGCCTTCAGGAAGGTTGAAATCAATTAATGAAAGCCAAGATTATTGTCATGCCGAAGAAGACCGTGCTCGACCCGCAGGGCAAGACGGTCAAACACGCCCTTGAATCCATCCACTTCAAGGGGATCAAGGACGTCCGCATCGGCAAGTTTCTGGAGATCGAACTCGAAGGCGGCAACAAGGCTGCGCTTCAGAAACAGATTGACGAGGCCTGCCACAAGCTGCTCAGCAATCCCGTGATTGAAGATTACACCTTCGAGATCCAATGAAGTTTGCGATCATCCAATTCCCCGGCAGCAACTGCGATCAGGACTGCTACCACGCGCTGGCCAACGTCTTCGGCCAGCCTACGCATTACGTCTGGCACAAGGAAACATCGCTCGGCGATGTTGACTGCGTCGTCGTGCCTGGCGGCTTCAGCTACGGCGACTACCTCCGCACCGGCGCCATTGCGCGGTTCTCGCCGGCGATGAAGGCCGTGGCCGACCACGCCAAGGCGGGCGGACTCGTCATCGGCATCTGCAACGGATTCCAGATTCTCTGTGAAGCGCACCTGTTGCCCGGCGCGCTCATCCGGAATCGCAGTCTGAAGTTCATTTGCGAACACGTCGAGCTTCGCGTCGAGACGACCGACTCACCGTTCACCAACGCCTGCAAGAAAGGCCAAGTGCTGCGCATTCCCATCGCGCACGGCGAAGGCTGTTACTTTGCCGAGCCGGAGGTCATCGAGCAGTTGAAACGCGAAGACCGCGTCCTCGTCCGCTACGTCAACAATCCGAACGGCTCTGTGGACAACATTGCCGGCATCTGCAATGAAGGACGTAACGTTTTCGGCATGATGCCTCACCCCGAACGCGCCAGCGAGAAGATCCTCGGCAGCGAAGACGGCAAGTGCATCTTCAAGAGCATCCTGCGGTCAGCCGTCACGGTCTAACGACCCGTCAATCGTTCTCTGCTCTGGTGTTTGCGTCAAAAAGACGTTGACGGCTGGCTGGCTGAGCCGCATCGTTTGCCCATGCACATTCGCTGGGACAGATTCAATCTGGTCATCATGCGGCGAACGATCGCCGGACCCAAACTGGAGTAGTTTATGAACATGATTCTGTGTGTGATTTTATTGGCAGCGCACAACATTCTTGATTACGGCGCGAAGGGCGACGGCAAGACACTGTGCACGGCGGCGATCCAGAAGGCGATTGACGCGGGCGGCACGGTGCGGGTTCCGAAGGGGACGTTTCTGACGGGTGCGCTCCGGCTCAAAAGCGGCGTGACGCTGCAACTGGACGAAGGCGCGACGTTGCTGGGGAGCCGGAACCACGCGGACTACGCGGGGGCCAAAGGCCTGATCCACGGCGATGGCCTCCACGACATCGCCATCCGCGGAAAGGGAACGATTGACGGCAACGGCGACGCCTTTCGCGACAAGACCAAGCCGCGTCCCAAGAACTTCTACTTGGAGAATTGTCGCAACGTGGTCATTGAAGGGCTTCGGCTCCGCAGTTCCGGCAGTTGGCTGTTGCACTGCCGGTTTTGCGAGAACGTGACGCTGCGCGACCTCGACGTGTTCAACCACGTCTCGTTCAACAACGACGGGCTGGACATTGACAGTTGCCGGAACGTGACCATCACGCGCTGCCGGGTGGACACTGACGATGACGCGATTGTGCTCAAGAGTCTCTCTGCCGAGCCGTGCCGGAACGTGACCATCACCGACTGCACCATCAGCAGCCATTGCAACGCGCTGAAGATGGGCACCGAATCCGGCGGCGGTTTCGTTGACATCACCATCTCCAACTGCATGGTCTCGTCGCCGAAACACTCACAGGTCATCTACGGCAAGCAGCGCGGCCTCGCCGGTGTGGCGCTGGAAATCGTGGACGGCGGGCGCATGGAGAACGTGCGCGTCTCCGACGTGAACATCAGCGGCGTGACGGCGGCGATTTTCGTGCGCCTTGGCAATCGCGCGCGCGTCTATGGCCAAGGCCCCAAACCCGGCGTGGGAACGCTGCGCAACATTCACCTCCGGAACATTACGGGAACCGGCCTGTCCACCAACGGCTGCGCGATTGCCGGGCTGCCGGGGCATCCGATCGAGAACATCATGCTGGAGAACATCAACCTCAGCTTCGATGGCGGCGGAACGTTGACGAACACGATGCGTCAAATCCCCGAGCGGCCAGACGCCTATCCCGAATCCACGATGTTCGGCGTCCTGCCCGCCTACGGGTTCTTCTGCCGGCACGTGAAGGGGGTGCGCTTCACGAACGTGAAGCTGCGCACGGAGACTCCCGATTTGCGGCACGCGATGGTGTTCGACGATGTGCAGGACCTCACGATCAACGATTTCGATGCGGTTCGTTGGCCGGGAGGCGCAGCGATCGTCTCGCACCGGAAATGAAACTTGTCAGGACGGGCCGGTCTCGTAGCCGAGGTCGCGCAGGCGCTGAAGCTTGTAGAGTAACGCACGGCGGCTGATGCCGAGCGCCTTGGCGGTTTCGGTCCGGTTGAAACGATGCTGGCGGAGCGCCTGCAAGATCGCCTGTCGCTCGACTTCCTCCAGTTGCCCCACCGGCGCCAATGGCTCGGCGACGGCCTCGCGGATGCGTGACGGCAGGTGCTCCGGTAGAATCATCTCGCTGCCGGACAGGAGGACGGCGCGCTCCATCGCGTTGCGCAACTCGCGCACGTTGCCGGGCCACGAGTAGCGTTCGAGACTCGCGACGACAGTCTCGGAAAACCGGGCGCGGCCTTTTGCAAACTCGCTGATGAACAGGCCCGCCAACGGCAGGATGTCCTCGCGTCGCTCCCGCAACGGCGGCACGTGAATCTCGACGACGTTGAGCCGGTAAAACAAATCCTCGCGGAACCGGCCTTGCTTGACCAGTTCTTCCAGGTTCCGGTTACTTGCCGCCAACACGCGGGCGTCGGTGCGGCACTCGCGATTGGAGCCGATCCGTTGGAACCAACCGTCGTGCGTCACGCGGAGCAGTTTCGCCTGCAACGCCGGCGACATCTCGGCAATCTCATCGAGGAAAATGGTGCCGCCATTGGCCCGTTCGAAACGTCCGATGTGCTGGGCGTGCGCGCCGGTGAAGGAGCCTTTTTCGTGGCCGAACAGTTCGCTCTCCAGCAACGTCTCCGGAATCGCGGCGCAGTTGACCTTCACGAGCGGACCGCCGGCGCGCGCGCTCCACGCGTGAATCACATCGGCGAGCACTTCCTTGCCGACGCCGCTTTCGCCGGTGATCAGGACACGTGAGTCCGACGGCGCGATCAACGCCGCGTCGCGAAACACCGCCTGCATCCCCGCGCTCTTGGCGACGATGCCGGCAGGCAGGACGCGGTCATCAGCAAGTGTCAACGGCGTCTCGCCGCTGAGGCCGGTGGCTTGGCGGACGGAGTCGAGCAGTTCATCGAGGTCAATCGGCTTGGCGAGATAGTTTAGTGCGCCGTCGCGCATTGCGACGACGGCATCGCGGATGTCGGCGTAGGCCGTCACGAGCAACACCGGCAGCGTGGCGTGTTCCTGGCGCGCCCGCCGCAACGTCTCCAAACCCGAAAGTCCCGGCATCCGGACGTCGGAGATCATCATGTTGACGTTGCCGGCGCGGAGCAGTTCGAGGGCACGTTCACCGGAGTCGGCGACAACGGTGTCGAACCCCTGGCTGCGCAGAAAAGAATCCAGCAGGCTGCGCTGGCCGGGGTCGTCGTCCACGATAAGAATGCGCGGTGTCTTCACGGCGCGCTCATATTGGCAGACTCCACTGCCGAAAGAAAGGGCGTTTGTTGCTTACCCTTTTTCTGACGCCATTTCGGACAGCATTTTTCTGACCGATCAGCGCTAACCTGAATAATTCACTGATTGATTGAACGAAGGCCGGGGAGGCCGGTCAAATAGGTGATGATCAATCACCTATGAAAACCACCCACTCCACCAACACTCCAACAGTCTGTTTCCCAGAACCTCTCCTG
>VHCW01000087.1 GCA_016871575.1 Verrucomicrobiota bacterium
TCAGCCACGTCCTCGACGTCAAGACCGGCAAGAAGCGCACGCTGCCGAATCCATTCTACGCGCTCAGTCCCGATGGCCGTTGGGCCGTCGCTCCCGATTTTCGCCGGCTCAATGACACCCGGCCCGGCTACGGCTACACCGGCATTGCCGATCCGAATTTCAACGTGCTGGCCCCCGACAACGCCGGCATCTGGCGGATGGATATGCGAACGGGCAAACAGAAGTTGATCTTCTCGTTCGCTCAGGCGGCCAAGATTCCGTTCACCGGGCCGAAGGAACTGGCGTTCAATGCGGAATCGAAGCACTGGTTCAACCATCTGCTCGTCAACACCGACGGCACGCGGTTCTTCTTCCTGCATCGCTGGACGATTCCGCCGAAGAAAGGTTTCTTCACGCGCGCGTTCACCGCGAAGTCGGACGGCAGCGACCTCTATGAGCTTATCCCCACCGGCAAAGTGTCGCACTTCGTCTGGCGCGATGCCAAGCACATCACCGCCTACGCTGGGCATCCACCCACCAATGACTGGAAGTTCTGCATCTTCGAGGACAAGACACGCAACGTCGAGGTCATCGGCGAAGGCATCCTCAAAGGCGACGGCCACATTACGCACGTGCCCCGCACGCGCAACCAGTGGGTGCTCAACGACACTTATCCCGACAAACAGCGTTGCCAGAATCTGCACTTGTTGCACATTCCGACCAAGCGCCGCGTCGAACTCGGCCATTTCCTCTCGCCGAAAGAGTACGTCGGTGAGTGGCGTTGCGACACACATCCCAGCCCCAGCCGCACCGGCAAATGGGCATCTTTCGATTCCCCGCACAATGGCGGCCGTCAGGTGTACCTGATAGACATCAGCGGGATTGTGGGGAACGGATAGACTGACGCTACGACTCGCCTTCCTCTTCTAAAACGTTCCGCGCAGTGTGAATCACGGCGAGCACGTCAACTTGGTCCGGCTTGATGTAGTAGATGATACGGTATGGATCTTCGAGCACCTCGCGAATCTGCTCGATTTGGTATTCGGGGACAACCCGCCCGGACTGGGGAAACAAACCGATTTGTTGCGAGCGCCGCGTCAGACGATCCACCATTCGTTTCGCATATTCGGGTGAATTCTGGGCGATGTAAGAATGGATGGTGTCGAGGTGTTGCTGAGCGGTACCGGTCCAATGGACGTTCATTCCGGCAGCCCGTACTTGGCTCTGACTTCCCGCACGTGTTTCGTTCGTCCTGCTTGGCTGTCTGCCAAACCCTGCTCGATAGCTTGTCGAACGTAAATCTCGTGCATCAAGTCATCCCACGTGGCCTGCGGTGGCATTTGATCCACCAACTGGTGTGCTTGCTCTTTGGTCATGGGCATCGGCATTTCAAACCTCTTACGCGGCAAACCATACCAATTGTCGCCCCCGCCTGCAACCGGTAAATGGGCATCTTTCGACTCCCCGCACAACGGCGGCCGTCAGCTGTACTGATAGACATCAGCCTGATTGACATCAACAGTATCGTCGGCTAACAACACATCGTCACACGCGACAAAGCGTGGAAAGGCCACATGAACAATCAGAGAACATCGCTGCTCGTCACAGTAGCGTTGGTGTTTTGCAGTCTCTCGCTGTCCTTTGCTGCCGACGTTCGCATTACCGTTTTTCAGGCTGATGTCACGCCGCCGGTTGGGTCGCCGTTGTGTCATGGCAACGTCTCCAATGTCATGACCGTTGTGGATCCGCTCACGGCGCGGGGCGTGGTTCTCTTGCCGGCGAAGCAGAAGCCGATTGTTCTCTGCGCGGTGGATTGGGTGGCCAACAGCAATGCCGCCTACGACGAATGGCGCACGGCGCTCGCCAAAGCCGCCGGCACCACCGTCGAACGGGTTGCAGTGCACACCGTCCATCAGCACGACGCCCCCGGCTGCGATTTCAGCACCGAGGAACTGCTCGCCACACAGGGGTTGACCAACCAGTTCTCAAATGTCCCGTTCGCCCGTGAGGCCATCGCGCGCACGGCAAAGGCGGTACGCGAAGCGATGCGACGGCCACAGCCCGTCACCCACGTCGGCATCGGCCAGGCGAAGGTGGAGAAGTTCGCGTCGAACCGGCGCGTGCCCGGCCCCGACGGCAAAGTGAAGCATGTCCGCATGAGCGCGTGCCGCAAGCCGGAAGTTCGCGCCGAGCCGGAGGGCGTCATTGACCCGCTTGTGCGCGTGTTGAGTTTCTGGGACGGCGACCAACCGCGCGCTGTGCTCAGTTACTACGCCACGCATCCGATGAGTTACTACGGCCAAGGCGGCGTTAGCGCTGATACCGTCGGCATCGCCCGCGCGATGCGCGAAGCGGCGTTGTCGGGCGTGCCGCACATCTATTTCACCGGCGCCGGCGGCAACGTCACCGCCGGCAAGTACAACGACGGCTCGCCGGAGAACCGTCCCGTCCTTGCGCAGCGGCTGGCGCGCGGCATGGAGGAGGCGTGGAAGGCCACGCGCAAATCGCCGTTGCGCGCCGCTGACATCGAATGGCGCGTGAAAGCTGTTGCGTTGCCATTGCGCGAGGAATTGATTGACGAGGCGCCCAATCTCAAAATCTTCACCGACACGTCGGCGAAGTCACGCGACCGGGTATTTGCCGCACGGAGTCTTGCGTGGTCGCGCCGCTGCAAGGCTGGCCATCGGATTGACCTGAGTTGCCTGCGGCTTGGCTCAACGCATGTTCTTCACATGCCCGGTGAGTTGTTCGTCGAGTATCAACTCGCCGCGCAGCAGATGCGTTCCGACGTGGCGGTGTGCATGGCTGCGTATGGCGACGACGGCTGTGGTTACATCGGCACCGAGATCGCCTACTCGCAGGGCGGCTATGAAACTACCAGAGTTTCCCGAGTCGCGCCGCAGGTGGAACAGGTGTTGATGGGAGCGATGAAAGAGTTGCTCGCGCGCTGAGAGCTACTTCATTTCGGGTTCGGCGACGATGTTGTCCTTCACGAGGCTTTCCTTGGCTGCGCCAGTTCTTAGTTCATCCAACTCGAAAAGATTTCCTCAATGAGCGATTGCTTGGTGGACTTCCACTTCTGCTTGATCTTGTCGGGCAGGGGACGCTCTTCATCAAACTCCAGTGCGAGACGTTTGCCGCTGGGCTGCACCAGTCCGCTGCCCACTCCGCGGAGACGATAGTTCTGGACATTCGTCAGCTTGAACAGGCTTGAATCCAAGGGCAGACTGGTTTCGATGACCGCCTCGGAGAATCCCTGCTGCAACAGAGCCTTGTCCGCGAGTTTGACAGGGCTGCGCAAAAACGTGTCGAGAAGAATTTCGCCTTCGAGCCGATCCACCAGGAGGGCATACGAATTGCGGTTCTCCACGCGCAATCGCAGGGCCAAGTTGACGTGGCCCAGTGGTCGGTCAAGCTGCCCGCTCAGGAGTTTTTGCGCCAGAAAAAGGATGGCGAGGTCGGAGAGGGGTTCTGACGGTTTCCCTTGCTGGGAAGAGGATGGCGCGCCATCCAGCGAAACGCCGCGAAACTCCACCGACTCAATCTCGACGTCGCATTGGCGCAGAAAACTGACCACCTGCATCTTGCGGTGGGCGGCGCATCCGCATGTCAATAGCGCTGCAACCACCAACAGAGTCCACGGTTTGAAGCAGTCTCGATGTTTCATTTCGTCGCCACTGTAGGGTTTGGCCTTGCCAAGTCAACATTGATTCCGGCTTTCGCCGGCAGAACGATTCGAGTAGAGTCCCGCTGAAACATGAAACCGTTTTTCTCCTTGCTCGTCATGCTGGCGGTCACGGCCACCGCCGCCGAACAGAAACTCAACGTCCTTTTTATTGCCTCCGACGACATGCGGCCGCAGCTTGGCTGTTACGGCGACCCGCTGGTGAAATCGCCGAACCTCGACCGGCTCGCCGCGCGCGGGATGGTGTTCAAGCGCGCCTATTGCCAGCAGGCGCTTTGTTCGCCATCGCGCATCTCATTGCTCACAGGCCGTCACCCGTGGACAACGCGCATTTACACCATCGGCCCGTTCCTGCGGGAGACGATGCCCGATGTGATTACGCTCCCGCAGCATTTCAAGAACAACGGCTGGTTCACCCGCAGTCTCGGTAAAGTCTATCACGTCGGCATTGACGATCCGCCGTCCTGGAGCATCCCGCCGTGGCATTCGAAGTCGCCACGCTACGGGCCGGAAGGGCTGGCGATCCAGCAACGGCTGACAGCCTCGCTGAAAGCCAGCGGTCAGCCGATTCCGAGGAAAGGCGCCAAAGTGCCGCGCGGCCCGGCCTTCGAGGCGCCCGATCTGGCCGACGACGAATTGTTGGATGGTGACACGACGCGCGAGGCGCTCGTCGCCATGCGCGAGTTGGCGAAGAAACCCGGTCAGCCGTTCTTTCTGGCTGTCGGTTTTTCCAATCCGCACGTGCCGTGGGTCGCGCCGAAGAAATATTGGGACCTCTACAATCCCGCCGACATCAAGATTCCTGGCAATCGCTACGCGCCAAAGAACGCACCGGAGTTTGCCGCCAAGTCCGGCGACGATTTCTATTGGTACAGCAACGTGCCGCAGGACCGGAACATCACGCCCGCGTTTGGCCGTCAATGCCTGCACGGCTATCTTGCCGCGATCAGCTACGTGGACGCTTGCGTCGGCAGGCTGCTCGCTGAACTCGACCGTCTGAAACTGCGCGAGAAAACGATCATCGTGTTCTGGGGCGACCACGGCTTTTACATGGGCGAACACAACTGGTGGGGCGGCAAACACAACAACTACGAAGGCGCTACCCGCGCCCCGCTCATCGTCTCCGCGCCCGGCATGAAAGCCGCCGGGCAAAAGACCGACGCGCTGGTTGAGTTCGTGGACATCTATCCATCGCTTGTCGCGCTCTGCGGCCTGCCGCCGACCAAGGGGCTGGAAGGCCAAAGCGTCGTCCCGCTGCTCAACAACCCGAAAGCGCCGTGGACCAAGGTCGCCTTCAGCGAATACCCGAAGGGCGGCAACCAAGGCATTGCAATGCGCACCGACCGTTATCGCTACGTCGAGTGGCGCAACAAACAAGGCGAGTTGGTCGCCACCGAACTCTATGAGCACGCCACCGACCCGCAAGAGAACGCGAACATCGCCGGCAAACCAGAAAACGCCGGCGTGCTCAAGCAACTTGCCGCTCAACTTATTGCACGAAAACCATGCAAGTGATTCTCTCACTCCTGTTGCTTGCTGCCGGACCACCACCTTTACAGACGGTGCCGCAGCCCTACCATCAACTTTCATTTCAGCGCGATGGCTTTGAGATTGCGCGTTACCACTTCAGCCCCGACCTGAACCGGCCCTTTGTTTTTCCTGTCATTGGTCCGTCGGGACGCAGCCTCACGCGAATGGGACACCCTCACGACCCCGAAGGGCACAGCCACCACTTCTCAGTCTGGATTTCCCACAGTGATGTCAACGGGTCGAGCTTTTGGGCGGACCGCACCGGTGCGCGGATTGTTCATCAGCGCATCGAGGAACTCGCTGACGACGCGGTGCAGAGCCTCAACGCTTGGATTGACAAGGAGGGCAAGACGCTGTTGCGCGAGCGGCGTCGAACGAGCGTGCAACTGTTGCCTGACAACGAATGGCTTTTGACCCTCGATCTCCAACTGGAGGCGCAAGAGAACGAAGTCACGTTCGGTAAAACGCCTTTCGGCTTGCTCGGCGTTCGCATGGCCAAGCCTATCGGCGTCAAGGACGGCGGCGGCACGATTCGCAACTCCGAGGGCGGCGTGAACGAGACTCACGTGCTTTGGAAAACCGCCCGCTGGGTTGACTACTCCGGCCCGATCACCGCCACTGCCACGGAAGGCATCACGCTGATGGATCATCCGGCGAACCCGAATCATCCGACGTTCTTCCACGTCCGCAACGACGGCTGGATGGGCGCATCGCTGACTTACGACGCTCCGCGCACACTCGCGCCGGGCAAACCGCTCCAACTTCGCTACGGCCTCTATATCCACGCCGGCGCACCGACGGGTGAGCAACTTCAACAACGCTGGCTGGAGTTTAGCCGGACCACACGCTTCGAGTTTCGACCATACCCAGAAAAGAAACGTCCATGAATCAGAAATCCATCATCCTGTTCCTACTTGTGTCACTGACCGCCAACGCTGGCGCGTTCGAGAACTTCATCACTCGCAAGGGAAACAAACTCTACGACGGCGACAAGGAGTTCCGATTCATCGGCGCGAACATGCCGGGGCTTGTCCTGCCGTACGACTGGACGCTTTACCTGCCGGAGCGATTACACCTGCCGACGCCGTGGGAGCAGGAAGACGCCTTCAAAACGCTCGACCAGATGAACCTGCGCGTCGTCCGCACTTGGAACCTGCCCATCCGCGATCCGAAAGAGGAGCCGAAATCGTGGCACTACGTACTGGGGCCGGGCAAGTTCAACGAGGAAGCGTTCAAGTGTGTTGACCACCTCTTCGCCCTCGCCAACAAATACAACGTCCGCGTCATCCTCGATCTCACCGCCGAGTACGGCGATTACCTCGGCGGCATCAGCCAGTATGCCGCTCATCGCGGCAAGAAACGCGCCGAGTTCTACACCGACCCGCAGGTCAAGGAAGACTACAAAGCCACCATTCGCTACGTCGTCAACCGGTATCGCAACGACAAAGCGCTTCTTGCTTGGCAGTTCGGTAACGAAATGCACAGCGCGCCCGACGCGTGGCTCAGCGAGATGGCGGCGTACATCAAGAGCCTCGACAAGAATCATCTCGTTGCCGAGACGCGCCACCGCCCCGGACAATCGCTGCTCGTGGACCCGAATATTGACCTCGTCACGCGCCATCTCTACGGGAATTATCCCGGTGTCGAGGGCGGCTGGGTTGGCGCGATCCAGAAAGAAATTGCAAAACTTAAGGGTGAACGCCCGCTCTTCATTGGCGAGTTCGGCCCCTACATTGACGGCAAGATGTTCACGCACGACAACGTCGTGGACAAGCTGCGCGAGTTCCTCGACTACGTGCAATCAGAGCCAGCCATCCCCGGCGCTCTTATTTGGAGCATGTACTTCCATCATCAAGACGGCGGCTTCTATTGGCACCAGATCATGACCTATCCCGCTGTCTGGTCGTATCACTGGCCGGGTTTTCCCAGCGCCGACGCTCAACGCGAGATCGGCATCATGCAGGCCATGCGCGAAGCCGCTTTCAAAATCGAAGGCAAGCCCGTCCCACCCGTGCCCGTGCCCGACGCACCGGAGTTGTTGCCGATTGGCGAAGTGCCGTTGCTGACGTGGCGCGGCTCCGCCGGCGCGACCGGCTACGACATCGAGCGCGGCGAGCCGTGGACGGTCATCGCCACGAATGTTCGCGACGGCGACATCGCTTACCGTCCGCTGTTCAGTGACACCACTGCTCGTCCCGGCAAGAAATATTCGTATCGCGTCACCGCCCGGAACAGTTCCGGGAAATCGCGTCCATCGAACGTCGTCGGTCCTGTCACGGTGAAGCGCATCTGCCTTGCGGACGAGTTGCAGGATTTCTCGCGTGTCGCGGCGAAATCCGAAGGCCTCACGTTGAACAACGACTACAACGCGCTTTACGCCGAGTATCTGTTCCGCGCCAAAGGCAGCACCAACGACTGGCTGACCTACAAAGTCCACGGCAAGATTGAGTCGGTCAAAGTGGTTGCGTTCTGTCCCGGTGGGCAAATTGCTGATCTCCAACTTCAAGCCGGCGATGCAACACTTCAGCCGAAGCGCGTGGAGCGTCCGTTGCCAGCTCCGCCCGGCGGCGCCGCTCGCGGCCAGAAACGGACGCTGATCGAGTACGAAGCCGCCGTCCCGCCCGGCACCGCGCAACTCACAATCCTCTGGACCGGCGCCGCCGAACTGGATCGCGTGGAGATTTACTACCGGTGAAAACTGGACCAAACCACACGAAAAACAGGGCTGACTTCGCTGACGCTCGTCAACGCCGATGAAAAATCCGATGGACAGACAGCTTGAGAAGCAACTTTCGGAGCGGGCGGTGGCGATTGGACGCACCGGAGAGGTTGGAGCCTTTGACGAGTTGTTGGAACTGTTGCGGTCATCGTCGGCAAATGCGCGGCGGTTGGCGGCATCGGCGCTGGGGAAATTGGCGTGGCTGGGGGTGGATCAGGCAGCCGCAGTGGCCGCGCTCGCGCCGGTGGCGCGCCGTGATCCGCACCCGCAGACACGGCAGTATGCGATCAAGGCGCTGAAGGCATACGGCGCAGCGGCGCAAGGGTGTTTGCACGATCTGCGCGATATGGCCGGAAATCCGGCGGAGAAGGATTATATCCGTCGTGATGCTACTGCGGCGGCAGCGTTCATCGAGGAAGCGGTGCGGATTGCGGCAGCGGCAGCCGAGCAGCGGTGCCAGCGGTGCAATGCGACGGTGACAGCAGACGAGTACGCGCGCTCAGAGCAGATGTTCCAGCGCGTGTTCTGCGACCGGTGTTTCGACGAGGTGTTCTTGGCGCGGCGAAACTTCGAGACGCAAGTCGAGATCAACAAGACCATCGAAGCGCGCGACGGCACGGTGGTGCAGTCGGAGGGCGAGCGGCGCATCGCCGACTGGCTGACAGCGCACGGCATCGCGTACCGGTACGATGCCAAGTTTCGGATCATCGCGGAGTTCCAGATCCGTCCGGACTTCTATCTCCCGGAGTTCGATATGTATATTGAATACTGGGGTTTGGACACGCCCCAATACAAGATGAGCATGTACAAGAAGCAGATGCTCTATCAGCAGGAAGGGAAACGGCTGATCTCGGTCCATCCAAAAGACCTGACGGTCTTGAATGGACTGCTCACGGCCAAGCTGCGACACTACGGTTTTACACCATGACATCAGCGCGCGAAGCAAAGCTAGTCGGGATATTTTGGTTGGCTGGGACTGCGGTTCTGGCCGCCCTGCCATACTCAGTCGAGCAGCGCAGCACGGAAATCGTCTTGCGGGACGGCTCTACCGGTGCGATGGCGGTCGTGTTGCCGCAGGCGGGGTTCAACTGCGCGCGATTCGCAGTTGGCAACATCGAGTTTCTTGCGCCGCCCGTGGATCCGTCCGCCTTACAGAAGGGCGGTGCGGGTTTCGGCTGGCCGATTTTGTTTCCGTTCCCGAATCGGATCGCGAATGGTGAGTTCACCTTCAACGGAAAAACGTATCGCGTAAAAGATGGCAAAGGACACGCCATTCACGGGTTCGTTCACAATCAGCCGTGGCGCGTCACGGCGCGCGGCACTGACAACGGCGCGTGGGTAACCGGTGTGACTGAGACGGAGTCGAATCCGTTGTTGAAGAAATTCTGGCCGTGGCCGTGCCGGCTCACGGTGACCTACCGGCTCGCAGGTCAGTCGTTGACGATGACAGCAGTGGCGGAGAACCTCGGCACCGAGCCGATGCCGTTCGGGTTCGGCGTGCATCCGTATCATCCGTTGCCGCTGACGCCGGCAGGGACGCGGGCGCGTTGTGAGATTCAAGTGCCGTGTCGTCAGCGGATGGAGTTGACGCCTGACTGCATCCCGACGGGCAAACGATTGCCCTCGGAGTGGTTGAAGCAGCGTGCGCTCGGCGATGTAAAACTCGATGACGTGTTCACCAGTGCGACCGGCGATGCCTGTGTGTTGCGAGACGCAGAGTGGGAAGTGCGGATGCAGGCTGATAATGCATTCCGTCATTGGGTCGTGTATGCTCCGCAACGCAACGTGATTTGTTTCGAGCCGTACACATGCGTCACGGACGCATTCAATTTGCACGCGCGTGGCGTGCCGGACACCGGTTTTGCCGTGCTGGAGCGCGGCAAACCGTGGCGGGGCACTGTCACGATGAGTGTTCAACAAGGAAAAACAAAATGAAAATCATAGACCTGAAAGCCCGAACCGTGGCCATCCCGCTCAATACGCAGTTGCGCCACAACACCGGCGTTCATCCCGGTTATTTCCTCCGCACGATCATCGAAATCGTGACCGACGAAGGCATCGTTGGCCTCGGCGAAGTCGGTGGCGGCGACCAGCGTGGCGCGATTCTGAAACTCAAGCCGCGCATCATGGGCCTCGACCCGTTTCAGCTCGAAATCATCAAGCTCAAGGTGCTGCGGAGCATCTATTACCTCTCGAACTCGCGCCTCTACGCGGCCATCGAGATGGCCTGTCTCGACATCCAAGGCAAGGCGCTCGGCCGGCCGATGTCGGACTTGATCGGCGGCCGGGTGCGCGATGCGATTCCGATGATCGCGTATCTGTTCTGGCGCTACGACCGTCCGCAAGGCGGCGATGACAAGACCGCTGAGGACATGGCCGACCTCTGCGAGGAACTGCACGAGACGCTAGGCGTGAACTCGATGAAACTCAAAGCCGGCGTGATGCCGCCCGATGAAGAAGCGCGCGTCGTCGAACTCTGCCGGGAGCGGCTGGGGCCGTCGTTCGGGTTGCGGATTGATCCGAACGGCACGTGGTCGGTGGCGACGGCGACTCGCATCGGACGACGGCTGGAGTCGGTGAACATGGAATACTTCGAGGACCCGGCGTGGGGACTCGAAGGGAACGCAGCCGTGCGCAAAGCGATTCGGATTCCGATTGCGACCAACATGTATCCGAACAAGTTCGATGACCTCGGCCCGGCGATCCGACTCGGCGCTGTGGACATCGTGTTGACCGACCTGCACTACTGGGAAGGCCCGCGTGGCGTGAAGGACTTGGTCGCGGTCTGCCGCACGTTCAATCTCGGCGTCGCGATGCACAGCGGCGCGGAGTTCGGGGTCGAATTGGCGGCGATGTTGCACACGGCCTCGACGATTCCCGAAATGCACGTTGCCGGCGATGCCCACTACCACTTCCTCACCGACGACATCATCGAGGGCGGCCTGATGAAATACGTGGACGGCAAGATCGCCGTGCCGACCGGCCCCGGCCTCGGCGTGAAACTCGATGAGGGGAAGATGCGACGCTATGAGAAATATTTTGAAGAGAAGGGCGATTACTACGCGCGTTTCCACCAAGACCCGCACCGTCCGGAATGGTTTCCGATTGTAGGAGGAACATGAAACTAGCTGACCTGACATGGCCTGACGTGGCGAAACTCAAACGCGATGTGATCGTTGTTTATCCCATCGGCGCGCTGGAACAACACAGCCGGCATCTGCCGTTTTTCACCGACTCAATCCTGTGCGGCGCCATCGCCGACCGCGTCGAGGCGGCGTTGCCGAAAGATGTGTTGCTGCTGCCGGTGCAGTGGCTCGGCGCGTCCCTGCATCATCTCGGCATGGCGGGGACGCTGAGCGCGGAGAACGAGACCTATATCAAACTCGTCGCGGAGCCGATGCGCTGCCTGCTGCGGCACGGCTTCAAACGACAGTTCGTGCTGAACGGCCACGGCGGCAACAAGGATGGTTTTCATCTCGCCCTGCGCCAGCTTGCGATGGAGTTTCCCGATGCGCAACTCTGCGGCGCGAATTACTGGGACGTGGCCAACGAGGAAATAGCGAAGATCGCCGAAGGTTTCCTGAAAGGAATCGGTCATGCGTGCGAAGTCGAGACTTCGTTGCTGCTGGCCGTGCGTCCGGATTTGGTCCGTCGCGACGCGATCCACAACGACCTGCGGGCCACGCGGCAGCCAAAGGCGTTGCGCGGCGTGTACGTTCCGTCAGACATGAAAGCGCAAACGGAACACGGCGGCGTTGGTTACGCGGAACTCGCGACAGCGGAGAAGGGCAAGCGGTTGCTCGATGTGATTGTGGCGCGGCTCGTTGAAGTAATCCGTGCGATGCAATGAAGATTATTGACATGAAAGTTCGCACGGTGGCGATTCCGACCACCTGCCAGTTGCGACACAATACGGGCGTTCATCCGGGCTACTTCATCCGCAACGTGCTCGAATTAGTCACCGACGAAGGCATCGTCGGCTTCGGCGAAGTCGGCGGGGGCGACCAGCGTGGCGCATTGATGAAACTCAAGCCGCGCATCGTCGGCCTCGACCCGTTCCACCTCGAAGTCATCAAGCTCAAGGTGTTGAGGAGCATCTACTATCTCTCCAACGCCCGTCTCTACGGCGCGATCGAGATCGCCTGCCTCGACATCCAAGGCAAGGCGCTCGGACGTCCGATGTGCGACCTGCTCGGCGGCGCGGTGCGCGACCGCGTGGCGTTGATGGGCGAGATCAGTTGGCGCTACGACCGGCCCGGCGGCGGTGATGACACGTGCGCCGAGGATTTGGTCGAGCAGTGCGAGCAACTCCACGCCGAACTGGGTGTGAAGACGGTGAAGATGAAAGGCGGCGTCGTTGACCCTGATATCGAAGTGCGTGTGATGGAACTCTGCCGCGAGCGCATGGGGCCGAACTTCGGCCTGCGCATTGACGCTAACGGAGTTTGGAGCGTCGCGACCGCCGTGCAGATCGGTCGCCGACTGGAACCGCTCGGCCTCGAATACTACGAAGACCCGGCGTGGGGTATCGAAGGACTCGCGGCGGTGCGACGACAGGTGCGCATCCCGATTGCGACGAACATGTATCCTGCCAAGTTCGACGACCTCGGCCCGGCAATTCGTCTCGGCGCGGTGGACGTGGTGCTGACCGATCTTCACTACTGGGAAGGTCCGCGTGGCGTGAAGGATCTCTGCGCCGTGCTGCGGACGTTCAACCTCGGCGTCGGAATGCACAGCGGCGCGGAGTTCGGCATCGAACTCGCGGCGATGCTCCACACGGCGTGTACGATCCCCGAAATGCACTTCGCCGGCGACGCGATTTATAATTACCTGACCGACGATATCATTGTCGGCGGCAAGATGCGGTACGAGGACGGTTGCGTGCGCGTGCCGACCGGCCCCGGTCTCGGCGTTGTGCTCGACGAGGAGAAGATGGCGAAATACGAGCGCTACTATGCCGAGAAGGGCGACTACTACGCCCGTTTCCATCAAGACCCGCGCCGGCTAGACTGGTATCCGATTGTAGGAGGAATGTGAAACCACGGAAGACACGGAATACACGGAAAGGAGAAGAGATGAACGAGAAAGAACTGCTGTATGAGGAGGAAACGTTCGTTTTGCGTGGGGCATGCTTCGAGGTTTACAAGGAGAAGGGATGCGGGTTTCTCGAAGCTGTGTATCAGGAGTGTCTGGAGATTGAGCTTCGGCTGCGAGGCGTGCAGTTTGTGCCGCAACCGAAGCTAGAGTTGGAATACAAAGGCCAGAAGCTGCGGACGGAGTATCAGCCCGACTTGATTTGCTTCAGCAAGATTGTGGTTGAATTGAAGGCTGTCTCCGCGCTCGCTGATGAGCATCGCGCGCAGGTACACAACTACCTAAAAGCCACTGGCCATCGCCTCGGATTGCTGGTGAACTTCGGCCATTACCCGAAAGTTGAAATTGAAAGGATTGTCCGGTGAATTACTGCGGAAGACACAGAAGAAACCATGTCATGCCGTGCTTCCGTGTATTCTGTGTGTTCCGTGGTTTCCCCCTCTGCTTATGAACTCCAAAACTTCATTTGATCTCAAGGGCCGTGTTGCCATCGTGACTGGGGCGTCGCGCGGCATTGGACGCGCCATTGCCATTGGGCTGGCACGCGAGGGCGTGTCCGTGGTTGTCAACTACGTCTCCAAAGGCGCGGCGGCAGAGGAAGTCGTCAGCGAGATTCGCGCTGCCGGCGGCGAGGCGGTTGCGGTGCAGGCTGACGTGGGCGACCTCGCACAACACGAGCGGCTCGTTGGGGCAGCGCACGAGCGATTTGGGAGGATTGACATCCTCGTCAACAACGCGGCGATGACGCGCCGGGAACCGTTCCTCGACGCCACCGCAAAGGCGTGGGATGAAACCATGGACGTCAACCTCAAGGGGATTTATTTCCTGTCGCAGGCTGTCGCACGCGTGATGGCGGCGCAGAAGTCGGGCAAGATCATCAACATCTCCAGCGTCCACGACGTGCGGGCGATGGTGAACAACTCCATTTACAATATTAGCAAGGCCGGTCTCGTGATGCTGACGAAATCGCTGGCGCTCGAATTGGCGGAGAAGGGGATTCAAGTGAACTGCGTCTCGCCCGGCGCGATCCTGACCGACGATACGCGCCCAAGGCTCGCCGATCCCGCGTATCGAGACAAAGTGCTTGCGAAGATTCCCAGCCGTCGCGTCGGTGAGCCGGAGGACGTGGTTGGCGCGGTGTTGTTATTGGCATCGCCCGCATCGGACTACATCACCGGCACAACGCTCTACGTGGACGGCGGCATGTTGCTGTAGAAAGGAGACACCATGGCATTCGACATCAAACGACGCGGTAAATTGACCTACTACTACCGGGCCAACCGGCCTGTCTTTTCATTCGTTGTGACGGAGGTGTTGCCGGACGGCGACCTCAAAGTGTATCTCGCCGGCCTGACCGGCGGTGAATCGGCCACGCGCAACCTTGGTCTGTCCGACACGGCCACGATGGATCCTGACAAGGAAATCCCGCGCGTCTTCCAGACTTGGGAGAGTTGGTTGAAGGAAGCCGGCGTGTGCGATTCGATTGCGGAACTGGATTTCATCGAGATGCACGCGTTCGGCTGCCAGCCGAAAGCGCCCAGCCCGATTTCTGATCCCGCCGGCTATGCTGCGGAAATTGGACGGTTGCAGGCAGCTTACGCGCGCGCCTACGCCGCTTATTTCCGCGAGCACCTGCCCGAGCACGGTTTGCCTGCGCGGTTCACGGTTCATGTGATAGATGTGCCGGACAAAGCGGCATCGTATGAGTTCTACACAACCGCGCTGTTGCAGCGGGGAGCCAAGAAATGAAGATGCATTGCTTGCTGCTGATGGCGTTCATCAGCGTTGCGGAAGCTCGAACGCCCACCGTCATTGTCCCATCGGCAGGCGAGCCTGCCTACCGCGTCGCCGGTGACGTGTTTTGCGAGATGTGGGAGAAGGTCACTGGCGCGAAGCCGCGGTCTGTGCCCGACAATGGGAAGCTACCGACGGGTGACATCGTTCTCATCGGTTCCGACGCGGCGAATGCTGTCGTTCACCGGCTCATTTTGCAGGCGCGCATCGAGAATCTTGGCATTCGCTACGGCACGGATGACTATCGCATCCTTTCGTTGAGGGATGGGGAGCGATCAATCCTGATTCTTGCCGGCGGCATGGGACGCTCAACGATCTATGCAGTCTATGATTTCTTCCGAAAGAAAGCCGGCGTGGAGTATTTCTGGGATGGTGACGTGATTCCGAAACGCGCGAGCGTCGAGTTGGCCGGCTGCGATTTCACGGAACGACCACATTTCCAGTATCGAGGGTTGCGCTACTTTGCTCATCGCGGGCCTCACCGGTTTCACGCTGAGATGTGGGACTTCGAGGATTGGAAACGTGAGATAGATTGGATGCTGAAGAAGCGGTTTAATCTCTTCATGCTACGCACGGGGATTGACGACCTCTTCCAACGCGCGTTTGGTCTGCCGTATCCCCCGGAAGACGGCGTGGATCCCGACGCCAAGCCGCGCTCCTATGACGACCGCACGTCGTTCTGGCCATTGAAGTATCGCGGTGAGTTGCGCAAGCGCGTGCTCGCCTACGCCCGCGAGCGCGGCCTGATTCATCCCGAAGACACCGGCACCATCACGCACTGGTATTCGCACACGCCGGGTTCGTTCATGAAGAAGTATCCCGATTTCCCGGTGACACGTGACCAGAAAACGGGCTACACGCTCTCCACGCACGCCATCTGGGACATCGAGCACGAACGGACGTGGGAAGCTTACTGGAAACTGACCGAGACGCACATCCGCGAGTTTGGTGAGCCGCGGATGTTTCACACCATCGGCTTGGCCGAGCGGACATTCGGCGCCGACGAGCGCGAGAACCTTCAGCGCAAACTTCATGCGTATCGCAAGATTCAGGAGGTCCTGCGGCGGCGGCATCCGGACGCGCCGCTGTTGATTGCGAGTTGGGACTTGATGTTCAAGTGGAAGAACGAGGACGTGCAGAATCTCCTCAAGGAATTCGATCCGCAGCGCACCATCCTGCTCGACTACACCGCCGACCAGCTTGATCGGAAGACGTATCACGACTGGAACGCCTACAAGAAATTCCCGTGGATCTTCGGCGTGTTCCACGCGTTCGCCGGCGACAGCGATATGCGCGAGGACTATCGCATCCTGCAAGAGCGCATCGGCGAAGCCGTCCAAGACCCGCAATGCCTCGGCCTCGTGCTCTGGCCGGAGATTTCGCACAGCAATACCTTGCTGCTGGAATACCTTGCCGCCAACGGCTGGCGTCCTGACTTGCTCGATGCGAACGCATTTGTCAGCCGCTTTTGCTCGGTTCGTTATCCGTCCGCGCTCGTGGCAAGCATGGAAGAAGTCTGGCGACCCTTTGTGCCCATCGCTGGCACGCATCATTGGACGCACGTGGGAGCAGGCCAGAAGCCGTCGGGATTGGCCGTGCAGTTCGATCCGCACTTCCGAATTCTCACGAGCTCCGAATACACGAACCTCACCGATGAACGCGTTAAACTTCATGCTGCGGAATACCAGAGGATCATGGTCCCGTTGCGCGAAGCACCGGCGATTCTGGAGCGGCTCGCACAGTCAGCAACGGCCGGATACGCCAACGAACTCTGGCGGCGCGACGCGATTGACATCACTCGCACGATCATCAACCGCGCGTTGAAGGCGTCGTTGTTGAAGCAAAATGAAAGCGTCAGCAAGGGGCTGATGCAACAGCTTGGCGATTTGCTGGCGCTCAGCGACGACTTCTCGCTTCACGCGACCATGAAGCGACTGGAGTGTGCCGGTGAACTTGGCGGCGTCGCTCCGCGCATCAACCCACACACCGAGCAGACGTTGAAGGGCAACTCGGAGAACAACTATTGCCGCGCTCATCAATACGAACTCGTCCGCTATGTTTATCAGCCGGAACTGGACGAGTACTGGCGGAAGAATCCGAAGGCGCGCTCGGCGTCGAAGAAAGCGATTCAAGATCGTTTCTACGACACGCCGCTGGCTGAGATGGCGCCAAAACGAGTGCGTTCGGCTGCAAGTTTGCGGCAGACACTTGAGCAGACGCGGAAACTTGTCGCATCCCTGCCATGATCTCCTTTGAAACCGGGCCGATCCGGCCACCGAGCGAAGCGGCGAGTATCCTGCTCAGGGTTACTCGCAACTGTCACTGGAACAAGTGCGTCTTCTGCCCGGTGTACAAGCACGAGGAGTTTTCAATTCGGACGGTGGACGAGATCAAGAGGGACATTGACGCGATGGCGGCCATCGCAGACGCGCTTCGATGTGGTGCGAACATCAACGCTGACACAGGCTGCGCGCGGCAGATGGCGTTTTGGATGCGCCATGGTCTGCAAAGCCTTTTCTTGCAGGACGCTGACGCGTTGGTGCTGCGCACGAAACAGTTGGTGGGGATACTGAATTATGTGCGAGCAGCTTTCCCGACTATCGCTCGCATTACCTCGTATGCGCGGGCCAAGACCGTCAGCCGCAAGTCGCCGGACGAGTTGAAGGCGTTGCGGGCCGCCGGGCTGAATCGGCTGCACATCGGCATGGAATCGGGTTCCGATGCCGTTCTTTCACTTGTCCAAAAAGGCGTCACGCAAGAAGAACAGATTCGGTCGGGCCGGCATGTCATGGACGCCGGGATGGAACTCTCGGAGTACTTCATGCCGGGTCTTGGAGGACGAGAGTTGTCCGAAGAACATGCTGTCGAGTCGGCCAAGGTGCTGGTTGCGATCAACCCGACGTTCATTCGGATTCGCAGCACGGTGCCGGTGCCGGGCACGCTGCTGCATCAGATGATGACAGAAGGACAATGGGTGCCCATCACTGAAGAGGAGAAAGTCCGTGAAATCAAGGCTTGCCTCGAACGGCTGGACGGCATTGCGAGCACGGTGCAGAGCGACCACATGATGAATCTTCTGGAAGACGTGGCCGGAAAACTGCCGGAGGAGAAACAGCGAATGCTGGAGCCGATTGAGTGTTTCCTCAACTTGGAGGCGTCCGACCGGGAAAACTTCATCGTGGGCCGGCGAACGGGCCGGTATCGGTGCGTCTCGGAGTATGTCCCGTCGGATGAAGTCGATGCAATCCGTCGCGACCTCATTCGCCGGTTCGGCTCGCTTGACCGGGGAATCCTGGAAATCCTGGCGAACTTTGTTTGACACAAACGGTGTTCCGGCGACACAATCATCCCAACACCATGAATACATCATCTTCCCGTCGCGCGTTTCTCAAGACTTCCGCTGTCATGTTCTCTGCGGCCGCATTCAGCCGGATGGCGCCGCCGGTTGAATCGTCGGAGCCGAAGCTGCCTTTCCCGATGACGGCGCCGGTTGCTCCGAGATTTCCCGCGCGAACCTTTGACATTCGCAAATTCGGGGCGGTCTCCGGCGGCGAAACGCTCAACACAAAAGCCATTGCCGCCGCCATCGCCGCGTGCGCAAAAGCCGGCGGCGGACGCGTCCTCGTGCCGGCGGGCGTGTGGCTGACCGGGCCGGTCCATTTGCGCAGCAAGGTGGAACTGCGCGTGGCCGAGGGCGCGGAACTGCGGTTCAGCCGGAACTACAGCGATTATTTGCCGGTGGTGTATATCCAGCGCGGCGGCGTGCGTTGCTACAACTATTCGCCCTTGATTTACGCGCGCGATTGCACCGATGTCGCCGTGACCGGGACCGGCACGCTCAACGGTCAGGGCGATGTCTGGTGGCCGTGGAAGAAGAAACAACCGGGCATGGCCCGGCTCTTTGAGATGGGCGCCCAGCGCGTGCCGGTGGAGCAACGCGTCTTCGGCACCGAAGCCGACGGCGTCCGACCGCCGTTCATCCAGACGATTGACTGCCGCAATGTGTTGCTCGAAGGATTCACGCTGCTCGATGGCCCTTCGTGGAACATCCACCCGGTCACATGCGAGAATCTCATTGTCCGCAAGGTCAGCATCATCGCCAAAGGACCGAACAATGACGGCATTGATCCCGACTCCTGCAAAAATGTGCTCATCGAGGATTGCCTGCTCGACACGGGCGACGATTGCATCTGCTTGAAGGCCGGGCGCGACGAGGACGGTTGGAGCGTGGGGCGTCCTTGCGAAAACATTATCATCCGGCGTTGCAAAACCAAGCGCGGTCATGGCGGCGTGGTGCTCGGCAGCGAAATGTCGGCCGGTATCCGCAACGTCTTTGTGTATGATTGCGAGTTCGACGGCACGGATCGCGGCGTGCGCATCAAATCGTTGCCGGGGCGCGGCGGCTTCATGGAAAACGTCTGGGTTCAGAACGTGCGGATGGGAAAGATTCGGATGAAGGCGGTGGATATCACGCTTCGCTATGGCGACCGGTCGGTGATTGACCCCGCGACGAAGGCGCAGCCGGTGCTCCGTGGTTTCCATCTGCGCAACATCACCTGCGAACAGGCGGACACGGCGATTGATTTGGCCGGGCTGGCAGACAATCGGATACGCGACGTGACTTTCGAGAATGTGACGGTGACAGCCAAGCGCGGGTTGGTGTCCGCCTGGGTCAGCGGCCTGCGCCTGAGCGGAGTGGACATCCGGCCGGCCAAAGGCCCGGCGTTGCGTTTGGTGAACAACACGGATGTCGTCATCAACGATACCGTGTGTCCCGCCTCGGTGGAACCGTTCTTGCGCGTCGAAGGCGCCGAAAGCCGTTCCATCAAACTCGACTCGAAACAATTGACCGTCGAGTTCGCCGATGGCGCGCCGGCGTCTTCTGTCAGTTGTAACAAGTAACAGCGGAGGATGACAGAATGAACCCATGTGATTTTTCTCGGCGTGATTTTCTGAAGGCGGCGGCGGCGAGCACGGGAATGCTGTTGTTGGGGCGGCATGCGTGGGGCATGGAGAATGTGTCGCCCAGAATCATTCACCCCTATCCGAACAAGATCGCGTGGGGCAATGGCATGTTGCGCCTCAGCAAACGCGCGCGGCTTGTTGTGGGACGTGATTGCGACGCGGGCGCGTTGGCGATGATGAAGGAAACGTGGCAACGATTCACACTTGGCGGGGTGAAATTGGATGTCGTGCGGCAACCATCCGTCAAGCCATTCGAGTTTCTGCTTGGCGGCGGGCAACCGCCACAGCGCGACCCGAACGACACCTACGCATTGAACGCCAACGCCGCCGGCATCGCGGCGAGCGCCGTGGACGCAACCGCGATGCGACACGCTTGGTTCACGATGCTTCAATTGTTGCAGCCCCGCGACGATCTCAGCTTCGCCGTGCCACACGTGGAAATCCACGACTGGCCGGCGTTGAAGTTCCGCGGGCTGCACCTTTGCATTTTTCGCGAGACATCGCCGGTGATGATCGAGAAGGCGATTCGGCTCGCGGCGTTCCTGAAGTTCACCCATGTTGTGCTTGAGTTCTGGGGGATGCTGCAGCTTGATGCCTTGAAGGAATTGTCGTGGCCGGAGGCGTGGACGAAAACGCAGGCGGGAAGGCTCGTTGGCATTGCGCGGGGCATGGGATTGGAAGTCATCCCGATGTTCAACATGTGGGGACACGCCTCGGGCAGTCGCGTCCGATATGGACGGCACGTCGTGCTCGATCAGCATCCGAAACTGGCGCCGTTGTTCGAGCCGGACGGTTGGACGTGGTGCCTGAGCAATCCGCGCACGCAAGACCTATTGCGGCGCGTGGCTGACGAACTGATGTCGTTTGCCGGGCCGGGGCAGTATTTCCATATCGGTTGCGACGAGGCGTATTCGCACGCGACATGCGACCGTTGTCGTCAACCCGATCCCGTGGCGCTTCTGGCGGACCATGTCAACAACCTGGCCGCGCACTTGGAGAAGCGCGGTCGTCGCGCGATCATGTGGGGGGACACGTTGTTGGAGCGCGGGAAATGGCCGTCGGGTTTTGCCGCCAACGGCACGCCGGCGATGCCGACGCATCTGGCGCTGGATCGGATTTCGCGGAAGATTGTCATTGCCGATTGGCACTACGGAGTGACCAAGGGCGACGTGCCGACGGTGGCGCATTTCCGCGGGCGCGGCTTCGAGGTGCTGGCCTGTCCGTGGGACTCGCCGGCCAACATTCAGACGTTGGCCAAGGCTGCTGCGGCCAACCAGAGCGGCCTGCTGATGACGACATGGCATCACCTTGTCCAAAGCATCCCGACCCTGCCTTATACGGCCGCCTGCGTCTGGTCGAAAGACCAGACGGCGCTCAAGTTGAAACAGGCGGAAAGTTCCTTGGTGCGCACGGCCACGGCGTCGTTGCTGCGCAAACTCGTGCCGGCGGAGGGCAAATTTGAGCGCGCCGGCTGGAACCCGTTTGAATTGCCATCGGAGACAAATTGAAAGTGATTGTGAAACTTACGCTGGGGGCAGCAGTTGTTTTCGCGGCGTTGGCTGTCGTCGCGGCAGAGAACGACCTGTCACGTGCGAAACCGTTGCGGTTCGATGTCCATGAGAAGGATTTGTCCAACGAAGGAGTTCCCGTTATTCAGCCGTGCTATACGGTCAAGCTCGGCCCTGCGTATCGCGGCGGCTGGTTGACCGTGGGCGATCTGACCGGCGACGGTGCAGCGGAACTTGTCAGCGCCAAGAATGCGGGGCCGCTGGGGGCGCATTTCACCTCCTCGGTCATCGTGCACCGGCTCGATGGCTCCGTGCTGTGGAAGTGGGGGAACCCGGACGCAAGGAACGCCATTTTTCACGATGTCGCCTGCCAGATTTACGACTTGGACGGCGACGGTCGCAACGAGGTTGTTGTCGCAGCGGACAAAAAAGTGGTTGTCCTCGATGGCGCGACCGGACGCGAGAAAACGCAGTTCTCGATACCGGCTCGCGCCTCGGACTGCATTTATTTCTGCAACCTCACCGGCAAGAAGCGCGCGGCAGACATCTTGGTGAAATCGCGCTATGACCAGATTTGGGCGTACGATGAGGGCGGCCGGTTGTTATGGACATCGCCAAAACCCGGCGGATACCGGACCGCGCACCAACCGTTTGCGGTGGACCTCGACGGCGACGGACGCGATGAAATCATGGCGGGGTTTGCGATGCTCAACAGCGACGGCAGCGTTCGCTGGACGATTCCCTCGACTGATGGCAGGCCGTTGGGCGGTCATGCGGATGCGATTCGTCTCTTCCGCACCGGTCCGCGGGCGGAAGACAAACGATTACTGGTCACGCATTGTGGCGGAAACCAGATGACGATGCTCGACGGCGCCGGCAAAATCATCTGGCGCGTCACGGGGCTGCACTTCGAGTCGGTCTTCTTCGGCAAGCTCGATCCCGAATTGCCGGGCCGTCAACTGGTGGTGGACATCGCTCACCAGCCGTGGGGACAACAACCGTTGTTGATTCTGGACGAACACGGCGCGCTGCTGGGCCGGTACATGATGGATCGAAGCCGGCAACATCGTTTGGTGGATTGGTTCGGCACGGGCGCCGACCTGATTTTCAACGGGCAAAGCCGCGCGTTGTTTGATGCGAAAGGACGGAAAGTTGCCC
>VHCW01000088.1 GCA_016871575.1 Verrucomicrobiota bacterium
CCCGCCCGACGCGGCCTCCGCAGAGGCCGTCGTCCTTTGAAACTGCTGATGACTCTTGGGCAGAGGGTTCAGAGCCTCAATCAAATCGAAAAACCATCACAACCTTTCGTACGGTGAAACAAATGGGCTAGCGCAGTAGGAGCACCGGGCATTTGGCGATGCGCAGCAGGCGGACAAGGATGTCGCTGACGAGCCGGTTGCTGAAGCGTGCGCGCGTGCGCGGCGTCATGACGATGAGTCCAATCGGGGTGTCGTTGAGGAAATTCATGAGGTTCTGCATCCGGTGTTTTGGATCGGAGAACAGCAGGACATTGGCATTGACTTCCTGAAGCTGGCAAAGCTCGCGCAAGGCCGTTTGTTGGCCGGATTCCGTGCGTCGGCCGCTTTGCAGCGGGAAGATGTGAAGCACGCTGTTGAATCGTTTGACCCAGGGGATGACCCGTTGGAGCAGCGCTTCCTGTTGCCCGCCGAGCTCGGTCAACAGCGCGACGTGATGGAAGGAAGGCCGTTTCCATTCTTTCTCCTTGATCGGCTGACCGCGCAGGCACAGCACCGAACAGGGCGCGCGCTCGATGACGCGTTCGACCGTCTTGCCCGCCGACCACCACGTCAGGTCCGAGCGCTGGCTGGTGGCGGCCATGCAGATCAGGTCCATCTGGCGTTCCTGCGCCACGTCCACGATCATCCGCGGCGTGCTCGTGTCGTAGAGGTACAATTTCGTCGAGGGCATTTCCGGTTGCAGCGGCGGATTGAATTCTGTGTCCAGATTCGCGTGGGCGAACGAATCCAGCGGCGGAAAATCACCAAGCCGCTCGGGTTCCTTGACCGAGGACGGCGGCATGACGTGCAGCAAGTACAATTTTCCGCCGAATGCCTGCGTAATGGTCGTGGCGCAGGGAAACACCGAGTTCGACGCTGCCGAAAAATCTGTTGGAACCAAAATTCGCTTGAACATCGCGCACAGAGTACGGAGAGCCGCGCCGCTTTGCAACGCCTTTTACACCAGCGGCAATTGTTCCGCGCCGGACGGCGTGACTCGTCCCTGCAATTGCGGGAATCGCGCGACCAGCGACGATGGCGCGGGCACCGGCGCGCCGGGTCGCGCGCGCGCCTTCAACTGCAAGGCGTTGGCAAACGCCTTTGCGTCTTTGTGGTTGTTGAACACGGCGAACGTCCGCTGCGTCTTCGCCGCCGCGCGCCGCATCCGCGCCAGCAACTCGTCCAGTTCGCTCTCGGCGTAGAGGTAATCGTAGCGCGCGCCGTACACGGTCTCCTCGCGAAACCAGTTCTTCGCGTTCCGCCCGTGGAACCGGAAATAACCGGTCGCGCTCGTCACGATCTCCGTGGGGCCAAGACAGTGCGGCAACGCCGGCTGGTCCACGTTGCAGTAAATCAGCCGCCGCTCACGGAAAAACTCCGCCGTCCACGAATCGTGTCGCACTTCGACCGCGACCGGCCAACCGTCAAAGGCGTCCGCGATGCGCGCCAGCCAGTCGAGGTTGCGCGGCTCACAGCGGAACGACCACGGGAACTGGAACAGCAGCGCATCGAGCCGGCCTGCTTCACGCAGCGGCGCCAAGCCGCCGGTCAACAGCGCAAACTCGGCCTCCGACCACGCTGACGCGCGTTCGTGTGTGAATCGCCGCCACGCTTTCGCCAGGAACCGGAACTGCGGACGCTGCGATGTGATGCGGAGCCAGTTTGCCGTCGTCTTCGCGGTGGGCGGGCGATAAAACGAGCTGTCCACCTCGACACAGTCGAGATGCTCGGCGACCGCGCGCAGTTTCTCCTGCGGCGCGCACCGCGACGGATAGACCGCGCCCTCCCAGTCCGTATAACTCCAGCCGGCGGTGCCGACGAGAAGGTCGCCGGCGGCAGCCGCGGAGAAATGTGGCGATGCGCTCACGGTTGCGATAGGATAGCGCCGCGATGAACGAACTGACAATGAAATTGAGGGCAAGCGCTGATTTGTCGCGCGACGATGTCGCTGCGGCGACGTCGGCGTTGCTTGACGATGGCATCGGCGAGGACGCGAAGGCGGACTTTCTCACGGCACTTGCCCAGAAAGGCGAGACGGCAGAGGAGATCGCGGCGTTCGCAATGGAGTTGCGCGCGCGCGCCGTGGACCCGCGGATCAGCGGCGACCTGCTCGATGTCGTCGGCACCGGCGCGGACATGGCGCACACGTTCAACATTTCGTCGTGCGTCATTTTCATCGCGGCGGCGGCGGGCGTGCGAGTGGCCAAGCACGGCAACCGGGCCATTACCAGCAAGTGCGGCAGCGCCGACGTGCTCGCCGCGCTCGGTGCCGACATCGAAATATCGCCTGATGCCGCGCGCCGGTGTCTGGTGGAGACGGGGCTGACGTTTTTCTTTGCGCCGCTCTATCATCCGTCGTTCAAGAAGATCGCGCCGGTTCGCAAGAAACTGGCGGAGCGAAAGCAGCGCACCATTTTCAACATCCTCGGCCCGCTGGTGAACCCGGCGCGGCCAACGCACCAGGTCATCGGCGTGTGTGACCGCGCGCTGGTCGAGAAATACGCCGAGGTGCTTCGCCTGCTCGACCTGAAGCACGCCATGGTCGTGCACGGCGACGGACTCGACGAGTTTACGACGCTCGGCTCGAATCACGTCGCCGAGTTGTGGGGTGGACGCGTCGAGGTATCCGAGAAAACCTTCCCATACCGTCCGTCCGACATCCAGATTTCGGCGCCGACGTTGCGCCACCTCGAAGGCGCCGACCCGGCGACCAACGCGCAGATCATCCGCAACATCCTCGCCGGCGGAGATCGCGGCCCGAAGCGCGACATCGTGTTGTTGAACGCCGCCGCCGCGCTGGTGACAGCGGAGCAAGCGCCGGATTTTCCGAGCGGCTGGGCGTTGGCGGCGCAGTTGATTGACGGCGGTGCGGCGCGGGCGAAGTTGGAATCGTTTGTCGCGGCGACGAAACGGGCGTAAGTTGCGCCGTGCATGGAACGTTTGCCAAGCCGTTGGATTGGTTTGCGATCAAACTCGCCTCGTCCTGCGTCCATCGAAAGGCCGGTGGACGCGGCCAAGCGAAAGAGGTCGAGGCGTTGTTGCACGATCCCAGTTTCTTTTGCGACTTTGTGAAGGCACCGGAAGTTTTCCGGCTGAAACGGCGGTTGTTCCAATTCACCTCGCCGGTGGTGTCGCCTTGGAAAAGGAACAACACGGTACACGGGCGGCTTTTCCCGGTGGCCGGAACATTTCGGGAACATCCGACGGTCATCTTGCTGCACGGGTGGAATCAGGAGTTGGGATACCGGACGTTGTTCCCGTACCTGGCGCGGCGGTTGAATGCGGCAGGGGTGAACGCAGTCTTGTTCGAGTTGCCGTATCATCGCCAGCGAAAGCCGCGCGGGCGGGGTGCGATTCGGAATTTCATCGCGGATGATTTGCGCCACGTGGCGATGGCGACGCACCAAGCGCTGGCGGATGCGCGGGCGTTGGTGGCGTGGCTGGAGAAGGAAGGCTGCCGGAACATTGGCGTGTGGGGGATTTCGCTGGGTGGCTGGTTGGGCGGGTTGCTGGCGTGCGTGGAGCCGCGGTTGAAGTTCGCCGTGCTGATGACGCCGGTGGCCCGGATGGACCGGGTGATTGCGGAGTTGGGGTTTTGCGAGCCGATCCGACGGAGCCTGGGCGGCGCGACGGTGCGGCTGGAGCCGTTGAACCTGGTGTCGCACCGGCCGAGGATGGCGCCGGAGAATATTTTGGTGGTGGCGAGCGAACATGATTTGTTTGCGCCGGTGGAGACGGTGGAAGAGTTGGCGGTGGAGTGGGGGAACCCGGTGATGTGGCGGATGCGGCACGGGCATATCAGCATGATGCTGTCGGCCCCGGTGATGGAACGGACGGTGAAATGGATCGCGCAGCGGACAAGTTTGTCGAACGAGAACGTTCCCGACCGGCCAAAAGAGTGAAATAGGTATTTCACTCTTTTGGCCGGAACGGGGAGAGGAGAAATGAAAAGATGAACATGACAAGGAGACTGGCGATGTTGTTGGCGGTATTGTTGACGATGGCGTGCGAGGCGGAACCGCGGCGGGAAGCGATGGTGCGCGACCAGATCGAAGCGCGCGGGATCACCAACGCGGCCGTGCTGGCCGCAATGCGCAAGGTGCCGCGGGAGGAATTCGTGCCGGCGGCGGCGCGGGGATTGGCGCTTCGGGACGGCGCGTTGCCGATTGAGTGCGGCCAAACGATCTCGCAGCCGTACATCGTGGCGTTGATGTCGGAACTGCTGGAACTGAAACGCGGCGAGAAGGTGCTGGAGGTCGGCACGGGATCCGGTTATCAGGCAGCGGTGTTGGCGGAGATGGGAGCGGAGGTGTACTCGATCGAGATTGTGGGCTGGCTGGCGACGAACGCGGCCGGACGATTGAAGCGGCTCGGCTACGGGAAGGTGCAGGTGAAATGTGGTGATGGTTATCTCGGCTGGAAGGAGCACGCGCCGTTTGAGGCGATCATTGTGACGTGCGCCGTCGAGCCGGTGCCGGCGCCGTTGCTGGAGCAATTGAAGCCCGGCGGACGGTTGGTGGTTCCGCTGGGCAGACCGGAACAGACGCAGATGTTGGCCGTGTTCACAAAAGACGAAAAGGGCACAATCAGCCGGCGGAATGTGGCGCCGGTGGTGTTTGTGCCGCTGGTGCGCGGGGAAAAACGTTGAAGAGTCTTCGCGTCCTTGCCAGTGTTCTCGTGATGGCTGCTGTGGCAGGCGCAGCGGAACTGCCGGATCTTCGCAGCATGTCGCCTGACCTTGCGGTGCCGGCCTTGTCGGAAGGCGCGCCCGCAGCGGGCAAGCGCGTGAAACACTGGCTGACGGAAAACAACGGAACGCAAGTGTATCATGTCCTCTATCTGCCGACGGATTGGCGGAAGGAGGCGCGGTTTCCGGTCATCGTCGAGTATGCCGGCAACGGCGGTTACTCGAACCGATACGGCGACGTGTCGCTTGGCGTGCCGGAAGGGAGCCATCTCGGCTACGGCATCTCAGCGGGCGAGGGGTTCATCTGGATTTGCCTGCCGTACGTTGAGGTTGGCCGACAAAAGATTGCGACGAAATGGTGGGGCGACGTGGACGCGACGCTCGCTTACTGCAAAAAGGCCGTCCGCATGGTCTGCGATGAGTTCGGCGGCGATTCATCGGCGGTAATCCTGACCGGTTTCTCGCGCGGCGCAATCGCCTGCGGTTATCTTGGTTTGCGCGATGACGAGATTGCAAGGCTCTGGCGCGCTTTCATTCCGTACAGCCATTATGACGGCATGACGCGCTGGCCATATCCGGGCGCCGACGTTGCATCGGCCATCGAACGGATGAAACGGTTGAATGGCCGGCCGTCGTTTGTTTGTCATGAGGGTTCCGTCGAGGCGACGCGGCGATTCATTGAGGCCAGCGGCGTGAAAGCGCCGTTCACCTTTGAGGCCGTGCCATTTCGCAACCACAACGACGCGTGGGTGCTGCGTCCCACGCCGGCGCGCGCCGCGTTGCGGGCGTGGCTGAAGCAGGTTTTGGCGAGATAATTGTGGCGGAGAGGGAGGGATTCGAACCCCCGAGCCCCGAAGGGCTAACGGTTTTCAAGACCGCCGCATTCGACCACTCTGCCACCTCTCCGCTGCAATGCCGCAGGAATGCCCCTGACGGTAGCCGCAAGAGGGTGCTCTTTCAAGACAAGAACCTGATGGGCCGGTAAAAACACCATTGCAGAAAGTCCTCAGTAACGGTATCCTGCAGCCCAACAGGAGAAAAGTCATGAATCCAGCAATGTTTTCGAAACGAGTGGTTGGTTTGGCGTTTTGTTGTGTTGTCGCGATGACCCTCACGGTAAACGCCGCGCCACGCCCATCTCGTGCTGTCGTTGTCAATCTCACCGGCAAAGCGGATTATCAGCAGCGGGGTGAGGACTGGAAAAATATGCATCGCGGCGTTTCGATCGCCGAGGGCGCTTCCGCGCGCACGGCCACCAACTCGATTGCCGACTTTTTCCTGAGCACCGAGGCGCGCACGCGAATCACCCAGAACACCATCATTCGTTTTGACCAGTTGCAGACGAAAACCACGGGGCTTCCCCAAGCGGATAAAAAACCAACCGCGTTCACCAACATCGAACTGGAACGCGGCAAGATTCTTGTCCGCGCATTTGCGCCGACGAAGCAATCTTCCTTCGTGGTAACCACCCGTAGTTGTCTTACCGAAGTGCGCGGGTTCGGCGCCTACAGCGTCTGGCTCCTCAACAACCGGGCCTGTGTTCGCGTGATGGACGAGACGGTCACGCTGCTCATCCGCGGTCGCGCGGACCCGGTGGTGCTCCAAGCCGGGCAGCAACTTTGCGTGGAGTGCGATCCCCGGACGAACGAAGCCATTGACCGGAATGTCCAGCCTACGACGGTTACCGACCCGGACCCTGATTGGCCTCCTCTGCCACCGCCGACAGGTCCCGGCCCCGGCATTGAGCCTCCGCCGGTGTATGAGATCAGTCCTTCCCAACCCCAACAATAGGCGTCCAGTTCCAGCGCTGACTGTTATTTGCGGGCGATCCGTGTCAGTGTTTCTTCCAGCACGAGACGCTCGTCAAGCTGGGTGCTGACGAGTTGGAGATTGGCTTCGAGCAACAAATCCATCGCACGGACAAGCTCGGCGCGGGAGAAATTGTTCGCAGCAGCCGCAGCCCGGCCGAACCGCCATTCGTTCGGAAATGCGCCTTCCTTGGTGCGCGGGAAATGGTCTTTCTCGGCGACGGGCAGCGACTTGAATGCAAACGCGTAGTCGGAGTACCGGTTGGAGGATCGCAATACCTTCCGATCCACGAGATCACGCGCGAGGATCATCAGCCGGAACTGCGTCACCAACATCATCACGATGCCGATGGCGGAATCTTCGTTGTCGAGCAGGTTCTCCAGCGCACCGATGGCTTTCGGCAGGTTGCGCTGGCTGATGGCCTCGACCAGTTCCCAGATCACGGCCTGGCGCGACGCCGAACAGATGGCGCGCACGTCGGCCTCGGTGACCTCGGCGCGCTTGCCGACGTAGATGCAGAGTTTCTCCAACTCGTTGGCGATCTCGCGCAACGTCGGCGCGACCAGCCCGCGGAACGCGTCCATCGCGTCGGCGTTGGCAAAACGTTTCTTCTCCGCGTTCAATCGCTCCCGGATGAATCCCTCGATCTTCTCCTCGCCCTCCTCTTTGCCGGCTTCGGGCGCGTCGAAGAAAAACTTCTCCGCCATCTTCTCGATTGTCTTCGCCACTGCGCGGCGCTTGTCGAAGCCAAGTGCGCTGATGAGCAGGATGACACCACCGGGCAGGCCGCGCTTGAGCGCGTCGTTGAGCGAGTTCAACGCCTCGACTGTCGCCTCGCCGCCGGGTGTAACGGGTGCAAAGAGATTGGTGTTCTTGAGCCAGACCAGTTTGTCCGCGCCGAAGAACCCGACGGTCTGCAAGGCCTCGTGAACCTTGCCGAGAATCTTGAGCGCCTCGTCGGCATTCGCCGCGTCGCCCTCGATGGTCTCGACGCCGAATTCCCCCGCGGTTTTCGGCGCGAGTTTCGCGGCAAGGGCGGCGGCGTGTTCCTTGATGGCGAACTCGTCGCTGCCTCCGATCAGATAAACTGTGCGCGCTTCGGGCATGGCTCGGAGATTAGCGCAAGGCTTGCGCCGCGGCAACCGGCGATTTACTGTGCTGCCCGTGGACGACACCGACAAAAAACTGCTCGCCGCGCTCCAGCGCGATGTTCCGGTTTTGTTCCGGCCGTGGGACGCCCTCGCTGAACCGCTCGGCCTGACCGGCGACGAAGTGTTGCAGCGTGTCCGCGCGCTGAAAGATGACGGTCTCATCCGCCAGATCAGCGCCATTTTCGATACGCAGTCACTCGGCTACCAATCGTCGCTCGTCGCCGCGACCTGCGACCCGCAACGCGAGGAAGCCGTCGCCGCCATCATCAACGAGCACCCCGGCGTCAGCCACAACTACGCCCGCAACCACGCCTACAATCTCTGGTTCACCATCGCCGTCAGCCCGCAGTCGCGCCTCGGTTTGGAGAAGACCGTCGAGATGCTCCGTCAACGCTCTGGCGCCGACGCGATGCGGTTGCTAGCGACGCTGCGTCTGTTCAAGATTGGCGTTGAACTCGACGTCGAAGGCAGCGGCGACAGTAAGGGCGAGGTGGCGTACAGCGAGGCGCAACGGAGAGCGCCGACGCCGTTGACGCCGCGCGAGATTGAATTTGTGCGTACGATGCAGCGCGACTTGGCGCTCGTGCCGGAACCGTTTACCGCGACAGGGTTCGCGATGAGCGAGCTTCAGCAGATGACCGCCGCCATGCGGGCGTCGGGTCGGATGCGGCGGTTCAGCGCGGTATTGCGGCACCGCAAGGCCGGGTTCGGCGCGAACGCGATGGGCGTCTGGGCCGCGCGCGGCAGCGACGCCGACATCATTGCTGCCGGCGAAGCGATGGCGCGGTTCAAGAGCGTCAGCCATTGTTACCGTCGCCCGACCTATCCCGACTGGCCGTTCAACCTTTTCACGATGATTCACGGGCGTTCCTCCGAGGATTGCGAGGCCGTGCTTGCAGAGATTTCCCGCGAGACGGGCATCGCCGAGTTCGCTGCGCTCTACTCGACAAAGGAATACAAGAAGACCCGCGTCGAGTATTTCACCGAGGCCGAGGCCCGGTGGGAATCCGCCACTTGACAGGACACTGCATTTGTTGCACGTTCGCCGCCCCTTCGTAAAGGGAATGACACTCGGGAGGTGTTTACTCCCGTTTATAAACCAAAGGAGAACATACAAATGAACATCATTGACACTGAAACCAAACGCCCGACCAACGCCGAAATCGCAGCCCGCGCGTACGAGTTGTACGTGAAGCGCGGCCGCACCAACGGCTCCGACGTTACCGACTGGCTCCAAGCCGAGTCGGAGTTGATCCAGACTTCCACCCGCAAGGTTGCCGCCCCGGTCAAGACCGCCAAGCGTTCTTCGGCTTCCCGCCTGAAGAAGATGGTCCTCGGCTAATCCCCGCCATCATTATTTTTTTCGTTTTGGCGGCGCGTGAATGCACGTGCCGTGCAGGGCGTGTGCTGCTTCCATCCAGCCTTCACTGAATGTGGGGTGCGCATGGATTGTGTCTCCAAGCTCCGCCGCCGTCAGTTCGCTCCGAATCGCCAGCGCCGCCTCGGCGATCAAATCCGTCGCGTGCGCACCGACCATCGCGGCGCCAAGCAACTGGTCTGTCTGCGCATCGGCAATCCATTTCACGAAACCGGCCGTCTGTCCGGCGGCGATGGCGCGGCCAAGCCCGCCGAGCCGGAACTTGCCGGTCTTCACCGCGCGGTTTTGTTTCTGCGCGTCGGCTTCCGTCAACCCAACCAAGGCAACTTCCGGGGTGGTGAAAATCACGCCCGGCACGAGCGATTCGTACTTGCGCGGCTTTCGCCCACAGGCTGTTTCGGCAGCGATGATACCCTGCGACGTGGCGTTGTGCGCCAACTGCACCCGCCCGTTCACATCGCCGATGGCGAAGATGTTGGCGACGTTCGTCCGGCCAAAATCGTCCACCGGAACAAAACCTTTCTCGTTCGTCTTCACGCCGGCTTTCTCCAGCGCCAAACCGTCGGTGACCGGCTTGCGGCCAACCGACACCAGTAACAACTCCGCTTCGATCTTCTCGTCGCCGACCATGCCGCTCGCGCCCTTGTCGTTGGCGGAAATCTTCTCCAGCGCCTTGCCAGTCAGGATGCGGATACCGAGGTCTTTCTCCATGCTGGCGCGGACTTCGCGTCGCACGTCGGGATCGAGCAACAGCAAAACATCTTCGAGCAACTCGACGATGGTGACCTTCACACCGAGCATCGCCGCCATGCAGGCCAGCTCGCAGCCGATGTAGCCGCCGCCGAGCACCGTCATCGTCTTCGGCAATGTCGTCAGTTCGAGGAACCCTTTGCTCTCGACGACGCGCGGATGTTTCGGGATGAACGACGGCACCGCCGAGGTCGAGCCGGTGGCGATGATGACCTTCTTCGCGCCGACACGCGTTCCAGCGACGTCGAGCGTGTTCCGATCCACGAACGATGCTGCGCCCGTGAGTGTCTTCACGCCGTTGCCGGCCAGCAGTTGCGCGACGCCGCCGCGCAGTTGGGCGACGACTTTGTTCTTGTGCGCGACCATCGCGGGGTAATCCGGTGTCGCGCCCTTGACGTTGATGCCGAGCGGCGCGGCGTGTTGGATGTGGTGAAGCAGATCTGCCCCGGCGATGAGCGATTTGGTCGGGATGCAACCGCAGTTCAGGCAGGTGCCGCCGAGTTGTTCGCGTTCGACGATGGCGACCGACGCGCCGAGTTGCGCCGCGCGAATCGCGGCCGGATACCCGCCGGGACCGGCGCCGATGACGACGATGTCAAATGTTTCCATATTGTCCTTTGCTGTTGTAGCCGCGGCGCTCTGTCGCCGCGTTCTTTCGTAATCCGTCTTGTTTTGTTATGCCGACAGAGCGGCATGATGACATGCGTGAAAAAAACACGAACACTAGTTTTGCCTCTCACCCGTGATAAGTTCTGCGAACAACTCGTAAACGACCGACCGTCGCTCCGCAAACAAACATCGCGCCACGCGTTGTTGTTGGGCAGTGTAGAAGCGCAGGAGGACGCGATAACTCCCGACGCGCAGCCGCCAGTAACCGGCCAGATTGCCCTCCAACGACCGCAAGTCGCCTTGTTCCCGTTCCAAGTCCCGCAATGCGGCGCGCAGACGTCGGCGTGGTTCGGGAGCGAGCGACCGGACAAAACTCGCCACCTGCGGATCAAGTTCAACCCGCGTCTTCATCAAGAACCGACAGTGGCAGGTACTTGCCCTTGCCGGAACGGTCGCGGCGCACGGCGGCAACAGCCTTGGGATTGGCAAGCAATTCCATCGTCTCCAAAATTGCTTCCATTCGTCTGCGGGGAACGAGGAATGCCTCGGGGTGTCCGCGCCGATGGATGGTGACAGTGCGGTTGGCGCGCACCAACTGTCCCAATCGAGCCTGGGCGTCGGACAATGTCACGGTCGTCTTCATCACTTCTTAGATAACACCCGCCGCGCACCGAGTCAATCAGCGTTCCACGACGGCTGCTGTCTTCCTCCACTGGTTGAGGTTGGATTGTGCTTCGTGAATCAGTTCGATCAACTCCGGAGTTGCCTCCGGCCAAAGTTCCGCGCCGACGCCGATGGTTTCCATCGCAGCGGCGGCGCCGAGCGCGAGCCGCCACGGCTTGATGCCGGCAGCCAAAGCCAAACGAATCGTCCCAATCAGGCGGTCGTTCCATTCGAGCTTGCGCTGGGCGTCGCGAATGACGCGCTCGACCCGGTCGCGCAAAAACGGGTTCGTCATCCGCACGAGCAAATCCTCGGCATACGAACGCCAGCCGTCGGGCGTAAACAACTCATCCACGCCGCGCCACCGCGTCATCACCGCCGGGCCGCACTCCTCCAGAAATGCGCCGCGAGCGAGCGACAGCAACTTTTCATCGGCATCGGAAATGAACTGTAGTCCCTCGCGGTTCGCGAGGTAGCCGAGTAAGGCGTGGACGGCGTTGTGTCCGTAGAGTTTCGCTTCCTCGAACGGCAATAGGTCGGGTTTCTCGACAAACACCTCGATACCGCGCCGGAAGTTTGGCAGCTTGATTTGCGTGATCAGGATCCGATTGAATTCCTCGACGAGAAATCCGTCGTCAGTCACACCGCTCATCTTGCCGATGACGGTGTTGAGGAACTGAACGTTTTCACATCGAGAAGAAGCCGCCGGGACGGCGGCTGCTACACTGTGCGCGGGTGTAGTGGTGTCCGTCCCGGACGCCCGCCTTGCTGACGAGACGGCTTCCTCCAAAATCTCGGCGGCATGGTTGTGGTTTTCGCCGGTGTAAACGACGCAGGGGCCACTCGTGTGTTTCAGTAATGGCGCGATGTGTGGAAACACTTTCACGCTCGGCAACGCGGTGGCGATCTCCGACGCCTCACCGATGGCGGCGATCAGTTTGTCCGGCTCAACTTGCGGATTGAAAATCTCGACGCCGGTGACTTCGCGTCGCTCGACGCCGGCGCGGGTGGCGACGTTGATGGTGTAGCGTCCGCCGGCGTTGCGGATGTTGGCGACGATGTCGGGTTTGACTTCGGCGACGACGAGCCGGTCGAAGTTGCCGGAACGGTGCGCCTCGTACAGGAACAGCCCAGCCTGGATCGGGCCAAACCCGAACCCGACAAATGTGCGCCGCGACTTCATTTCAATCTCGGCCAACCAGCTGCGATGCGCCGGCGCACTTCATTCCACGGTCGGATGCCGCTGGTGGCATCAACAGCCTCGCAGCAACACGCGCCGACAGCGACGGCCATTGTCATAACGTCGTCAGGCGACAAGCCACGCAGGTAAGCAGCGAGGAAGCCGGCGATGGTGGCGTCACCGGCGCCGTTGGTTCCAGCAACGTTGACTTTGAAACAGGGCACGATTCGCTCGCGATCCGGCCAGCGGACATAGAGACCCTTGTGGCCGAGCTTGAGTCCGGCAATGCCGACGCCCCAGTCACGAAGCTGCGCGGCGATGGCCGCGGGCGGACGATTTCCAATCATCACCTGCATTTCGTCGAGGCTCGGAAGGAAGAAGTCAACGTGCGGCAACACGCGACGTAACACCGCCGGCCAGTCCACGCGGCCGGCTTCGGATTTCGGATCCACCATCACCATGTCCAGCGAGGTGGTGAGGCCGAGGCGTTTGACACGACGGAACAACGACACGAGTTCGCGTCCGCCATCAAGATACATCCGGCGCATGAGCGGCGGGTAGCCAAAGTGAAACAACCTTGCGCCGCGCAGCGCGGCATCAGTCACGTCGGCAGCGCGGAAGGTGTCGTTGGCACCGGGACAATGCAGGAATGCGCGGTCAACGCCCGGTGGGCTGATGACGACGGTGTAGGAACTGGTCTGGCCTTTTCCGACAATCATGCCGTCAGAGCCGGCGATTTCCCGGATGGCGCGACCGAAGGTGTCGTCGCCGACTTTGCCGATGAGACGCGTGCGGATGCCGAGCCGCTGCATCGCGAGGCCGGTGTTGGAGACGGCACCGCCGGTCGATATGACGGCGGGGCCGATCTTGGTAAGCTTGCCGGGATCGATTGCTGTGGAGTTCTCGAACGTCGGAATGATGTCGAGGCAAATGTGCCCGGCAACGACAGCTTCCGGTGATTTCACGCGAGACGTTTCCATAGTTCGATGTCCTCGAGTTTTGCTTTCACGGCGTTGACGAATGCGGCGCCGAGCGCGCCGTCAATCAGGCGGTGATCCACGGAGAGCGTCAGCTTCATCATTTGGCGAATGACGATCTTGTCGTCGCGGACGACGGGTTGCTTCATCGTCGTGGCGATGGCGAGGATGCCGCCTTCGCCGGTGTTGATGATAGCGCCGAAGTTTTCGACGTTGAGCATGCCCATGTTCGAAATGGTGAACGTGCCGCCGGTCATTTCGTCGGGCGTGAGCTTACCGGCGCGGGCTTTCTCGGCGAGTTGCTTGGATAGGTCGCAGATTTCGCGGAGCGTCAATTGCTCGGCGTGCCGGATGACGGGCACGACGAGGCCGCCTTCGATGGAGACGGCGAGGCCGAGGTTGACGTGGCTGTGCCAGCGCGTGGTCTTGCCGTCGGTGCTGCTGTTGACGACCGGGAACTCCTGTAGGCACAGGACGACGGCTTGCGAGATGAAGTCGGTGATGGTGTACGGCGCGCCGGCGGCCTTGAGTTGGTTGCGGTAGGCGATGAGGTCGGTCATGTCTACCGAGACGGTGACGTAGAAATGCGGCTGGGTGAGTTTGCTCTGCGTGAGCCGCTGGGCAATCGTCTGCCGCATCTTGTTCATCGGTTTCGGTCGCTCGGCAATGGCGCGTTCAACGTCGGCCACTTGAATCCGGTCGGCTGGGATGCTGAGCAGATCAATACCTTCCTTCGCCGCGAGATTCTTTGCCGCCGGCGAGACGCGGAGGTTGTTGTAGCCGCGGGCGTCGAGGTAGGCTCGAACGTCTTTCTCGACAACGCGTCCGCCGGGGCCGCTGCCGGTGATTCTGGCCGCGTCAATGACGCAACGTTTCGCGAGCGCCGCGGCGCGCGGGGAGATCCGGAACAAAACCGGAACAGAAGGCGCAGGCGCTGGTGTTGGTGTTGTAGGCCGCGTGACCTCACGCGGCGGTTCGGGCGCGGCCACGACAGCGGCAACGCCCGCTGGGGTCAGCGGGCCTACAACGGCTTTCGGAGCGGGAGGTGGCGGCGGCGGTGTAGCTGGGATGGCTTCGCCGGGGTTGCCGATGTAGCCGACAACAGTTTGGACCGGGACCATTACGCCGGGCGCGACGGCAATCTTCAGGAGTGTGCCGTCGCTGAAGGCTTCGACTTCCATGACCGATTTGTCGGTCTCAACAGTGAAGAGGATGTCGCCTTTGGCGATCTTGTCGCCTTCTTTTTTGCGCCATTCGACGATGGCGCTTTCTTCGGTCATCTGACCGAACTTGGGCATGGTGATGGGATTTGCCATAAGTTTTCCTAGCCGCGAAAGAACGCAAAGAACTCAAAGAGGAAGAACGGTTTCATTCGTCCTCCCCAGTTCGTGCGCTCAACGCGTATTTCTTCATTTGGAATTTGTATGAACCAAAGTTGATGAGGAGTCCGTGTTCAATCCGCGCAGACCGCAAGTAACCCAGAACCTGCGCCACGTGCTCCTCTGCCAATGATTTGCAGGCTTTGAGTTCAACGATCAGACGGTTCTCCACTACGAGATCAGCGAAATACTCGCCGATGACCGTGCCATCTTCATCGTACACAGTGAGCGGCTTCTGCTGCTCGACAGCAAAACCGTCCTTGCGTAACCGGTGGGCCAGCGCATTCTCGTAAACTTTCTCCAAGTGGCCATGCCCGTGGTAAACGTGGATGGCATAGGCCGTCTCGCGAACCACATCACACAACTTCATGATGTCTGAGGTCATTGCCGAGTTCATTTCTTTGCGCTCTTTGCGTTCTTTCGCGGCCATTCGTTTCTACAGAATCGCGTTGGCGGCGGCGAGGATGTCGTTGGCGTTTGGCAGGAACGCGGCTTCGAGGATGTGGCTTTGCGGGGCGATGCCGTTCTTGGCGCCGACGCGTTTGACGGGGGCGTCTAGGTAATCGAACGCTTCGTCTTGAATCGTGCTGGCGATTTCGCCGGTGTAGCTGCCAATGTGAATCGCCTGGCTGGCGACGACGCAACGACCGGTCTTCTGGACGCTGCGGATGATGGTATCGAGGTCGAGCGGGACGAGTGTGCGGATGTCAATGACCTCGGCGCTGACGCCTTTCTCGGCCTTGAGTTTGTCGGCGGCCTTGAGCGCGTCGGGAACAGCGGGACCCCACGCGACGAATGTGATGTCGGTGCCTTCGCGCCTGACTTCGGCGACTCCGAGCGGGACGAGGTAATCGGTCTCCGGCACCGGTCCTTTGACGCCGTAGAGCAACTGACTCTCAACGAAGAGGACGGGGTTGTTGTCGCGGATGGCAGATTTCAACATGCCCTTGGCATCGTACGGCGTGCTCGGATAGGCGACGTAGAGGCCGGGGATGTGGGCGAACATGGATTCGAGTGTCTGGCTGTGTTGGCCGCCGTAACCTTTGCCGCCGCCGACGGAAGCGCGGACGACGAGCGGGACTTCAGTCTGCGCGCCGCTCATATAATGCCACTTGGCTGCCTGGTTGCTGATCTGGTCGGAGGACATCAACGCGAAGTCCATGTACATCAACTCGACCACGGGCCGCAGTCCGCGCATCGCGGCGCCGACGGCGGTGCCGCAGATGCACGCCTCGCTGATCGGCGTGTTGAACACGCGGTCGCGTCCAAACGCTTCGAGCAAGCCCTTCGTGAGCTTGAACGCGCCGCCGTACTCGGCAACGTCTTCGCCGTAGAAAATGACGCGCGCATCGCGGCGCATTTCCTCGACGAGCGCTTCTTTGAGGGCGTCGCGGTAGGTGATCTGGCCATCGGTGCGCTTGATTGGCGCCACGTCTTGGATGATTTTCACTTTCTGGAACTCGGCGGGAACGACCTCGGCCTTCGTGTCGGTGTACATGTACTTGATGACGTCGGCAGCGGGCGGATCGGCGGCCAATGTCGCGCGTTTGGCGGCACGAGCATTGCGGTCGCGGACGCGGGCTTCAACGGCTTCAAGACCGGCCTTGGTGAGGACCTTGGCGTCGAGCAGTTCCTTCTTGAACGTGTCAATCGGATCAACCGCTTTCCACGCGGCTTCTTCTTCCTTAGTGCGGTACTCGTTGCGCGGGTCGCTGAGCGAGTGGCCCCAATAACGATAAGTGTCAACATCGAGCATCACCGGTCCCTTGCCTTGCCGGCACAACTCGGCCGCGCGGCGCACGGCGTCGCGGACGGCAAGCACATTCATGCCGTTGACGATCTCGGCGTGCATGTTGTTGTTCGCGAACCCGGCGGCGCGGCGCGCCATCTGGTCAATGCCCATCACTTCGTCGTCGCTGCGATGGGTCATGCCGTAATGGTTGTTGATGATGAGGTAAATGATCGACAGACCGAACTTGTGGTCGCCGGCGAGATCGTTGGTGAACTGCGCCTGCGCGGCCCAGTTGAGCGATTCGAGCACGACACCGTTGGCGAACGCGCCGTCGCCGGCGAAACAGCAGACGACGTTGTCTTGGCGCAGATAACGATTCGCCATGGCCGCGCCGGTGGCGATGGGAACGCCGCCGCCGACGATGGCGTTGGCGCCGAGATGGCCGACGGTGAAATCGGCGATGTGCATCGAGCCGCCGCGGCCTTTGCAGTAGCCATCGTCTTTGCCGAACAACTCGCAGATGAACTTGTAGAGATGCTCTTCGAGCGCTCCTTCGAGCAGGTCGTCACGTTTCGTCGCGGCGCAGCCCGGCACGCGCGTCTTCAACTGCTCGGCGCTCATCAACCGCATCGAGACCGTGCCCTTCGCGAGCGATTCGCCGTGGCCGCGGTGCGTGCTGGTGATGTTGTCGCTGATCCGCAACGGCGCGCAGCCGCCGACCGTCGTGCCTTCCTGGCCGACCGACACGTGCGTCGGGCCGCGGTAGTCGTAGCCGGGCAACGGCTCGTAGCCGCCGGAGCGGAGCTTGACGATCATCTCCTCCAGCTCGCGCACGATCAACATATCCTCCAACAGGCCGATGGCCTCCGCCTTGGAGATCGTCTTCGCCTTCAACTCGCTCTTCAGGTTGCCCTCGTAGCGGTAGGCTTTGATCTTGCCGCAATTGACCTCGAACGGCGTGAAGTCCGGCCGCATGTTGCTTAGGTAAACAGGGTTTTGTTGGGTTGTCATGTGGTCTCCTATGATTAGCCGCGAAAGGGCGCAAAGGTCACAAAGAACTCAGACCTCGACGGCTTCGCGAAGTGCGTATTTCTTGATCTGAAACTTCGCCGAACCAAAGTTGATGAGCAGGCCGTGCTCAATGCGGGCTGACCGCAGGTAACCCAACAGTTGGGCGACGTGCTCGTCAGCAATTGTCTTGGCCGCCTTCAATTCGACAATCAGGCAGCCTTCTACAAACAGGTCGGCCACATACTCGCCGATCACCGTGCCGTCTTCATCGTACACGGTGAGTGCGTGCTGTTGGACGACGTTGACCCCCGCCTTGCGTAGGCGGTTGGCCAGAGCGTTCTCATACACCTTCTCCAAGTGTCCATGCCCATGGTAGAGATGAACGGCGTAACTTGTCTCACGCACGGCATCACACAACTTCATGATCTCGGTTGTTGGCTGATCGTTCATCTCTTTTGCGGCTACTCAGGCCTTCACCAGCTTGATCTTCCTCTCCGCAAGTTCTCGCGCAAACTGCTTGTCCACCTTGGCGTCGGTGATGAGCACATCCACTTCGTCGAGGCTGCCGGCGCGCGCGAACGACACCTTGCCCGCCTTGCTGGAGTCGGCCAACAGAATAACCTGCCGGGCCTGTTTCATCACCAAATCTTTCGTGTACGCCTCGCCCGGATCCGTCGTCGTCATCCCTTCCTGCACCGACATCCCGATGGTGCCCATGAACGCCTTGTCGAGGTGCAATCCCTCCAGCGTCTGTCGCGTCAACGGCCCCACGACCGTCTGGCTCAGCCGCCGCAGCTCGCCTCCGATGAGGATGAGCCGCGGCCCCCGCCCGGCCAGCTCGTGCGCCGCCCGCAACGAATTCGTCACCACCGTCACATTCGTCCGCTCCCGCAACAACCGCGCCAACTCCAACACCGTCGAACCGCCATCCAGATAAATCGTCTCGTCCGCCACGACAAACGACAGCGCCGCCTCCGCAATCCGTCGTTTCTCCCGCGCCGCCAACGACGCCTTATCGTCGAACAACGGCTCATCGAGCCGGCTCTCGACGCTGACTGCCCCGCCGTGCACCCGGCGGATCGCGCCCGAGCGTTCGAGCTGGTCGAGGTCCCGCCGGACCGTCGCCGGCGACACCCCAAGCTGCCGGCAGAGCGCCTCGACGCGGATGACGCCGCTCTCGCGGATCAACGCCCGAAGGTTGTCGAGCCGCTGCGGTGCAAGGTCTCTGGGTTCAGAAAGAGGCATGATTGAATCTGCGCGTTTATAATCACAATCTGCTCACGGTCAATCAAAATCTTTCATCAAAATCTTTCACGCAGTTGTAGCTGCCCCGCTCCGTCGGGGCGCTTCCCCACACGCCGGCACCGCGGGGTAACAACGGGTGCAGTTCGTTGTTTTGGGCAAGGAGCCGACGGGACGGCGGCTACTACACCATTGGCTGGTGTAGTAGCGTCCGTCCCGGATGCCTTCTGCGTTGCGCTGCCCACAACTTTGAATTACACCCGGTATCAACCATCGCCTTGACCTTCCCTTGTTGGTTGCCTATCTTCTTACCATGAAACAAGAACAAGTGATTGACCTGCCTCCCAAACTGCGCCGAGACGTGTCCCGCGCCGCCAAGGAAGTAGGCGTCTCTGAGGGCGATTACGTCCGCCGAGCCGTCGCGGACCGGTTGTTGTTGGACTCTTTTGAGAACCTGCGTCGCAGACTTGTGCCTCAAGCTCAGGCAATGGGCATCTACACCGACGACGACGTCTTCAAGCAATTTTCCTCGTGAAAGTCGTTCTCGACTCCAACGTTCTGCTGGCCGCCACCATCGCCGACGGACTCTGCCGTCAAGTGTTGCGCCATTGTCTGGTCCAGGAAACGCTCATTACCAGTGAACACATTTTGGACGAGTATGCCGAACGGCTTGCCAACAAGTTCCGCGTTGACCCGCGCCGCGATCCCTTTTGGCAACGGTTCACCGACCGGGCCAAAATCGTGAATCCGTCACCCCTGGCCAAACCGGTTTGCCGCGACCGTGACGATGATTGGGTCTTGGCCACTGCCCAGACTGCCGCAGCCGACGTAATTGTCACCGGCGACTCCGACCTGTTGACGCTACATTCGTTTGCCAACATTCCGATAGTCACCCCGCGTCGTTTCTTGGAAATGCTGACTGCGTCGGAATAGCCCTGACCGGAACATAGGCCACAGATTCACACGGATAGACACAGTTGTAGGGGCGCACTGCGTGCGTCCATGCCATGTGTGGGGTTGCAAAGAAGGGCGCATGCAATGCGCCCCTACGTTTATTGCAGTCAGTCTTCCAACGACAGGATCGAGATTCAGAGGCGCATGTGCTGATTCCACGCTTGGCGGACTGCCTGAAGATCAGCAGGCAACAGCGCCCCGATTTTCAACTTCAACAACGTCTTCTCGGCGGTGACAAGGCGCGTGAGGCGTGCGACAGACGGTTTCTCCAGGCCGGCTTTGCGCCATTCGGTGATGGGCACGTCCAACAGACCGGTATGCAAGCCAGAAGTAATGCGGGCAATCAGGCAATCCTCGTGGAGGTCAAGCAGGACGAGAACGGGACGCGGTTTACTGAACTGGCCGGAGGTGAAGGGGAAGGAAGCGATGTAGATGTCACCGAGTTTCAGCGTACTTGTCATAGACTGAATCCTCGGAGGCGTCCTCGCGCACGAACCGTTCGTAGGCGAGCTTGCGCCACTCGGCGTCCTCGGCGTCTTCCTCGATCAACAGAATCACCTTCGCCTTCCCGCTACCCGGCAGGCGCGCGGCGATCTTGGGTGGAATCTGCAACTGCGACTCGCCGTGAAGTTCCGTCTCAAACTGGATCGTTTTCACGACAGCACTCTAGGATTTCCCAGCCGTGAAGTCAAACACGGTCGCCGTCGTTCCGCCGGCTCGTCCGAGGCTTGACGGTAAATCCCCGACAGGCGTATTCTCTGCGCCGAAGGAGAAACATAAGTCACATAAACCAATAACCCAAAACTAATTCGCGCAGCTTCAGCCTGTCCGAATCGAAACGTGGAAACTTCGCACACAGGACGGCGCTTCGAAGCGCGCCCCGCAAGGGGCGTGCTGAAAGCGTTTCCTGTGTGGGCATCCACGTGCCTGATTCGGGGCGCCAGTAAGTGCGCCCCCTTTTGTTTGGGTCGGGTTGGACAACGCGAGGCAAGAGGAGGGACAAATGAAACAACTTAGACAGGTAGCAATAGTAACAGCAGCGGCTTGTGCACTGGCAATCATGAGCGGCTGTGAAACACCCGGTGACACCGCACTACTCGGCGGGTTGCTCGGCGGAATGGCTCCCTACGCCAAAACCGCTCAAGGTGCAGCCAGCATGGCGGCAATGGGTAGTGCCGCCAGCGGCTATGCCAATGCACAAGCAAGCCGAAGCCAAATCACCGTCAACAACAATGCTGGCGGAGTGCAACCTCAACAAGGTCAGACGCAAAATGTGACGAACCATAAAATGGATGATGGTAGTGTTTACAGTGGTCCGTTGCTGCCGGGTTCCGATGGAAAGTCCCGTTGTCACGGCTACGGAAGCATTAAGTACACAAATGGTAATTCCTACACAGGTGAGTTCGCCAACGGATTTCCGGATGGCCGGGGTGTGGTGGAGTATGCGAATGGGCGCAGATATGAAGGGGATTTGAAGCGCGGCAAGCTTGATGGTACTGGCACGATGACCTACCCCGAAGGTGGAAAGTACGTTGGCGAATGGAGTGACAACGAAAAGAATGGGGAGGGAAAAATAGTGAGTTCAAATGGCTATACTTATGAAGGCGAGTGGAAGCGAGATTCGTTTCATGGCCAAGGCGTTTTCATCACTCCCGATGGGACGAAGTCTTCAGGTCGTTGGGAAAACGGAAAGCACATCGAAGGGACAGACGAGTGGCCAGATGGGACAAAACTCGTCGGTACGTGGAAGCACGAAGGCAAGAACACCGGTACGATCACATGGAAGGACGGAAGAGAATACAAGGGCGACTGGAAACTTGTAACGGGAAAACCGGACTTGCCAGACGGTGAAGGTGCGATGACTTGGCCAGATGGCCGCAAGTATGTCGGCGAGTTCCGCGATGGGAAGATGCACGGTTTTGGCAAGATGACTTATGCCGACGGCAGAACTGAAGATGGTGCGTGGAAACAGGGTGAGTTTACTGGCACGCAAGCTGCATCTGGGAAAACCGACAACAAGCAGCAATCAGCAGCCACTTCCGGAAAGCAAGGGATGTTGACAGTGGACAGCCTTGTTACCGACTGTGAAGTTTTTGTGGACGGGGCGTTCATGGGCAATACGCCAGCCAAGCTACGGCTCTCCGAAGGCGCGCACACCATCGAGGTGAAGAAGGACGGCTACAAACCGTACAAGAAAGATGTGACCGTGAGCGAAGGCTCTGAACTCACATTGCGACCTTCGCTGCAAAAGGAATAGACGCGGGGCGGACTTTGGCCGCGATGCCGAAATCCACGCGCCAGATTTCACCGGGCAGCGTTCTTTTCATCTTCTGCTTCCAGCGCGTCCAACATCTGGAACCGTTCCAACGCGAGCCGGTCGCACTCGGCCAACGTTGCCGCGTCTTCCTCCGCCGCGATCAGACGACGCATGATCTCCCGCCGTTCTTCGTGCGACAGGCGGGGAATCTCCGCAACAATTTCCGTGGTGCTCATGGCTGTACCATAGCAAAGCCACTCGTTCTTTGCACGAACAGAGTTCAAAACGTATTCGGTGGTCTTGTAGCCGCGAGCCTGCTCGCGGAAAAGAGGCATTCACCCTGTCAAACGAGGCCGCGAGCAGGCTCGCGGCTACAGGAGACAGGCATCGGCATTCATCGTAACGACAACCGCGCGTGCTATTTCGCCGGAGCCGACGCGTCGAAGCGGCGGACAATCACCTCGGGCAGGTCAATGTTGTCGGGTTGCTGGAGGAGAAAGAGCACCATCGCGGCGATGTCGTGGGGATCAATCATCGGTTGCCCCTCGAGCCGGCGACCCAGATACGTGCCT
>VHCW01000089.1 GCA_016871575.1 Verrucomicrobiota bacterium
CCTTGTCTCGATGTAGCCGTCTCGTTTGGCGAGTAGGACGCGGTCGCCATTTAGCTTTGGCTGCACAAGCCATCCGTCCGCCTCCAGCTTCGTCACGATGCCGATGACGTTGGCCGGCGTCAACGTCAACATCGTTGCTGCGGGGCGCATAGGATACCCGCGCAACGGATGAACTGAGGCGGTCATTGTAACGGTGTTAGGCATTGGCAGCTTTCAATGTCACGATCTTGTTGTCGGCGTCGCTGGCCGGGCGCAAGCTCCAGAAACGTTCCGCGTCGGCCTTGCTGACAAGTCCCTTGTAATTGGAATGAATCACGGTTGCGGAGTTGCCCATCATCAAGGACAACTTGCCGATGTCGTTTTCCTGCGCCAAGCTGAACGTCGCGTAGGTGTGGCGCATCGCATCATGCGGCCAGTCTTTTACACCTGCATCATCGCGGCATTTCTCCCATCGTGTGCGGAACTCCTGCTCGTCAAATGGCACTACTGCGCCCTTCCGTTTCGCGTATGGTGTGAGATACGCGGCGAGGGCGTCGGAGATTTCGACGATGCGGCGTTGCCGTGTCTTGGCAAGGCTGGCGTCAATTCTGATTGTGCGCTCGGTGATGTTCACCTTCTGCCAATCCAGCAATCGCAACTCCCGCTCTGGTCGTAGTCCAGCGAATACGCCAAGCGCAACGTAGGGGACAAGCTCGTACTGCTCGGCGTGAATCAGGAGCGCGGCGACTTGTTCAACAGTGAGGAAATGCACGTCGCCGGCCTCGCGTGATGGGCGGTCTATGGCCTTGACGGGGTTGGTGTCGCAATAGCCTTTCCTGATTCCATGCGTGAAGATGTTTCCGATGGCGACAAGGTAGTTTATCTTCGACACTGGCGATAATCGCTTGCCGTGTGTCTTATCGTCATTCAGCCAAGCACGGATTTCGTCGCCGGTGATTTCCGACAACCTGCGAGTGCCGAACGTCAACGCGAAGCGGTCGGCCATAAACTTGAATTGGCGGATTGTGCGGTGTCGCCGTCCATTGGCGGTTTTGTTCTCGATGATTTCGGCCAGCGCGGTCGTTACGGTCGGGGCAGCGCGGAACTTTAGAACGTGCTTCACGTACCACTGGCAGGCGTCGCGGATGCTGGCCTTGAATGGCTGTAGCATCTTCTCACACTCGACGGCCTCGACGCGCAACGCCACGGGACAATCGAAACCGGCCTTCCCTTCATTCTCGACCTGCAACCGGATTTCGGCGGCGCGGGTCTCGGCTTCGGCTTTGGTCGGGTAGGCTTCGCGGATGCGCTTTCCTCCTATCATACAAGCCACTTGCCAAGCGGTCTGGCCGCTGGTATAGGTCAACTCGTGAATCGGCGGCCACAATTTGGTTTTAGATTTGGCAGTTGTCATTACGGCGTGTCCTTTCGTTGCCTCAGATTGCCATTTATTGCCAAGCGTGTCAAGCTGGTTTCTGTAAGTCGTTAGTGGAGAGATACCGAAGTGGCCAAACGGGGCAGACTGTAAATCTGCTGGCTTATGCCTTCGATGGTTCGAATCCATCTCTCTCCACCATCCTTCGCTCCCGTCCTCCAGCACTCAGTGCCGTAACAGCGCGGGCAGGTTGTCGAGGCAGAGTTGCGACCACGTTTCCATTTGGTCGCGACGGGCTTTCAGTTGCTCGACCGGCAAAAACTCGATCTGCGTGATGACCTGTTCGTTTTTTCTGACTTGATCCGCGCGACGGCGCATGACGTGGACGACGCCAAAGTGAACGCTCCCAACTTCGGTTGAATCATCGTTGATGAGTCCGACGGGAACGGCATCGAAGGTTCCTTCGATGGTAAGTTCTTCACGAACCTCGCGGGCGACGGCATCCTGAAACGCCTGAAGCCCGCTGGCAAACAGGGAATGATCTTCGTCATTGATGTGCCCGCCGATGCCGATGGAACCCTTGGCGACGAGGCGTTGCTCGCCGGCTTTCTTGCCGCGCACGTAGTGGAGGATGTTCTCTCCGTCGGTGATGACAACGTAGGGGATGATTTGTTTGTAACTGGGGTCCATCTCGGCCGGCGTGCGCGGAAGGAAACAGTTGTTCTTGCCGTCAAGAATCACCGGCAAATACCGGCTCACCTCGGCGCTGAAGCCTTGAAACACACCGAGCCGCTCAAAAAGCGACCGCGGGAACACCAGAATATTTTCCTCTGTAAACGGCATGACAGTCAACCATCCTTTCTTGGAAGACGGAGTATCAGAGAACGGGGATGAAAAATCACGATTATTCTGCTACTGTGCTGACAGATTTCGAGATGGAGAAACCTCCGACCAGTGGTGCGGTTTTGCGTGATTTTCGATTGACGGCGATTCGCTTCGTCGCGGATGCCGTCAACCGGACGCTGGACCTTCGTGAAATCGCTGACAATGCGATGGATGCTGTTTTGGCGGTGACGCGCATGGACGCCGGCGCGATGTACCGGTGGGTGGAAGATGATGCGGCGTTGCACCTGTACGCATGGCGCGGCTTGACGGAGGCGTTCATGCGGCAAGTCATGGTGATTCGGCGCGGCGACGACCCGTTGGTGGATGCGGTGTTGGGAGGAACGACGCAGGTGGTGGATGATTTCCGCGTAACGGTGGGCGGTCCTGATCGCGACCCTGTCAGCGCCGGGTTCGGCTGCGCGGTGCTTTGTCCGATCATGGCGCAAGGCAAGATCGTCGGGCTGCTGGTGTTGGGAGCGTATCGCACCCAGCATTTTGAGCCGGAGACTTTGGACATGATCCAGGTCATTGCGAACCAAATCGGCATCGGCGTCACCAATGCTCAACTGCTCGAAGACCTGGAAGAGAAAAACAAACTGCTGCGGCTCATGATGGAGGAGGCCCATCATCGCATCAAGAACAACCTCCAGATGGTCTCCGGGCTGCTTCAATTGGAATTGGCCGCCGCTGAGGGCGACCTGGCCCAGCGCCTCCACCACGCCATCTCGCAGATTCAGGCCATTGCCCAGGTCCACAACCTCCTCAGCGAGGAAATGCCCGACCAAGTGGACACGCGCGTCTTGATCCGCATCATCGTTGAAACCATGATGGAGTCCATTTCGTCCACCGACGCGACGCCACAGGTTGAACTTGAACTCGGCAATCTCTGGCTCGACTCCTCGCAGGCGGTGCCATTGGCGCTGATCGTCAACGAATTGTCGGCCAACTCCTTCCTGCACGGGCATCCGCCGGCAGGCGAGCCGCTGCGACTGTTCATCCAATGCGTTCAGCAGGACCAAAGCGTTTGTCTTACCGTCCGCGACAATGGCGGCGGTTACCCCGAAACCATTGCGTCAGACGGCCAAGGAATGGACATCGTCCGCCAGCTTGGCCAGATTAACTTGCGGGGAGAGCTTTTCCTGACAAACCGCGACAACGGCGCCTACGTCGTATTGCGCTTCCCCATCGCGCCAGAGCCGCCAAGCACTTGACATTGACTCCATCGCTTTTAAGATGCGGAGCACGAAACGAAGAATCCACAGATGAAACCACTACGAATTGCGATTGCCGATGATGACGGCGTGACCCTGATGGTGTTGCGAAAAGTCCTCACCGAGATGGGGCATCAAGTCGTCGCCGAGGCCGCTGACGGCCAGCAAGCCGTCGCCCTCATCAAACAACACAATCCCGACCTCGCCATTCTCGACATCCGCATGCCGAACATGGACGGCCTGGGGGCAAGCCGCGCCATTCAAGAAGCCTGTGCCACCGCCGTGATCGTGCTGAGCGCGTACACCGAGGAGGGGCTGGGACAGGAAGCGGCCAATTCCGGCGCGGATGCTTATCTTGTCAAACCGTTCAACGCCCAACAACTGGCGCCCGCCATTGAGCTGGCGCTGGCGAACAAGAAAAAGTTCCGCCAGATCAACGAACAACTCGAAACCCGCAAGCTCGTTGAACGCGCCAAAGGCATTCTCATGCGCCAAACCGGCATGGATGAAGAAGGCTCCTACCTCACCCTCCAAAAAGCCGCGCGCAACGAAAACAAAAAGATGGCCGATGTCGCCCGCGCAGTCATTCTCGCCGACCAACTCCGCCAAAGCAACGCCTCCCCATCCTCGACCCGAACACGAAACTGAACGCACCCCCTACCCCCATGAAAAACATCGTCATTATCGGATCCGGCTGCGCCGGATGGACTGCCGCCATCTATGCCGCGCGCGCCAACCTCAAACCGTTGGTCATGACCGGCGGCCAGCCGGGCGGCCTGCTGACCACCACCAGCACGGTCGAAAACTATCCCGGCTTCCCCGACGGAATTGACGGGACAGCGTTGATGATGCGCATGCAACAACAAGCCGAGCGTTTCGGCGCGCAAATCGAGTACGGCACAACCATCACCAAGGTGGATTTCCAAAGCCGTCCATTCAAACTCTGGGCGGACGAAGAACTGATCGAAACCCGCGCGGTGATTATCGCGGTCGGCGCCTCACACCGTCATCTCGGCCTCGCCAGCGAAGAACAACTGGAACGCAAAGGCGTCACCTACTGCGCCACGTGCGACGGCGCCCTTCCCGTGTTCCGCAACCAGCCGCTTGTTGTCGTGGGCGGCGGCGACTCGGCCTGCGAGGAAGCGCATTACCTCACCCATTTTGCCTCGAAAGTTTATCTGGTTCACCGGCGCAACGAACTGCGCGCATCGAAGATCATGGCTGACCGCGTCATCCATCACGACAAGATCGAGATGGTCTGGGACACGGTGATCCAGGACATTCTCGATGTGCCGCAAGACAAGGTGACCGGGGTTCTCCTGCGCAACGTCAAAACCAATGCCGTCCGCGAACTTCCCTGCGCCGGCGTGTTCGTCGCCATCGGCCACGTTCCCAGCACCAAGGTGTTTGCCGGACAAATCGAGATGGACGACGACGGCTACGTCATCTGCCGCCAAGGCGCACAAACCAGCGTCTCCGGCGTTTTCGCTGCCGGCGATTGCGTGGATCACGTCTATCGCCAAGCCATCACGGCGGCGGGGAGTGGTTGCGCGGCGGGCATTGACGCTGAACGGTGGCTTGCCGCGAATCCTTGAAGAAGCCCACGCCTGGGCCGTTAGGCAATGCCAATCAATCGTTGGCAACCGCCACAGCGGACTTGCGGCGCGGCAAAATTCGGGCTGAGCTGAATGGTTCGCCCACAAGCGCAACGAAATGATTCCCACCCCTTGCCGGCCCGTTTGTATTGCAGCGGCGTCGCATCGGGCGTCGGGATCACCGGCGGCGCCACCGGCAGCAGCGGCGGCGCAATGACCGTGGGAATCGGCAGGACACTGCCGCACCGGATGCAACGGATCGTGTTTTGGTCGTAGCCCTCGGGGACGGAGATTTCGAGTCCACAGTTGCACCGAAGGCGCAAGTACCCCATGGCGCGGTGGGAAATGAACTTGATGTCGGCGTGGGACTCGACGGGACCTTCCGTGGATGCCGCGCGAATGTAAACGCGGCCGCAATCGCGCAGTGATTGCTGGCCGATCAAGGCTCCACCGTGGGTCTTGCGGAACGCGGCTTCGTACGCGCCGAAGGATGCGCCCCCCATCGCGCGCAGGATGCGAACCCGTTCGTCCGTGGGCGGATGCGTGGAAAACCAGCCGGCTCCGCCGGCGGCAGCAAGCGGGTTGACGATGAACATCGGCGCAGTGGCTTTGCTGACAAACCCCACAGTGACCGGCGTGCGCGAAATCTTTTCCAGCGCCGAGGCGAGTCCTTCGGGATAGCGCGTGAACTGCGCGCTCGACGCGTCCGCCAGGTATTCGCGTTTCCGCGAACAAGCAAAGTAGAGCAGCCGCGCCAGCAATGGACCGGTCACAACCAGCAACAACGCAATGACGAGCAGGATCAGTTGCGCTTGCCCGCCGCCGCGTGATGACGACCGATTCCGCCCCCGGCCGCCAAGCCGCAACGAGCGCCAGATGATTTCCGAGAGGATGACAACCGAGCCGAGCATCACAGCGGCAAGAGTCACGAACTGCACATCACGATTTTTGAGATGACCAATCTCGTGCGCGATGACGCCTTGCAACTCGTCACGATTCAGCCGGTGGAGGAGACCGCTGGTGACAATGACGCCGCTGTTCTCGGGCTTTCGGCCGACCGCAAACGCATTGGGCGCAGGATCCTCGACGAGATAGATTTTCGGCATGAACCCCAAACCGGAAGCGAGCACCATTTCCTCAACCACATTGAAGAGTTGAGGGCTGTCGTCCTTGTGAATCTCCCGGGCAAACGCGCCTTGCAGCAGCAGGGATTGCGGACTGCTGGCATAAACAGCCATCTGAATCCCCCAGATGACCAGCGCCACCGCGACGCCGATGATCCCGACGCCGGGCGCCAGCAGTTCGCCGCCGACATAGCCAAGCACCAATAGAATCATCACCATGCCGATGATGAGACCGGCTGAACGGCGGCGATTGGCCTGAATCTGCTCCCACATGGCACGAAGGATTGCCTACGAGAATTTCACCTGGGGAGCTTCTCGTTGCGCGTCGTCCTTGACCTCGAAGAACTCGCGACGTCCGAAATTGAACATGTTGGCGATGATGTTCGTCGGGAACAGTTCGCGCCGTGTGTTGAAGGTCATCACGCTGTCATTATAGAACTGGCGCGAGTAGGCCACCTTGTTTTCCGTGGAGGTCACTTCCTCCTGCAGACGCAGGAAATTCTGGTCGGCCTTCAGGTTTGGGTACGCCTCGGCCACGGCAAACAGCGACTTCAAGGTGCCGGTCAGGAAGTTCTCCGCCTCGGCGCGCTCGCCAACGCTCTTTGCGCCGATGGCCATGTTGCGGGCCTTGATGACGTTTTCAAGCGTCTTGCTTTCGTGAGCCGCATACCCCTTGACCGTCTCGACAAGGTTGGGGATCAAGTCATGGCGCCGTTTGAGCTGCACGTCAATCTGCGACCAGGCGTTCTCGACCTGATTGCGCAGCCGAATCAGCCCGTTGTACGCGCCGGCGACCCAGAGCAGCAGGAGCACGACGGCTCCGGCAAGCGCGAGCAGGACAATAAGAAGCAAACTACTCATGGTTTTGGTTCCTCCGATTTGATTGTGGGTTTGTTTCCGAAAATGTCGTTCAGGAAGGCGACAGCGTGGGAATCGCCTGACCGAGCAAGAAGTTGCGGGAGTTCGTTTCCGTCGAACCAAAGGCCATGACCGCGCGGACAACGGTCGAGGGTCACATGATTGACGGCAAACTCGTGAAGTTTGGAATCGCAGCGCGGACAAAGGCACCGTTCCGCGGTGGATGGCGCACCGGAGCGGTCAAGCAACCTCACGAAAGGGTCATTGTCATCCTCTAGCAATGCATCCAACTCCCCCGCATCGAGCCAAATGCCGTGACAACGCTCACAGTAATCCACTTCCACTTCTTTGAAGTGAAGCAGGAACATCCCGACATCGCACCGTGGACAAACGGCAATCATTGGCCAGGATGATGTGCCACTTGAGCGACGACGTCAAGCTCATCTGGAATTGGCTCCTGCTTTCGTGTATGGAAACGGCTTATGCAACTGCACGTGGACACGATTGATTGGGCGAAATGGCAACCAACAGAAGAAGCAAACCTTTGTTTCGTAATTCGGAACGGTCAGGTGTTGTTGATACGGAAGAAACGCGGGCTCGGCGCCGGTAAGATCAATGGACCGGGGGGGCGGTTGGAACCCGGCGAAACCTTCGAGCACTCGGCCATCCGCGAAATGCAGGAGGAGGTCGGCTTGAAACCCACAGGCTTGGAACAGGTAGGAGAATTGCATTTCCAGTTCCTTGACGGCTACAAGTTGCATGTCGCAGTGTTTGCCGCATCAGGTTGCGAGGGGGATTTGATGGAGACACCCGAAGCGACGCCAATCTGGACGGATTTGATGGAAATACCCTACCAAGAGATGTGGCAAGATGACCCTTATTGGCTGCCTTTGTTATTGGAACGCAAGAGGTTTCGCGGGTATTTCGTATTCGATGGAGAGAGGTTGCTCAACCATCGGGTTGAGAAAAATTAGCGATTTTGCTGTTTCTTTGAACAATTTTAGGGCAAAAACTGTCTGTTTCCCTGCATCTATGAAATCGCGCCGGAAAAACATCAAAAAAGTAAAGACCCTACGCCGTCCTTCGTTATCGAAACGACGCCTGCAAACCGTACAGAGGCTCAAGGAACCCACCCTGTTGGAAAAGATTGCCCGTGTGACAGATGAGCTTCAGTCCCTACGGAGCCGGTTGGCCAATGCCGGCGATTCCTTGCCAGCCGTAGGCGTACATCGTATCGGTGCGCTGGAGAACGAACTGGAACGCCTCTGGGATCTCCGCCGCCAAGAACAGGCCGCGCCATTGCGAGCAACCGCACTTTCCGATGAGGAAGAAAAAGACCTCGCCTTTCCGAGCGGCACTCGTTCACGGGGAATGTAACAGTAAAGACGCCTGCTATCGTCCCTCAGCGGGGCAGCCCAGCGACCGGGCGCAGCAATTTCCACTGTTCAAAACTTGGCTCTTTCGCCACGTCGTAACTGGGATTTCCATCCATCTCACCGTCGCGAGCAACAAATAGCCGTACAAGGATCCCGATTTCGCCCTCGGGCTTGTAGTTGCGCAAAAAAGCCACCTTCCCGGTGCGCTGCCAGAGATTGGGACGCAACTGCAATCCCGTGGCGGCTTGCGCCACATCGGCTCTCATTTCCGCCACTTCCAGCATAACACCTGTAACCCTGCCGGTATTGGAGAAAATACGCACGGGGCTGCCGATGTAACCGACCAAGGTTTCCAGATCGGTGCGGTTCAGCAGCTTGTTGTTTAGCACCACCTTGGTCTTGCGCTCTTCCGTGTAGGCTTCCCAGTCCGCATCGCGAACCGCAGATGGCCGCGTTGGCTTGATAATCGAAGGTCTTGCGGGTTGCGCCGGCGCGGACGGGAGAGGCGGCACAACAACAGGGGAATTCACTGGTGCCGTCGGTGCGCCTCCCTGATTACCCAGAAGCGCCTGGTATTCCGGCGGAAGACTGCTGAGGGGAACCACGGCGTTCCCCCGGCTGTGAAACATCACCACCCTGCCTTGGTTCACAGGCCCCCAACGCACATTTTGGTACACTTTCCCGTCAACCGTCACTGACGGGATCAATTCCGTGGCGTGCACACAACAAAACGCCATCCCCGCCATCAGCATCAGGAAGACCTGTTTCATCTGTTTGATTCGCTTTGCCATCTGGATTCTTACGGCATATCGTAGCGCGCAACGCATGAAAACTCAAACGAAGAATTTGTCGCGGCTTCTCCGGATCGTCAAACGATTGCGCGCGCCCGACGGTTGCCCGTGGGACCGCAAACAAACCCATCGATCACTCCGTCAACACCTCATCGAAGAATCGTACGAAGCCCTCGACGCCTTGGAGTCCGGCATCTCCGACGACTTCCGTGATGAGCTTGGCGACATCTTGCTTCAGATCGCCCTTCACGCAGAAATCGCCTCGGAACGACGGCGTTTCAATTTCGATGATGTCGCCAAATCCATTGCTGAGAAACTGATCCGCCGGCACCCGCACATCTTTGGCGGAAAAACACTGCGCAGTTCCAAGGCGGTCCTCCGTCAATGGGAGGCCATCAAGAAGGCCGAAAACCACTCTGACAGCATCCTCAACGAACTGCCCCGCGCCTTACCCGCGCTGTTGAAGGCGGATAAAGTCCAGCGCAAAGTCGCACGCGTCGGCTTTGACTGGCAGCACACCGGCGATGTCGTGGCCAAGATTGAGGAGGAACTGCGCGAGTTGAAACGCGCGTTGGTCGCCGGCAACCGTCGTGAATTCCAAGAGGAACTCGGGGATCTGTTGTTTGCCACCGTCAACCTTGCGCGATTCGAAAACCTCCATGCCGAAGAGCTGCTCAACAGGACCATCTCCAAGTTCATCGCTCGTTTTCAGGAACTGGAACGCGACGCTCACGCCCAGGGGAAACGACTGGAGGAATGCTCCGCCGCAGAACTCGATGCGCTCTGGGAAACGGCAAAACGACGGCTCAAGACACGGAAACGTTGCGGTACACGCGCGGCACGCGCCCGGTCTTCGTAATCCCGCAAAGCACCTCCCAGGGAATCGTCCCCGCCCAACCAGCCACGTCCGCGGCGGTGATTTCATTCGCTCCTTGCCGCCCGATCAGCACCACTTCGTCTCCGCACGCAGCCTGCGGCACCGGCGTGACGTCCACCATAATCTGATCCATCGTCACCCGCCCGACGACCCGGCAGCGTGTGCCGCCAATCAATACCTCCGCTTTGCTGGAAAGACACCGGCTGAAGCCATCAGCATACCCGGCGGCAACGGTCGCTATCCGCATCGGACTCTCGGCGACGAAGGTCTGCCCGTAACTGATCGTCCTTCCTGCCCCCACTGATCTCACCAACAGAACTCGCGATTTGAACGAAAGCACAGGACGAAACTCACCGTTGCCCGGCGCAATCCCGTACAGCGCCAATCCCGGACGAACCATGTCCAGCACGGCTTCCGGTACATTCAGCAACGCCGCGCTATTGGCGGCGTGCAGACACGGCACGACGACACCGCCCGCGCGCACTGCGTTGGCAACGTGCAACAAAGCACCCAACTCCTGGCGCGTCACATCAAGGTTCTCATCGGCAGATGGAAAATGCGTGTAGATCGCCTCAATCTCCAACGACGGCAGCGAGGCGATGGCACAGATGTGTTCCGCAGCTTCTTCGTGCCAAAAACCGGTCCGCCCCATGCCGGTATCCACTTCGATTTGGACGCGGTGACGTTTCCCCTGACGCGCCGCCTCGGCGGCAAACATCTCGGCCTCGGCCATCGTTGAAAGTGTTGGCGTGATGTCGAGTTCAACCATCTTCGCCACTTCACACGGCAACGCAGAACCAAACACAAGAACCGCCCACCCACCTCCGGCAACTTCCCGCAACGCCACGGCTTCGCCAAGATTAGCGACGCCGAAACTGTCCACGCTGCACTGCATCAAGGCGCTGGCCACCGGTTCAAGTCCGTGCCCGTAGGCATCCGCCTTGACCACCGCCATGATTGTTGCCCGGAGCCCGATCCGCTGGCGGATGAGCGCGGCATTGTGCCGCAAGGCGCCGAGATCCACCTCGGCCCGGCAGCGATACCAGGATGGCGGAATCATCGTGCGCACGTTCGTGTTCACCGCGCAATTCACCTTCGCATTGGCGCCACGTCATAGGCGCCTACTGATGGCGCCTGCAACGACCGTGGAACACCGGCAATGTCCTCCGTGGGCGCAGCCTGTTCGCCATACGTGGCCTTGCCGGCATAAGCGGCGCGGCTCTGATAACCGAGGCGGAAATCAAACTCGACGTGGTTCGTAAAGAACTCCACCGGCATGTCGCTGCGGATGTTGCTGTCGCCATCAATCCGGTTGTTGCCAGCCTCATCCACAATTCCACGCCCGACGATGAGGTTGTTGAAAATCACATTGTGCGTCGCGCCGTCGGTAAGACGGATGGCGGCGATCCACGGCTCGACGATCGTGTTGTTGACGATGATGTTGTGCCGGCTGGGTTTTCCGCAGTTGGTCTCGTCCGTCAGATGAATCCCGCCTGCCCCGGCGTTGCGACCGTTCTGATACAGCACATTGTTCTGGATGCGGCAGGCCTCAATGGAGATAAGGCTAAACCCCTTGGTGTGGTTGTCCCGTATGATATTGCCCTCCAGGAGCGCGCCGCTGATGATGCCGTCGCCGCCCGCATGGCAATCGCCGTTCAGTTGGATGCCGTTGCCGGCGTTCTCGTAACATTCGTTGCCGCGCAGCACGGGATTGTCATCGGGCACGCGGCTGTTGGAGACGTAGATTCCATGCTCTTTTTGCGAGCCAAACGCCTTGTTGTGCAGAATCTGAACGCGCGGCGAAAACCCGGTGAAGATCCCCCATTTGCCATTGCGCCCGCAGACATTGTTGGAAATCACCACATCGCCCGCCTCGATCACGGCGATGCCGGCGCGCGGCGCCTCGCGGCAGGTAAACCCTTCGATGACGATCCAGTCCGTGCCGCGCACAAGGATATGGTCGGCGGAATTGTTTTGCGCCGAAAGAATCAGCACATCGCCCTTCGCCTTGAACGTGATCGGCTCCTGCGGTTTGCCGCTGCGCTTGGTTTCAAACCCTTCGTAGGTGCCGGGCAAGACAAACACCGTGTCGCCCGGCTTCGCCGCGTCGGCCGCCTTCTGAATCGTGGCAAACGGTTTCTTCTCGGTCCCGTCATTCTTGTCCGAGCCGGTCAGCGCCACGTACAACGTCTTGTTGGTCACCACCACCGGCGGCTTCGGCAACTGCGGTTCAACGTAGTTGACGGTTTGCGTCGCAGCCGTGGAGACGGGTGTCGCAATGACGGGAGGCCGCAATTGCAATCCTTCACGCATCATGTCGGTGGGTGATGGCAGCACCGAGGGCGGCTTGATCGCTCTTGGACGAACGGGCGCATTTGTCAACGGCAACAAGTACGGACTGGCTGGCGCCAACGCCGGGCGGATTTGAGGAATGTTGATACCGGGCGTCGGGGGCGTCGGAACGGTGTTCGGCGCAGGCAAGCGCGCCGGCGCCGGCCAATTGGTCTGCGCCATGACGCCACAGGCAAACAACCATATCCACAAGACAAATTTCACGGCGTCAACATACCCGCGCCAGCCGAACCTGTCGAGTCCGCACACCGCCGGTATGCGGTTGCTCGCAGGTAAACGGGATCCAGTCGTTCGTCGCCCCGGCCGCCATCCGCCAAAAACTGCGCGCGCGCCAGCCGTCCCAACGCGGATGCGCCCGGCGTCACGTCGGCGCTGACGATCCACGCGGTTCCCTCCCCCACCTGTTCGCGCGCGCTGACCCGGCATTCCCGCAACGGTTTGCCGTCCCGCCCGTAGAGCGCGCTGTACACTTCACCGCGTCGCGCATCCGCGAGGACGCACATCGCCGGTGCGCCTGACGGCATTTGTGGCAACGCCGTCAACGCCAGCGCGTCGAAACTACTCACGCCTTTGAGCGGCGTCCTGCCCGGCAACGCCAACCCGCGAGCCGCCGCAATTCCAGCCCGTATCCCGGTGAACGACCCCGGTCCAAGCCCAACCGCAATCAAATCAGGCACAACGTCGCCCAATACGGCGGCGATGGCATCGAACAAGCCATCACCGGAACCCGCGCGCGAAAACGTCTGCTCCGCCATCGTTTCGTCGTCGCGAAGCAACGCGACCGAGCCGCGCGCTGTTGACGTATCAAGGGCAAGCGTAATCATACGACCTCAATTCGCCGCGTTGTGTCGGCAACCTGCGTCAGGCGCAAGCGCATGGTGCCCGGCGGAAGCAGCGACTCGATTTTCTCGGCCCATTCGATGACCGTCACGCCTTCGCCGGGGAGATACTCCTCGATGCCAATCGAAATCGCAGCAGCAACTGTATCGAGCCGATATAAATCCACATGATACAGCGGCAACCGTCCACCCCGATACTCGTGGATCAACGTGAACGTGGGACTGGTGACTTCCTTCGCGATGCCGAGACCGCGCGCGATCCCCTTGACCAGGCACGTCTTCCCGGCGCCGAGATCCCCCATGAGCGCAATGACACTGCCCGCTCCCAGTTTTTCCGCAAGGTGGCGACCGCACTCGAAGGTCTCGGTTGGACTATGCGAAATGATCATAACCTTTCATAGCCAACGGCACGCCGTCCAACAACACGACCGGCTTCTTGATCACGCGGCCAATCTCATGGAACTTTCGCCGCGCCTTCCCGGCGTTGCAGGGCGCGACGGTAAACAGCAGTTCAAAATCTTCGCCGTCGGACAACGCTCCCGGCAGTTTGCCGGGGATCTTCGCCGAGGCAATGTCGAACCCGACCCGGCTGGCTTCCACGAGGCGTTGCAGATCGCTGGCGAGACCATCGCTCACGTCAATCATGGCGTGCACGTGGACGCGCTTGACGAGCCAGCGGGCTTCACGCAGCCGCGGGGTGAACCGCAGATGTTTGCCGGAGCGGACCGCGCCGCCAAGCCTGCCGGTCACGAAAACGATGTCGCCCGGTCTCGCGCCGGAGCGACGCACAGGCTGGTCCGCATGGCCGAGGAGCGTGACAACGACAAATTGCTCGTGCCGCACGTGCGCGGTGTCGCCGCCGACAATTTCGCAGCCAAACCGGCGCGCGGCGGCGTGGAGGCCGTCGTAGAGTTGGCGAACCCAACGCACCGGGGTGGTCGGGCGCAAGCCGAGACTGACGACCGCGTATCGTGGCTCGCCGCCCATCGCGGCGATATCGCTGAGGTTGCGCGCCATTGCCTTCCAGCCGACCTGCCGCGCCGGCGTGTCCGTCAGGAAATGGATGCCCTCAATAACGGGGTCGCACGTCAACAACCCGCCCCCCGGCAGCACAGCGCAGTCGTCCCCCGCCAGCGGGATTTGTTTTTGGAACTGGCGGATGAGGCCGAACTCGCCGATGTCGTGAACGGTTCGCTTCATGGTTGCGCGCGGTACAGGAGGATGGCAATGACATTAAGGAGGTTGAAAAGAGCGTGCATGGCAATCGGCGTGAGCAGCGAGCCGGTGAACTCATAGGCGAGCGTCATCCCCGCCGCCAACACGACCAGCAACGGCAACGACGGCACGTGCAGGTGAATGAGCGCAAACAGCAAGGAGACGATCACCAAAGCCGCCGGTGCGCCCCAACGTTGTTTGAGGGCGGGATAAGCAAGTCCGCGAAAAAACACCTCTTCGCATAACGGCGCGACCACGACAGCGAATACAATCACCACGGCGATTAGTTGTGACGAGTCTGCCATCATCAGTCTCAAGACAAGGTCTTGCGTGGTGATTTTCAGGTCAAACAACCGGTAAATCCAGTCGCGAAAGGTCGCCAAAACCAACAAGGGCGGTTGGATGGCGATGAAAAATACGACACCCATGAGCAATGCGCGCGACACAGTTGTCTGGCGAAACCCGAATGCCCTGCTCCATTCGATTTTCTCGATGCGCAGGCACAACAACAACACGCCCAACAGCGCCATTTCCACCCCCGCCAGCAATGCCAGCGTGGCGGTCAACTGTAACCGCAAGAGAACGCCGACCGTGCCAACCGACAAAAATACAGCGGCGCAAACCCCGATGGCCACGAACAACGCTGACAATCCCCACGGCTTCTCCCCTACGCGTCCGCATTGCCGCCAGTGCAATATCAAGTACGCACCGGCCACCAGTCCCAACAGTTGCAGACCAAGCCCCACAATCGGCCACTGCGCCATCAAGTCCGGTTCGTTCATCTCACCGGCTCGTTGCGTCGCGGCAGCAAGGATGTTCCAACATGCTATCATGCGCGCGCACTTTCCGTCATTGCACGTGCCATTGCAATCTCATTTCAGACGGCACACCATCGGAAACGTAGCAGTTCGCCTCACCTTAGCGTGGCGAAGGGCGCCGCGTGGAAGTGAGCTTGACGAGAACGACCCCGTGCGATGGCACCTTCGTTTCAAAACGGTCGGCAAAGACGCCGAGGTCTTTCTGTCGCCAGAGGTCGCGGACACGTTGCGGCCCACGGAGACCGAGTTTCGACCATTCGACCACAAGGGTTGCATCAGCGGGACCGGGATTGAAAATGCCAATGGCTTTCGTGCCGTCTTCGAGGTTCTTGACGAGGATTTCGCCGCCGTTGGCGATCTCGGTGCGCAGGGCTTGTTTGCCGAGCGGGTCTTGATTGATTTCGAGCACTTCGTCATTGGTAAGCAGGCTCAGCGTGAACTCATCGAGCCGCTCAATCGGCGTGCCGATGATCATCGGCGAACTCCAAAGACACCAGAGGCTGATGTGCGAGTATTGCTCGTCGGGCGTGAGATGCGATGGCGTGAGCGGTTTGTCGCGCCAGCCGCCGAGCAGCCCGACGCGCAGGTTGCACGCGTGATTCCAATGTCCCGGCCGCTGAAACGGCGCGAAGGCATCGTGTTCGAGCATCACCTCGCGAATACCGACCGCCCACTTCCTCAACCCCGCATCCATCTGCGAGCGATCCCAGAAGTCCACCAAGTCACCGGTTGTGCGGGTCAACTGCGCAAGCGCCACACATTCCCGCGCCAGTTTGAGCGGCACTTCGTTCGACAACTCAACAACGATGTCACGATTGCAAGCCGCCAGCGCCTCCGCAAAACGCCGCGTGACTTCGACGCTGTCAATCTTCCAATCGTATTTGGCATAGTCGAACCCCCACTCCGCCCACTGGCGGGCGTCGTTGGTCTCGAAGAAGTGTTTGCCGTACCGATAACCATCGCGAGCGCGTTTCGGTTTTTCCCAAGCACCGCTGGGATCGTCACTGGAGCCACCGATGAAACCGGCGTAACTGGTCGTCCACGGTGTCGAGTAAATACCGGCCTTCAGACCGAGACCGTGGATGTAATCGCACAGGGCCCTCATGTCGGGAAACTTCTCGTTGGGTTGGATGGCGTTGTGTTTGCCACCGCGTTTGCCCTGCCAGCCGTCGTCAATGTTGATGTATTGCCAGCCGTGATTGATCAAGCCGAGCCGCACCATCGCCTCCGCGGCAGCCCGCAAATTGGCGTCGGTGACTTTCGCGCCCCAACCACCCCACGTGTTGCAGCCCAACAACGGCGTCAGGCAAATGTCGTCACCCACCACAAGCCGCAACGCGCGTTCCGCCCGGCCAAGCGCATTCTCCGCGCGCAACATCACCCGGTAAGTTCCACGTTTCGCAACCGAGCCGCTGATGCGTCCTGTCTGCCCATCAAGCCGCGCGCCCGCCGGCAATCCGGTCGCCGAGAACTTCATCGGACGTTGTCCCGTGGCCGCGATGGTGTAGAGAATCGGGTGCCCCGGCCGAACGCCGAAAACTTTCGCGCCGTTGATGCGCGGCTGAGGACCGGGCTTCGGCGTCAGAACCAAAGGCTCCTTCATTGGTTCACCATGAACCGAACAGCCAATGAGTATCACGCTTGCAAAGAGGACACGAAGAGCAGTTAGCCATTTCATCTTGTTCAATCTCCTGTCGAACAACAGCGTTCTAGAATTCATAGGGAAACTCCTTGTAATAGCGATTCTTGAATAAGTTTCAGCACTTTGGCGAGAATGGTAAGACAGGCCCAGACCACTCAGAATGAGTCGAAGTGGCTTCATGGGCCTAGAATCCAGTGTTCGGAAACCAGCGGCTGAAATAGTTGTCGTCCAGTCGCGTCAAGGGAATCGTCAACGGCTGCGGTATGCCGTTCTTAGCCCAGCGAACCACGTCACCGCGAGTTCATCCACGAGGCCGCGCTGAATCCACACCGGCAGATCGAGCCCCCACTTCTGGTTGTCAGTTTCCTTCGCGAAGGTGCCGAGCGAGATCTTGTAGGGCACTTTGCGGTCTTGTTTGTGTGCGGTTTCGTCAAGCAGCGCACGCACCTCGGTCATGAACTCGGTCATGATCGCGGCGCGTGTTGCGAGGATGCGCGGATCATCCTCCGGCACGGCCCGCGCGTCGGCGTTGTGCATTTGCTTGAAGCGTGCGCAAAACGCATCCTCCCACAGTATCAACGGCATGCCGCGGTTGAACAGAAAGCCCACGCCTTCCGGCTGCAACGCCAGCGTCTCGCGGAAAATCTCCAGCAAGTGCTGCCGCACCTCGGGCACGGCGTAGCTCATGTAAAATGTCGGCGTCCCATCGCGATCCACGCAGCGCCACTCGGGATGCGCGTAGAAGAACTTGCTGTTGAACGTCTCCTCGTACGGCATCGAGCCGACCCATCCGGCGGGCCGCAGCATCACATGAAACTCGGCGCCCTGCGCGCGGGCCGCCTCGCGCGCCACCTTCAGCGGATTGACGCCCTTCTTGAACAGCGTCTCCAGCGAGCGGGTGTAAACGGCGTAAGCACTGACGGGAAAATCCGTGGTGCCTTCGCCGGGATAGGTGCCCACTTTTGACGGATAGCACACGAGATCGGCCCCAGTGACCTGGAACCACCACTTGCCGATGTCCGTGTCCTCAAAGCCGCGAAACTCCTCCGCCAGTTCTGCCGCCGTGGTCGGGCGAAACGGCCAGATCCAACTATGTCCGTCAAACGTCGCGATGGACGTGCGCGACCGCGTTGACGTTCGTCTCCGCGCCTCATCCTCCGTCAACGGCACGAGTTTTACGTAACAGATCGTCGCGGGAAGACCGGGCAGCGGGGCGATCTCGACCGACTGACCTTTCAATTCAGCCACGGTCAGAAACTGTTCTTGAATCACGCCCCGACGGTTGGGAAGCAAGGGGACATTGCAGGCCATTCGCTTGAAGACCGGTTCGTCGCTCAGCCGCGCTTTCATTCCGTTCCCGCCGATGTTGAAGCCGCCGGAAGTTGTCGCCAAGCCGACATACACCGCGTGCCAGCCGCGCGCCGTCAGCGGCATCCGAACCGCAGCCGGACCGGTCTGCGAATACGCGGAGAGCGCCATGCCCTTCCATTCCGCCGTGGCAAAAGGAATGACCTTCCATTTTCCCTTTTCGCGCTTACCGGTGATGAGCGCCGCCGTGGGTTCGGCCTTTGAGAAATCCGTCATCACCACGGCATAGCTGGCGCGTGACCAACGACGCGAGTCTGTCGAGAACATCTCTAACGGTTCCGCACCGATTGCAGCCGCAGCGAACAGAAGCCACAAAAGGGAATAACTCATATCAGAATCCATTGGCGCGCGTTTTCGTAAGCGACGGCGCGAACCAACCAGCCGAGGTCCGACGGCAACTCGCCGGCTTCGACTTTGTCGCCAAGCCAATCGCACAGCACTCGCCGAAAGTATTCGTGACGCACCATCGAGAGCAGGCTGCGCGAGTCGGTGGTCATGCCGATGAACGTCGAGAGCAGGCCGTAGTGTGCAAGCGTGTCGAGATGCTGGCGGATGCCGAGCGCGTGATCGTTGTACCACCACGCCGGGCCGAACTGGATTTTATCAGGGAACGAACCGGTGATGGTGGCGATGGATGCATAGTCGGCAGGGTTCATCGGATACAAGATCGTCTTCGGCAAACAATCTTCCTTGTCCAGACCATCGAGGAACCGGCAGAGCCTGGGGATGTCACAGGAGTTGCCGATGGTGGCGTAGCCGCCGGCTGTCCCGGCGAGGTTGCGCAGGCGGGTGCTGGTTTCGCGCTCGACGCCGAAGTGAAGTTGCATGATCCAGCCGCGCCGGGCGTATTCGCGGGCACAGGCGCGCAATGTTTCCGAATCGAACCCATTGACGGCATGATCGGCGAGACGGCAATCGAGTGTTTCGAACTCGTCAAAACGCGCGGCGTCCACCCGGTCGGCATCGCGCACCGTTGGCAAGACTCGCGTGGCAAAAGCCGATTGCGCTAGGCGCGCGTGCGCATCGAGATCGTCGGCCAGCACGTTGGACGTGCAAAGGCATTCCACGTTTGCCTTGGCAATCAGTTGTCGCGCTGTGTAATGACGGCTGTTGCAGGCGTCCCAAATCCACCCAGCCGTTGCTGGCGACAAGAACTCGCCGATGTCAAAATACCGTTTCAACTCCAGCGCCGTCCAATGAAAGAGCGGGTTGCCGACAGTTTTCGGCACCGTGGCGGCCCACGCGTCGAACTTCTCGCGGTCGCTGGCGTCGCCCGTGATGAGCCGCTCCGGCACACCGGCGATGCGCATGGCCCGATGTTTGTACGGATCGGTAGCGAGCCAGAGTTGCGTGATGTTGTCGAACTGACGGTCGTCGGCAAGATCGCTGGCATTCAGGTGATTGTGGAAGTCAATGATCGGCAGGCCTTCCGCGTGCTCGTGGTACAGGCGTTGCGCCGTTTTGGTTTTCAGCAGGAATTCTTTCACGGTTGCACCTTCCTCACCGTTACCCGGCAAAGCTGCTGCGCCGGCAAATTGAAGGCGACGCGCGTGCGCGACCCGGTCACGGTGAATTGTTTGGTTTGTTTCGCGGCCCCGTCCGCAACCTGTTCCCATTCGTAGTCGCCTTTTTCCAGCAGGTACAACTCGGCGGCCAACGACCGCGGAGTTGTCCCAAAGTGAAACAGTTCCGCCCCGAACCGGTTCGAGCCGGCGATTGTCACCAACGCAGCAATCTCTCGCGGCGGCGTCAACCAGCGGACGGCGTTCAACGGAAAATACAGCGCATCGCCCGGATCCCCGGTGACCGTCGAGTACAGCAATGACGGAGACGGTGCTTGGAAGCCGGAGATTGCTTTCGGAAACATGGTGTTGTCCTCGAACAAAACAGGAAAGCGCAGCACCCGATCGGTGTAACGAACCTCGCTGGTATAACCTTCGAAGTTGACGGCGAACGCTTGAGCGGTTTGCCGTAATGATTTGGTGAGGCTCTTGCGGTCGTCCCGCGGTTTCGTCGTCTTCAAGTGTTCGTCAAACTCGGTGCTGCCGGTTACCTGCCTGTGTTTGGCCAGCACACTGGAAACGCTGATTTTCGAGGCGCACCAATCGGCGCTGCCGGGCACGAGTGTTCCCGTTGGTTGGTGCCGCAGAAAGTTCAGGCGCAGAGCGGCCATCGAACGGACCGGCTCCAGGTATTTGGCGTTGCCGGTAATGTGCGCGGTGAGCAGCAGCGTGTGTGTCATCAAGCTCATCGCACTCGGGAACCGGTAGAGCGCGGGTTCGCTGTGGTTTTGCGGGTCCCACCAATCGGGGCCAAGTCCGCCCACCTGACCGCCCGGCCAGTGGATCGCGCTGGGAATGACACCGGCGGGTTTGCCGCGTTCCGCGCGCCCAGCGGCGTCCACCCACGTGTCCATCCATGCGCTGAACAGACGCGTCAGGCGCGCGTCACCGGTGCGTTGCCAGTACAGCAACGCCGGTTGCATCGCGCGCGGATGATAAACCGTGTCGCAGGCGCGTTGCGGGTTGGGGTCAACCCGCTCCGAGGTGAAGTACGTGCTTTTGAATTGCAGAAATCCGCGTTCGTTGCGGCCGGTCCAGAGCGTTTCCATCAACTCGGCCAGACGCAATGCGCGGTCGCGCCAAACCGGATTGTCGGGATCAAGATGCATCATGGGCGTCATCGCGTCGGCGGAATCCTCGGCGGTGTGCTCGACATCGGTCATTTTGGAAGTGTAGCCGCCTTTCATGTGCGGCTGCGACAGGATCGCCGTGGAAAACCGCGCCTGCGCCTCGCCGATTTTTGAGCTATCGAAACCGATCAACACCGGCACCCACCAACGCCACATTTCGCAATCGTCACCCCAGCCGCCACCGTACGAGCCGTCCGGTTGTTGGCGATGATCAATCCACCACTCAATGATGTCGGTCAGCCGCTCCAACGCCTCGCGTTGATGCGCCGCCCACGCGGGCGCATTCACCGGCGCGCTGTACCGTTTCGGCGCCGGCTGTGGCCGGCCCAGATACATCGCGGCGATCTTGTTTTCCGGGAATGCTGTTGCCGTTTGCTCGAACAACCCGCGTACCTTGTCGAACAATTCACGGCGGGTCTTTGGCTCCTTCCACCGGTTTTCCGTCTCCAACACGTACCACGTGATCATCCGCGCCCGATAAAAACCCGCCAGCGCATACAACGGCGAATCAGGAGCGATCCCGAAATCGTGGTCCATGTTGCGGCGGAATTGCCTGCCAAAGTAATCGAGACGCGGGTTGTGGACGTATTGGTCAATCTCCTTCACCAGCTTGTCCAGATCAGCCCGCAGCCGCTTATCGAGGCCGGGCAGCGACTGAAGCTGCTGCAAGCAAGCCAGACGTTCGCGATCGCTGTCTGTGTTGCCCGCTTGACGAATCATCCGCGCAACCTCATCCCCGCTACCGAACGCCGAAAGCACTACGGCCAGACTGAGAAAAACAAATACTTTCATTGTGAATTACCGTGGCTGAGTATGGAGGCAAGACATTTGGTCCGTCAAGCGCGCCGGTGATTACCACCAAGCGCACATCCAAGGCGGTTTCTCCGCGCTGGTTTTTCAGAGCGGTTGGGAGCAAGGCAACTTTTAATGGGGGGCACATAAGGTGAAATCAGTTGAGGGAGGGATTGGCACAACCCATGTGGGGAAACAGTTGCGCCCACCGACCATTCCGCCAGTACTCTTGCAACACCAACA
>VHCW01000090.1 GCA_016871575.1 Verrucomicrobiota bacterium
TCGACCAGAATTCACACATCGGCACGTCAGCCGCGCCGCCAAGCGCGAGATCACCGGCGGGATTGAGGTCGTACGGCTCGATGGACAACGTGAGCTTGTGTCGCTGGCCGAGTTCCTTCAAGCGGTACGCGTGGTTCTCGATGAGCAGTTCCGCCGCGGTCCGCCGCAAGTCCCACAGAAACCGTTCCGACACCTCGACGCTGTCCACGACGCGCCCCAACATCACCGGCAAGAATCGCAACAGATCGTAGCCGCGTCGTTGCCGGAATTCCTCACGGAATCTGCCCGACCAGTTCTGCGAACTCATTTCCCAACTGTCGAAGTGCAGCGTCGTCCATCCGCGCCCCGGATGTTTCGGTTTTCCGGTCGTCTTCAACAACGCGCCGATGAACGACTCGAAATGCTCGTCAACCGCCGCCTTGTCGAACTTGTCCGTCTCGAACCCCAATCCCGGCACCGGCGCGGGCCGCGTGGTCTGCCCGGTGATCGTCCGGCCAAATCGCATGATCGTCCAGCGTCCCGGCGGCACATCCCACACAAGGCGGCCATCGGTCAGCTTCAACTCCACGACGCGTGAGATACAGCCGGCGGCTGCAACGATTGTGCGGTCGGCAGTCAGCAACGGTTTCACACCCGGCTGCGATGAGTACGGAGCGCGTTTATACAGCGCCTTCTCGTCCACATCGGGAATCCGGTAGTCACCTTCCGGTGTTGGGAACGCGACTACCACGACGTCGCGATAGAACTCCTTCCAGACTTTGTGCAACTCAGGCGTCAGCGTCTTCTCGCCGAAGAACGGCGTCCGCGGCTGTGGTTGCGGCAAGGCAGCATCGAAGCGAATCGGCCCCGTCACCTGCGTCTCGCTGGCGACGAGATGCTGCATGGATTGCTCCGGCTTGACCCACGGTCCGCCGCTCCCGCACCAGCCCGGCCCAGCGGGAAGCGCGATTTCCAGTCCAAGGCGGTCGGCTTCGTGGATGGCGTGCTTGATCAACTCGCGCCACGGAGCGCTCATGAACTCCACTGTCCCACGCGGGATACCGATATTGACTTCGAGGATGATCGCCCCGCCGATGCCGGCGCGCTTCATCGCCTCCAAGTCAGCGGTCAACCCCTCGCGTGTGAGATTGCCGTCCATGAACATCCAATAGACCCACGGGCGGGCAGATGCCGGCGGTGTGACAAAGTCATCAAACGCCACGGCAGTTCGCGACAACGCCAACAGCAGAATCAAGATTCCCTTCTTCACGGTCACTCCTTCCATTCGCCAATCGTCACCGGCCCGATCAGGCCGGAGGGCATCAGTGCCTCGCGCTGGCGCCAACGCAGAAAGTTTCTCCAAGCGTGGTAACCAGGCCGTACCGTTTCCCCGTAGTGGGCGCGTAGTTCCTGCGGGATGGGCGTCGGCTCTTTTAGGCCGACGCAATAGTTCCACATAGAATTGGCGACGGTGATCTCCAAGGTGTTTTTACCGGGCTTGACGAGTTTGGAGATATCGGTCCGGTAGGGTTGCATCCAGAGTTTGCCGGCGTCCCGGCCGTTGATTGTGACGGCGGCAACCTCGTGGACGACGCCGAGGTCCAGGATGGTTTGAGACTTCAAATCCGAGATTTCAAATGCGCAGGTGTAGGTGGCGTTGCCGGAGAAGTTTTTGAGGTCCGGCAGCGTGGTCCAGTCGGCAAGCGTTTCGAGGGTGAGGTCTTTGCGGGCACCGCCGAGTCCGTCGAAGCGGACTTGCCACGGGCCGTTGAGCGTGAACGACGAGGAGAGCGCGGGCGTTGGCGGTGCGGTCGCCGGGGGAACGCCGTCGGGAACCAGCAGGTAGAAACGGGAGGCCCACGGGTCGAGGGACACGGGCAGGACCATGCGCCCATCTGGAGTGGTGCGCTGGCCGGGGGCGGCGGTGATGGCACCGGTCAGGGCGTCCCAAGCCTGCGGGACGAGTTTGGCCGGACTGTTGAGAGTGACCTCGGCGCGGACCGGGTTCGGGCTAAGGTTGGTGAGGAACCAGACCTCCACACCGCCCACGCGCGTGTGGCGGAAGGTGAGGCCGTCGCTTTGCGGCTGGCCCGCGATCTCGAAGTCGGGGGTGAGGCGGGAGCGCAGGGTGGCGATGAATCCCTTCCACGAGGGCGAGAGAGGCGGGGTAGGCTCCCACTCCTTGGCGCCGGGCGACCATTTCTCAAGATACTGGAGTCCCTCGATGTCCGGGAAAAAGGCGCTCATCCCGTTACCGGTGGTTTTGTTGCCGCCCTTTTCGGCGAACAATCTGGCGCGGAGCTTGCGCAGGGCGTCGTCGCGCTTTTCGCGCCCCGCCATGCCGAGGGAGTACTCCGGCAGCCGGGCTAGGGCCAGGACCGTGCCGCCTTGTTCGATGAAGCTGGAGATTCTTTCCAGTGTTTCCGGCGCGAGACAGATGGCGCGCGGTAGGACGAGCACGGAATAGTCGTAGCCATTGATGACCAGTTTGCCGCGTTCCACCTTCGCATGGTTGAGGAGCAGGTCGTCGTTGACGCAGTCGAAGTCATAGCCGTTGGCGACGAGGATTTTGGGCAGGAGGCCGAATGGCACGTCGCGGACATGGCCGCAGGGGTATTCGGCGCGCTCCGACCAGAGCGTGGGCATGGGGGAATAGACCAGCACGTCCGCCTCGGCGCGGCCTTGGCGGGAGAGAAAGGCGGCGCGGGCCTGGTAGTCGGCGAGTCCGCGATACCACGGCCACCAGGTGTTCACGTGGCTGATGCGGTTCATGTAGATAAGGTCGCGGGAGGGGGCGATTTCCTTCTCCGGGGAGGCGTAATAGCCATGGTTGTAGAACTGGGTGATGCCGTCGCGCAGGAAGAGGTCGGTGGCTCGCTTGATCTCCTCCATGGTGGCGCGGTAATTCTGGTTGATGAAGGTGAAGGCCTCGCTGGAGACCCAGCGTTTTTCCTTGGAGGGATAGAGGGCGGCACCGCTGGTGGTGAGCTTGTGCCAGAACATGGGGTCGAAGCTGCGCTTGGTGTTTTCCGTTTCCGGGCGTTGGAATGTCCCGGCGGCCTCGATGAGTTCGGTGGTGAACCGGTAATGGGGCTGCTGGCGCATGTGGATACCCAGTTCACCGCAATAGTCCGTGAGCGTGCGCGTGATGCCCTCCATGCCCATAAGGTGCAGGAAATGGCCGAAGTCGTAGCGCACATAGGGCGTTTCGGGAGCGCCGTCATGGACCAACAGCGGCAGGTAGGGACGGAGGTCGTAGCCCTTCTCTTTTTGGAAACGCGCGAATAGCCCGTCGCTCCAGTAGCTGAAATCCTGCGCGAGCTCGTAGCTGTCGCCAAAGAACGAGTCCACGGTTTGTCCGAAATCCCCCGCGAAGGCGGCGACATAGCGGCCACCGGAGTGAGCAAGGTAGGCGCGCACAGCGTTCGCGTCGAGGTGATCAACCAGCTTCGATGGCGGGTTGTTGTTCTCACAGGCGCACTTCTGACCGGTGAAGCAGGTCCAGAAGGCCATGAGACGCCAGCGACCCGGGGGCAGCTTGGCGTCAACGGTGAGCGCGGGTTTCTGGGAAAAGCCGCGGTCGCCGGTGACGGAAGCGGTGAGGTCCACGCAGCGGGAGGGTTCGGGTTTGCCGTCCTTGCGAACTCCCAGGGCCACCAAGGCTTCGAATTTCTTTTTTTCGGAGCCCATGTAGGGCTTCCAGTGAAGATCGGGGATCTGATTGGGCGCAGGGAGAGGCACCGCGCACTGGAGGTGCCCGCCGACGGCCTCTGCGGCGGAAATGACCAGCGCCTTGGAGCGGTCAGCGTCCTTCACCTCCGAACTCCCGTGGTTCCATCCCGGGAACAGCGGCGGGGTGATGAACATCCCCAGTTCGCGCGACTTGTCCACCGCGTGCTTCATCAGTCCGATGTATTCCGGCGACTCGAACTCGATGTTGCCCTTTTCGTAAACCGTCATCCAAGACATAGGCTCAGTGCCGCCGAAGCCCTGCTCCTTCATTTGCTCAAGCTGCCAGTCTATGATTTTCGGGGTGAGCGCATTGCCCGGCCACCACCAACGCGTATGCGGACGGTAGGTGGAGGGAGGGTTGGCGAAACCCTCGCGCAGGACGGTCAGGGTTTCCTCAGTGGAGCGGGCCTTTTCCAAGCGGCTGTCAAGTTCCCGGGCGCGGACCGCCTCGGGATTGGGGCGGGAGCCGAGGGGTTCGGGCGGGGCTGTAGGCGTGGCGGTCTTAACGGCGGGGGCGGTTTTCACAGCAGCCGCCCAGACCTCGACTTGGAGCGAGTCAATGCCGCCCGTTTGCAAATCCGTTGCGGATTGCATGCGGCGGAGCTGAAACATCAGGACGCGGAAATTTTTCGGCGTGAGAGGTTTGACGGCACGAAGAATCTCCCGGCCGGCGAGCGAGACCGTAGCTGTGGAATCGGAGAACCGGTAATCCAGTGCCACTTCCAAGGGATTGGCGGCATCTATTTCCGCCGTTCCCAGTGACGGCGCGGTGGCTCCGGCGGATTCGCCCAGCCCTAGGAGGACCTTCCCGTCGCGGCGGGAGAGGCTCATCACCAACGAGGCCCGCACCAAGCCGGATTGGGGATTGGTGTCGCTGCCGAAACCGATGGCGATCCATGCGGGTTTCTCGCCGGGGATGTGATGGAGACGGGCGTCGCTCCCGGACAGTGGGGAAGCCACGACCCGAGCCGACAGGCGCACTCGGGTGACGCCGGGGGGCAGGTCGAGGGGGCGTTTGGCGAAGCCATCGGCCTTGCCGGAGGCCGGGCAGGCCATCCCTTTTCCGTTCAGGACGATGGCTTCGTCCCGGCTGGTCCAGCCATCAGTCCCCCGCAGTTTCCCGGCGGGGGCATTGAACTCCCCCTGATACAAGGAGGTTGATTCCATGGCTGATGCGGAGCAGGACAGGAACAGGAGGACAACGGCCAGGCTGATCCAAGGGGAACCTCGCTCCGCTCGCTGGCTGTAGATGTCGCGGCGGAGAGAGTGTTTCCCGATATTATTGTTCGTGACCGCTATCTGTTTCTTCATTGCATGCGATTCCTTCTGTTCCGTTTACTGAACACCGTTTGCTTCCGTCATGCGCAATGTCACCGGTCCCAGCAGTCCGGAGGGAACGAGCGGGTCGTCCTTCTTCCAAAGCCGCCAACTGGTGAACGTGAAGCGGCCAGTCGGACTCGGTTTGCCTTCCGCCAACCACGCGGGCCACGACTTCAAGTTGCCACTCGGATTGCGGTCGCTGTCCTCGGGCAACTGCTCGTCGCCAATCTGCCGGTTGATCCAGAGGTTGACGACTTTGATTTCGAGCTTGTTCTCGCCGGGCTTGAGTGCGTCGGTTATCTCCACGCGATAAGGCGGCTTCCAGAGTATGCCGAGCGATTTACCGTTGAGCGTCACCTCGGCCATGACTTCGACTTTGCCGAGGTCGAGGAACAGCCGATTGGAGGGACGCGCTCCGTCGCGTCCGTTGGTCAATGCGGCCACGACGGAGCGTGGCCCTCCAACGGTCGTCCGGTAGACAGCAGTACCGGAATAATAGCGAATGCCGTCTTCGGGGCGTTTGCTCCAGTCTTCAAGCGTCGTGAACGTCACCGGTTTCGCCGGGCCGCCCCACTGCGGATCGAAGCTGACTTCCCACGGGCCACTCAAGGTACTCCTCACGCTCCGCGTGAGGTCTGTGCCGGAGTCATCACGCGGAGCGTGATGAGTACTTTTTCGGAACACCACGAACACCGAACCACTGGGATCGAATCGCAGCGCGATGCGCGTGCAAGCGTCTTTCTGCTCACATGCAACAGCCTCGATCCGTCCCGTGTCCGGCCACCAGAGTTCCGGTTGTTTGCCGGTGACGCGGAACTCGCATGTCGCTTCAACTTCGCGCGGTTCCGGGTTCGCAACAAAATAGACATCGTCCTCGCCAATGCGCTTATGGATGTAGCGGATGTTCGCCGACGCCTTGAAATCCGGCGGCACGCCCATCTCCGCCAGCAGACGGCTGGGGATGGCGATGTCAGGGATCTCATCCACACCCTCCGGTCCTTCCTCGATGTCGCCCCACGGCTTCATACCCAACAAACCAAGTTCCATCGCGGCCTTCCAGTTGCCAGTCTCTGTTTGCGCCGCCTCCCAACTCGCGTCGGTGAAGACATCCTGTGTGCGTCCGTCGCGGTACTTGATGCTGAGCGCGCCAACCAGCCCCGCGGGGTTCGCGGTGTCGAGTGTGTTCACGGCGGTGACGGTAATGAGATTCGGCCCGGGCTTGAGCAGATTGGCAACACTCATCACGTAACCGCGCTTGAAATGACTGCCTTTACCGGCGGACTGGCCGTTGATCCAACACTCGAAGGTGTTGTCGGCGGTCATCACCAGACGCGCAGACGCGACGTCGCCCTTCACGTTGACAGTCCGTCGAAAGTATCGCGTGCCCGGCGGCGCGCTTTGGGCCGGCTTGCCTTCGGGAAACCAAATCCACTTTGCCGAGGTGAACGCGCTCACACTTTCGTAAGCCGCATCCTTCTTCTCCATCTCACGCAGCCAGATCACGCGCCCCTTGCCGGGATTCTGGCCCCACAATTCGCCGGCGAGCGTCCTGACTTCCTCATCACAACGCGGAAAGTTCTGTAAGCTCGGCGATTTCGTTGGCGGTATCCCGACAACCGTCGCGCCGGCCTTGACGAGATCGCGAATCTTCCGCAGCAGTCGCGGCGTCATCGTCTCGACGTGCGGGAGCACGAGCATCCGGTAGCTCATGCCGTCGGGCAACGCGATCCGCCCATTCTTCACCGACATCCGGCTCAGGACGACTTCCGGCGGACAAAGATCGAAGTTGTAACCGGGGCGGTCGTGGCCGGATTTCACCGGCGACTTCGCCCGCTGCGGGGATCGTTCCGGCGCCAGGAAACAGATGTCGGCGACGAACAGCCCTCGCTGCAAGAGATACTGGCAACGCGCCAGATACTCGTGCCAGCCGCGCGACATCTCCCACCACGTCTGCGTCCGCTCGTAGTGCAGCCCCCACGGTCCCATGCTCATGCCGGGCGCGCGGTCGGGATTCGTCCACGGCTGGAGCGCGTAACGATGGAACACGAAACGATTGACTCCTTGGCAGAACGCCCAGTCGCCGAGGTGTTTGATATTGCCCGGATGTCCCTGCCACTTCTCGTCGTTCGTCGCCGTAAACGCTTCCGCGCCGAGAATCGGCCGGCCATAGACGTGCGCCGCGGAAGCCATCTCGACGGAACTGTACCGATGACCGGCTTCGGGTATGTCGCGCGTCCATGACCAGAACTCCGACATTGGTTCATCGGCGCGGCCCGCATAGGTCAAGTCGTCGCACGGCGGCGTATCGTAGGCTTCGATGGAAAGACGGATGCCGTTGCGATGCGCCAGTGTGCGGAAATGCCCGGCGTAATTCTCGCAGAGCAGGTCACTGACCGTTTGCCGCACGTCCCAGAGGAAGCGCTCCGAGACTTCGATGCTGTCCACCACGCGCCCCGTCATGACCGGCAAGAACGTCACCGGATCGTAACCTCGCAATCGCCGGAACTCCTCGCGGAATTTTGGCGTCCAGTTCTGGGAGCCGACTTCCCAACTGTCAATGTGCGTCGAGACGAGCGTGCGTTTCTCGCCGACGAGCGGTTTGTTGTCCGCGATGAGTTTGCCCATCAGGTTGTTGAAATGGACCTCTGCCGCTGCCTTGCTCAGCTTGTCGCACTCCAACCCGCGGCCTTCGAGCGGCGCGGGATGATTGTCCTTGCCGGTGATCGTGTGGCCGACGCGCAGCACCGTCCAGTTGCCGGCGGGCACATCCCACGCGAGCCGTCCATCCTTGGCGGTGAGACTCACAATGCTCTCACGCGGAACTGCTGCCTCTGTCGTGGGAAACGTCGTGCGCAAGGGAACCTCTTCCCGCACCGCCGCCGACTTGCCGCGGATGTGCGGGATGACGTAGTTCGTCGCCGGCGTCGGGAACGCGAACACGGCGATGTCGCGATAGAAATCCTTGGTCGCTTTCGGTTGCGGCAACGCTCCCTCGAAACGAACGGGACCAGCGACTTGCATTTCGCTCCACACAATCACCTGCATCGAAAGTTCCGGCGTGATCCACGGTCCACCGCTGCCGCACCATCCGGCGTCGTTGTTCATGTTCACTTGCAAGCCGAGACGATTCGCCTCGCTGCAGATGTGCTTGAACAGGTCGCGCCACAACGGCCCCGCGAACTTCGCCGGACCTTTCGGTGCGCCTTGGTCGGTCTCCATGTAGAGCACGCCGCCGATGCCGACGCGTTTCATCGCTTCGAGGTCGGCGGTGATGCCGTTGCTGGAAATGTTCCCATCGAGTGGGAACCAATAGACCCACGGTCGCGCCGAAGGCGGTGGCGCGGCAAAGTTCTTTGCCAAGTCGTCGGCAGACAAGTTGGTGTTTGTCAGCGCGCAAAGCGCGAGCAGCAGCGCGGTGAGGAGAACGCGTTTCATGGCCACTGTGATAGCCGACTTGCTGGCGAGTTTCAATCTTCGGAACGTTCAATCCACAGCGAACAAGTTGATCAATGCGCTGAGTTGAACAGGCGTCCCGCCTGTTTCTTCTGCGCTCGGCTTACGGCTGCGCGGGCATCATCAAAGATCGGGATGCTGTTGCTCGAACTTCTCCAACTTCTGTTGTTGTGACTGGCTCAACTTCTGAGCTTTGAGATACCGATAGCTTCGGCGCACAATGAGTGGATCCTTGCTTTCCAGCAGCGACATCGCTTCGCCGGCTACTTCAGCGGAAGAGACCTTTTCCCGTTCCAATAAACTCAACAGCAAGTGAACTTCGTAGTAGCTGTCCGCTCGCGCCAGCCAACCATTGAATCGGTCAAGATAACCTGAAGGCAGTTCCCGCGTGGAATCCCTCAGCGCCTCGAGGAACTGGACTCTCTTATCCGAGTCCGCCACTAGGGTTGCGTCATCACGGCAGCGCAAGAAACAATCGGTGCCGGTTTCCCTCCCGGCCTTGGCCAGGTAACTCAATGCGGGACCGATCAATTTCGCGCTCCCATGTCGCATGAGATGAACGACAGCATCCATGGTGGCGGCATCAAACAACTTCCGCGTCTGCAGTTGGTCGGCGGCAAAGGCGACATACGGATATTGACCGCTACGCAAATACCGGATCAAGTCCTGCTGGTCACTGGCACTGCTGGTCATGTCGCGAATCACACTCACGACTTCACCATGACTCCAGTGCCAAAGCGTGTAACACGTGTAGGCCGCCCCCACAACGATGACACCCTGTCGGGTCAACACGGTTGCACCGGTGATCCCGTCAACTTTCTCGCCCGGTGCTGGAGAACTCTTTGGCATCGTGAGCTGGTCCCACTTGATCGTTTTCAGTTGTGAGTGCCGATCAGAAAGAAGTTCATGCAACTTCTTATGGTCTTCAGGTGAAAAGGGCTGGTGCCCCCGTTTGGTCAACCGGTCACCCGATGGAAGTTCGTAGCGCACGTAATTGCCCAACGGGTCGAAGTGGAGGCGAACGGTCACGACTTTAAACTTTGTGTCCGCACCAGCGACCGAAGCGACATCCATGAAATACCTCGGATCGCCGTTCGCATCGAAAACCTGGACCACGTTGCCTGATATCGCTCCCGTATTGCGGGGGCCTTCGAGGTTGACCCGTCGGGAGATGCCCTTGGCGGCGATGGGACTTGGCGCAGCGGCCACCGATAAAACGCCAAACAGGACAACCACACTCATTTGAATCACTGACAGGAAATCCTCTTTGGGATCGCTGTTGGCAAGTTGGTTTATGGCTTTTGAGTTCAATGACCGTGATTATACAAGGGTTTGGCGATGAAGGAAAGCTGGATATGGGGCAGAGGAAACGAAACTCGACGAACTTCCGCGCACCGATGATGGCGGCGTCGCGAAGTTCTTCGCCAGATCATCCGCAGCCAGCGTGACGTTCGCGAGCAGGCAAATCGCTAATAATGTTCTCATAATGTTCCTTAACGAATACCTTTGTGCACAGTTTCACATTTTGAGATCGCTAGGCTCAACGGTGTGAGGATCTGCTCAATCGGCGCCTCTAGCTCGGTGATAAAACCTTCACGAAGAGTCGTCCGTGTCTTGCGATGATGTTCAACGGTCTGCTGGTCACCACGCTTCAGAGCAGCAACATACGGCGTGCGAAGTCCGCGCATGTAACCACAGTGATGCCAGCCGACCACGTACGGCAGGGCAAAGAGCTTCGTAACGTGATCCGCGTACACCTGCCCCAGCTCGCTGTAGTAACCGCTGTTACTCGGGTCTTCATCCTTCCACAACGGACGGCATGCGGTGTCGCCGATGAGGATCGGTTTCTGGGTTGCCTGATAGATCGTCGCCAGCGTGGCGCACTGTTCGTCGGCGGGGGCGTAGTATTGGATGAAGATCACATCCACGTAATCCTTCAGCACGCGCAGAGTGCGGGTCATGGCCTCAGAATGTCGTGCGTCGCGGTTCGCGTTCAGTTTGTCGCCGAGGATAAGATGATGCTGGTCGTGCGCGCGGATGGCGCTTCGGCGCACGTCATACCACTGTCGCATCAGCTTCTCCAAGAATGCATCACTGTCGCCAGTCGCAGCAGTCTTATCGGCGACCGATGTCCACGCAATGATCGTCGCCAGTTCATCCCACGACGAGATCTTGAGTCCATACGTCGCCCCGGCAGCAGCGGCGGAGGCATATCGTTCTTTCATCAGTGCCAGCCACGCTTGCTTGCCTTTCGCCTCCGCCGGCAGCGACATGAGCGCGAGCACCCACGGATGCAGACTCGCAACCGCATCCTGCACATCGTCGTCAATCGTCCACGGCGGGCCATCCGAGTACGCATACCCCAACACGCGCGGGCTATCAGCCCATGGTTTCACCCATTGAACTGCGTTCGACTGCACCTCCGCGACAAACGCATCCGCAAACACATCCAGCGGCCTTCGCTTGAAAGCCTGAATCAACTCGGACCGCTTCATGTTCCAGCCCCACGGCACCGGCATGCCTAACTCGACCACGAAGTACACATCGCCCGTCGTGCGCAGACACGTCAGCGGCGGGTTGTGCATGCCGAGCGTGTTGAATCCCCAACTCTTCAGATTTGTCGCCACCCGGCTCGCCCATTTCCGCGCCGCCTCCGAGCCATCGTTGAATTGTCCGTCCGGCGTAAACAGGTCGCTCCCGTACGTTTCCAGCACGAACCGTTCGTTATTCGGTGACCTCCAGTACACCGGTTCAACGTGATTCATGCCGATAGAGAGAAAATGCTTTCCTACCGGTGACCGAAACCACCAAACACCGGCTTCTTGTTCGATACCGACAGCCGCAGCGGGCTTCCTCGGCTTTTGGATGCGCGAAAGCCGAGGGGCGATGAGATTGTCGGCGTCCCACTTCTTCCATGCGGCTTCAAGCTGCCGCGCCACGATCGGACGTGCGGTGCTGCGGTCGATTGTCTCGCTGATGTCCTCTCGAACATTGAACAAGCCCTTGTCCGCGTTCACGCGCACCAGCTTCATGTCGCCGGAACGAATGGCGAATTGGCCGACGCCGAACTTCCAGAAGAAGTGTCCGCGCTTGGGCGATTCAGCCTTGCCCTCAAGCCACGGGAGCAAGTTCACACCGTCCAGAGATTCATCACGCGGAGCGTGATGACTACTTGCCGCCAGCAACGTCGGCAACAGATCGAGCGAACTGACCGGTGCATCGCTGACGCCGCCTGCCGCGACACGCCCCGGCCATTGCATGAAGAACGGCACGCGGATGCCGCCTTCCCAGAGCTGCGCCTTCGAGCCGCGCAACGGCGCGTTGCTGCCGCCGTTCTCGGCGGAACCTTTGATGAGCGCGGCGCCGTTGTCGCTTAGGAAAACGACCAGCGTGTTCCTCTGGTCCACCGCGGCCATCACGCGACCGATGGCGTCGTCGAGTGCCAGAATCATCGCCGCGCAGACGCGACGCCGCGCATCCGTGATGTGCGCGGTCTTCGCCAGATAATTCTCCGGCGCTTCGAGCGGCACGTGCGGCGCATTGAAGGCGAGGTAGAGGAAGTATGGCTCTGGTGATGGACGGCGTATAAACGCACACGCCTCATCCGCCAGTGCAAACGTGAGGTACTCTTTCAACTCCGTCTTCTCGCGTCCACGCAAGAGCGGCCCCCATTTCTCATCCTCGGCCTTGAAGTAGTTGTGCATCCCAGAAAGGAAACCGAAGAACTCATCGAACCCGCGTGACATCGGGTGATGTTGCGTCGTCTCGCCCAAGTGCCATTTGCCCATTGCCGCAGTGCGATAACCTGCCGCCTTGAGATGGTTTGCCAGCGTCTTGTGGTTCAATGGCAAACCTGCCTCCGATCCCGGCGGCGGATTGCCATCGTACGGCAGAATCCGGCAATTGTGCCGTCCCGTCAGTAACGCCGCACGCGACGGCCCGCACACGGGCGCCGTCACGTAGCCGCTGGTGAACCGCATCCCTGCGTTGGCGACCGCGTCCAGGTGCGGTGTCTTGAACTCCTTGCACCCGTACGCGCTCACGTCGCCGTAGCCGAGGTCATCGGCGACGATCAGGAGGATGTTGGGCCGTGGCTCTGCAACGCACGAGGAGACGAATAACGCAAAGAGTAGAAGTCGCCTCATGAGCGCCAGTTGACTACATCTCGTGCGAACCGTTTACGCGTTCAGGTACTGCTTCGGGAATCTCCACGGCGCGCGATACTGCGGCACGGACAGGCGCCACGCCTGGAAGTCGTCAACAATCGAGCCGGTGACAGGATCACACTTGACCGTGCGGCCGAGCTTGAGCGAGAGCAGGCTCAACACAATCGGCACGTTCACGCGGCTGTGATACTGCGGGTTGCAGCTCGGCTGCTGGCGCGACTTGATGCAGTCGAGCCACTCGCGCTCGTGACCGGGCGAGGACGGAATCGGCGTATCCACCGGCTTGAGGTCTTTGTAATAGTAGAGCGCGCGTCCCGTAAAGCTCTTCGATTGTTTCTTGGCAATGGCTTCCGGCAGCATGAACTCGTTCATCGCTTTGCCTTCGGGAATGATCCGATGCTCGACATAATCGGTGTACATGGTTCCCTTGACGCCGTGGAAATAAATGCCAAGCCGGCGTTTCGGCTCAGGGACGCCGTGCAGGTCGAAACCGTAGCTGTTCGTGAGCGACGACATCCACGTCAACGTGAAGTTCGGATACCGCCACAACACCTCGTGGTTGTCGTAGGCATCGCCGTCGTCCTTGAGGATGAACCGTCCTCCCGAACTGCTCGTCTCGATGGGATAACCGAGATCGAGCGCCCAGATCGGCAGATCAATGATGTGCGGCGCCATGCCGGGCGTCCAGCCGCCGCTGTACGCCATCCACGAACCGTGATGATATGAACCGGTGGCGAGAATGGAGTTGTAGGGAATCAAGGGCGCGGGACCGCACCAGAAATCCCAGTCCAACCCTTCGGGTACAACGTTGTCTTTCACGCGACCGACGCCTTGCTCGCCTTGGTTCATGACATTGAACGTCCGCACGCAGCCGACCTTGCCGAGATAACCAGCCCGGATCAATTCGACGACGCGCCGGTAATTCTCGCTCGCGTGAATCTGCGTGCCGACCTGACAAACCCGTTTGTGCTTCTTGACCGCGTTGCGGATGACAATGTCCTCGCCGAGATACAACGTCATCGGCTTCTGCAGATACAGGTCCTTGCCCGCCTCGACCGCGGCAACTGCGACCAACGTATGCCAGTGCGGCGGCGTCGCGTTGATGACGGCGTCAACATTCTTCTGCTGCAACAGATCGCGAAAATCGGTGTAGGTCTTGCAGGTGTCCTTGTGCTTTGCGGTCACTGCGTCCGCTCGCTTCTTCCACACATCGCACGCGGCGGTCACGACCACGTCGGGATGTTTCGCGCAATTGCCGAGGTTGCCAAGGCCCATGCCGTTGCAACCGATGAGGCCGATCTGGATTCGCTCGCTCGGCGGCGGCTTGCCGTCCTTGCCGAGCGTCGAGGCTTTGACGATGTTGGGCAGGACGAAACCGAGAGCGCCGAGAGCGGCAGAGTTTTGAAGAAAACGACGGCGGGTGATGGCGGACGCGTTGTTCATGATTGATCTCCTAATGGCGGCGCATTGTAGGCCGTCGCCCCCGCCGAGCAAGCGCAAAATCCCGGTGCGCCGTGACTGTCTGCTGATCGCATTCGCCCATCTACATCCACCAGTGGCAGCGTCAAGTGCGGCTTAACGTTTCAGCTTACATGCCGCTATGTAGCGCAGCGGAATCGCCGGCAGGTGCAGCGTTTTCATACTCATTAAGTTTCAACGCTTTATTGCACGGATGGCTGCGGCTCGTTTCTCTAACGCCTCCGCTTCCTTTTCACGGCCGGTCTTTCTGTAGAGCACGGCCAAATTGTCAAGGCTCGTGGCCACATTGGGATGGTCGGGGCCGAGGGCCTTCTCCAAGATCGCCAACGCGCGCTCGTAGAGTGTCCCGGCCTTGGCGTAGTCGCCCTGAGTGTAATAGATCCCGGCTAGGTTGTTCAGATCAATCGCCACATGAGGGTGATTCGGGCCCAGCGCTTTCTCGTCAATCGCCAGCGAGCGGTTATAGAGCGGCTCCGCCTTGGCGTAGTCGCCTTGGGTTTTGTAGAGCATGGCCAAGTTGTTCAGGCTCGCCGCCACATTAGGATGGTCGGCGCCAAGGGCCTTCTCCAAGATCGCCAGCGAGCGGTTGTAGAGCGGCTCCGCCTTGGCGTAGTCCCTCCGGGTGTAGTAGATCCCGGCTAGATTGTTTAGATTCGCCGCCACCTCGGGATGTTCGGGGCCGAGAACCTTCTCCCAAATCGCCAGCGAGCGCTTGAAGAGCGGCTCCGCCTTGGCGTAGTCGCTTTGGGCGTCGTAGATCCCGGCCAGATTGTTGAGGCTCTGCCCCACATCCGGATGGTCGGGGCCGAGGGCCTTCTCCCTGATCGCCAGCGACCGCTTGCAGAGCATCTCTGCCTTGGTGTAGTCGCCCTGAGTTCTGTAGAGCGAGCCCAAGTTGTTCAGGCTCTGCCCCACATCCGGATGGTCGGGGCCGAGCGCCTTCTCCCTAACCGCCAGCGAGCGATTGAAGAGCGGTTCAGCTTGCGCGTATTGGCCTTGGGTGTAGTACAGCGATGCGAGATTGTTCAGGCTCGTCGCCACAGAGGGGTGGTCGGGGCCGTGGACCTTCTCTAAGATCGCCAGCGAGCGGTTGTAGAGCGGCTCGGCTTTGGCGTAGTCGCCCCAAGTGTCGTAGAGCGCAGCCAGGTTGTTCAGGCTCGTCGCCACAGAGGGATGGTCGGGGCCGAAGACCTTCACGCAGATCGCCAACGACCGAGTGAAGAGCGGCTCCGCCTTGGCGTAGTCGCCCTGGGTCTTGTATAGTAAGCCGAGGTCGTTCAGGCTCGTCGCCACAGAGGGATGGTCGGGCCCAAAAGCTTGCTCGGCGACCACTAACGCCTTCTTCGCCACTACCACTGCGCGGTCATAGTGTCCTTGTCTGGACAGCGACAGGGCCTCGTTGTTGAGCCTCTCCCACTCGCGGCGTTGACCACAGCCGAATATACCTGTACAGACAATAAGCAGAACTGCCACTAATGCCGTCATGGTGTTTTTCATCGTATCTCTCCTTTGCATGGCTAATGCCAGAACTGAGCCACAGCCGCTGGTAGCGTGCTCGCGCCTGCAACCAGAGCGTTGTGACTGTCAATCATGGTCGAACTGAATCGCATAGCGACTGTTGGCTCCAGTGATCTGGTTCGGCAATCTCACTTTGGTGTCTGTTTTTTCAGCCACCATCCCGCCAATTTCGTTAGCAAGACTTTTAGATTAACCGAGAACCCCGCGACTGAAGGCTTCATCTCTAAAAGCTCCGCGTCCGGTGATACTGAGGACTTCACTGGAGCAGTGTAGGGAAGCAAGGCAAAAAGGGAACACTCAGAATAATGCGTCTCCTGAATTCCCCACCAATCCCAGCGATAGTCTTTCCTGGAAAGTGCGCCGCTCGAACTCGCGAGCCTCTCCTGTGCTAACTCACTCGTCTCAACGTCAGGATACGGAATGAGGTGCGACGCAAAGAGTCCGAATCTCTCAAAGGCAACCTCTGGGCAAAATCGGGAGAACGTCTTCCTGCCCTCTGGACCGTCCATGGATGTTGCTTGCTCGGCAGTCAAAGGCCAGAGGTCGCTCTTCTTCCAGAATGCCTCCAACCTCTTATCGTCGGCCTCTTCAATCTTTGTCGAACCGGCCTGCCCGAGCAAATACAGACTCTGGTAATAGCGCGGACAACGAGTTGCCACTGCATATGGGCAGCGAGGTGACGACAGCCCCTTCTGCGCGCTGATCTTCGCGTACCACTCTAAGTCTGGATAAGTCTCAGGCATGTGCGGTGGACGATGTTGCCGAACAGTTTACTTTACTGCATTCCACGTATTCTAATACGGTTGCATCCCGCTTAGCGCCTCTATACGCCTCTCAGCGCACGAAGGTCAAGAGAAGGAAAAACAAGATGGCGGCAACCACGAGCGCAATCAATCACTGCGCTTCCAGACCGACTACGGCCCTTTCGGGTTGGGATAGACGAAGTTGATAGGGGTTTTGACGAACGCTTTCACGAGATCACTAGGTCACGAGAGGTTCTTGGCTCCTTCTACGCTCGTCAGCGGCAGGTCAAGGACGATGATGGAGTTGCACCAAAGATGTAAACGTTTGACATGGTTGCATCACGCGAATAGGCTTCAAGCTAACGAAGGAGAAGGAAATGGCAGCAAGAGACCGATACACAACCCCCATCGAGTGCCCAAAATGCAAAGAGAAGGGCGTCTTGCATCTCTCAGAAAACGATTATCCGTTTATGAGAAAGCTCAACAGGAAACTAGATCGTATCGATGGACGGTTTTCCGCAACCACCCAAGGAGACCTTGCTATAACTGTTTCCTGTAAAGCGTGCGGGCATGAGTTCAACACTTAGCCCCAATGTTTGCTAGGTCGTTAGCTCATCGAAATGAGCACACAGATAGCCGGTTCATCTGGGCAGAGTGTAGCGGGTAGGAGTCTGCCCAACAAATGGGTGCCCGAAAAGGCATTTTGGCCGTTTGGAGGCGGTTGGCGGCTTCGTAGCTGGATGCCTCGCTGCTGGCACGAACCGAGCGCACGCTTCCGACCGGCCCAAACAGTTTCTGCACGGCGCTCAACTCCAACGTCTGTTTGGGTGCAAACTTATTGCTGGCCATGTAGTGGAGCAGGCTGTGACGCATTTGGCGCGCCACGGGATTACTGTCGTCGAGCGCAATGCTGCACACGACGACCTTCGCCTTGCCGATGTTCGCCTCGAACACCAGACCGAGCTTGCGGGCCGTGAACCAATCATCAATCACCTGCACCGTTGGACGGAACGACGCCGGCAGGTCGTCGAGAATCATCGGCGCAGCGCGGCTGATGAGATACCACCATTGCCAGTTGGTGTGAAAATCGGTCGGGAAATGCGCGAACATCGGATGTTTCGGGTCGCAGAGGATTCCGAGCGTCGTCGGCGCTTGCCGCCGCGTCCACGCGGTGTTCCAGAAGATGCTGGAGAAGCCCATCACGATCCTGTCTTTCGCCGCGTTCTTGACCCGCACCGGCGGAACCAGCAACAGCACCTTGCCGGTCGCGTCCGCCGCCAACTCCTCGACGATCGTCACGCCTGACGGCGGTTGCGTGTCCACCTTCGCCGGATAGACCCACACATCCCAGTCGTTCTCGAACCCGTCCACGCTCGCCACCAGTTTGTAGCGCGCCGGCACGGGAACAGACTTCAATTCAACGCTGACGTTGCCACGACCGCTCGCCACGATCCGCCCATTGTCAGCAACCAGCTTCCACGCGACAACGCCCTTCAGCGGTTCCGGCCCGTAGTGCGCGACCTCAAGGCTGGCTTCGAGTTTCTCGTCGGTGGTGAACACGCGCTTGGCGAGCCGCGCGAGCGGCACCGTGCTGTTGCAGAAGCGGCTGTATTCCAGCGGCGTGACGTAGCCCTTCTCCTCCCAAAACGGATCGAGCACGCCAACCAACGCGGTGCCTTGACCGGGAAAGTCGTGCAGGTCGAGCAACTCGAACCCGGCCATTCCTGGCGTGCGCAGTGCGGACTCGATGTCCTCCTTGTAACAGAGCACCTGAAGTTTGCCCGAGGCGAGCAGGAACTTCCTCGCGAGGTCGCTCATGTGATGCTCGGCAAGTCGGTCGCGAAAGATCTCGAAGTTCTTCGGCTTGAGATAGCCGGTGTATTTCCTGATCTCGTCGAAGTTCGGATAGACGCACCACTGGCCGATTTCGTGGCTGACGACCGGCACGCTGCACTTACTAATATAGTCGCGGTAATCGGTGGTCGTCTCCGGCGGCTTGAGGTTGATGCGCGACTTCAGTCCCCCACCCCACGACTGGATGCGCGGATGAGGATCGCAATGCCACTGGTTCTCCGGCAACTCCGGCCAGCCGGCGCCGCTCGTCCAGAGCCGGCGCGGGTCGAGCGCCTTGTAGTGGTTCACGTACTTGGCGAGATAGGCCTTGTGGTTTTTGCCGCCGGGTTCGTTGCCGTAGGCCATGAGCACGAACGACGGATGGTTCCCGTAGTATTTCAGGATGCGGTCGGTCTCCTCGTAAACCCATTTGTCTACCGGCTTGCCGTCGCCGAGCGTCGTGGACTGATTGGCCCACGACGATGCTTCGACGTGGAGGTAGAACCCCATTTCATCCGCCGCAACGAAGGCCGCTTCGGGCGGACACCACGAATGGAACCGAATCAGGTTCAACCCGTGCGCCTTCGCCACGCCGATGATCCGTTTCCATTCCGCCACGTCCGTCGGCGGATGGCCGGTTTTCGGGAAGATACAGCAGTCGAGCGTGCCGCGAATGAACGTCTTGCGTCCATTGATTTCGAATTGCGTACCTTGTGCGCTGAACTCGCGGAGACCGAAACGGATTGTGCGCTGGTCATCACCGACGCGCACGGTCAACTCCTGAAGGTTCGGAGCGAATTCATCCCAGAACTTCGGCTCGACTGGCGCCTCGACTTCAGCGACATCCGTGATCTCGACTCTCTTCGTTCCCACCCGCAACGTGGCGCTGCCCTGCCCACCCTTTTTCACTTTGACGCGCACCGAACGTTTCGCCACGTTTGGATAGACCTGCACGTCCTCAATCCAGACCGGCGGCGTTGCCCGCAGTTCGATCTTGCCGACGATGCCGTTCCAGTTGCCTTGCGTGTGGTCACTGACGCTGTGGGAGTTCTCGCCGATGTCAATCACCATCCGGTTGTCCACGCGAATGGTGACCGTGTGCTTGCCGGGTTTCAGCAAACCAAGATCGTAGTCATGCGGGGTGGAGAGACTGTTGTTGGAGCCGAACAACTGCTCGTCCAGCCACACGCGCGTTTCCCAATGCGGACGTTCCAGATGGAGCACAACGCGCTTGCCTCGCCAGTCGGCGAGAATCTCGATGTCGCGCTGATACCATGCGACGCCCGCGTAGTATTTGTCGGGCTGGAGCCAGAACGGCACCTTGACGTTGCCGGGTTGCCGGTATTGCTCGAACTCCGGCGCGGTGAAGAACGATTTGTCCACGATGCCGCCGGTCCATTTCGTGTCCAACGTCACGTCGCCGCCGATGCCGTGTCCCGGCAACGTTCCGGGGAGGTTGATGGTGTGTGTCCATCGTTGGGGAAAGCCGGTGTCGGCGGGATCGAGCGCGAGTCGCCACGGGCCGGCCAGAACAAGGCAGAGGATTGCGGTGTTCATAGCGTCACCAAAAGATTCCGTAGAAGATCGCCACGGCGACAAGGACAACGACGGCGGCCCATTTGACCATCGGGTCGGCGCGCAAGTCGAAGCCGTCGCGTTGGGGGAGTTTGCGCGGCTCAGCGAGCGGTTTCCAGAACGTGATCAGCCCCATGACGAGCAACACGAGTTGGAAACTGGCGGCGACTTGCAGCAGGAAGTGCAAACCGGGCGCGAAGTATTGGAACAGTCCGTAGAAGACCGGCCCCAAAATCAGCCCGGCCACACCGGCGGCGCCGGGCGCTTGCGGGACGAGGAGGCCGACGAGGAAGACGGCGACGACGCCGGGCCAGATGTAGCCTTGGAAGTTTTGAATGAACTGGAATACGCCGCCGAATTTCGGATTGTCGAGCGCCGGGGCCAACAGGCAGCCGAGCACGACGAACACGAGCGTGAGCGCGCGACCGAGAAGGACGAGCCGGTTCTGCGGCGCATTGCGGTCGAGAAGACGATTGTAGATGTCCATTGTGAAAATGGTCGAGGCGGAATTGAGCATGGAGGCGAGTGAACTGATCACTGCGCCGGCAATCGCGGCGAACATGAACCCACGCATGCCGTCAGGGATGAGGTGTTTCATCAATGTCGGGAAGGCTTCATCGGGTCGCGCCATTTGACCGCTGTACAGTTGGAACGCCATGATCCCCGGCATCACGACGGCAAACGGCACGAGCAACCACAGGAACCCGGCAAAGATGACGCCGAGTTGTCCATCGCGCAGCGACTTCGCGGCGAGATTGCGCTGGACGATGAACTGGTTCAGGCCGCAGTAATAGACGATCACGATCCACATTCCCGACAACACGCCCGTCCACGGGAGTCCGCCATGGTCGCCGGGCAGGACCATGTGGAGTTTGTCCGCATTGTGCGCCGCAAACGCACCCCAGCCGCCGCAGGCTTTCAAACCGAGCGCGAATGTGACGAGGCCGCCAAGCAGCAACGCGCCGCCTTGAAACAAGTCCGCCCACGCAATGGCCTTCAGGCCGCCCCAGGTCGTGTAGAGCGCCGCAATGATGCCGATCATCCAGACCGCTTGCGTCAGCGGCATCCCGAAGATCGCGCGCAACGTGATTCCACCCGAATAGAGCACCGCCGTCAACAGCACTGTCACGTAGATGATCACCGTGATCAACGCCATGATGGCGCGCGTCGCCGTATTGTAGCGATATTCGAGAAACTCCGGCATCGTATAAATGCCGGCCTTGAGGAAGCGCGGCAGGAGCGTAAACGCAATGAGAACAATGCCCACACTCCCCACCAACTGCCAGTTGCTGACCGCAAGCCCGACGCCGCCCGCGCCTTGTCCCGCCATGCCGACGAATTGTTCAGTCGAAATGTTGGCCGCCACGATGGAGAATCCGATGAGCCACCAAGTCAGGCCGCGTCCTGCGAGAAAGTAATCTTCACTGTTGGTCTCGCGCCGGCTCTTGTAAAGGCTGACACCGACAATCACGGCGTAGAAAGCGCCAAAGACAAGGATATCAATCCCATTCAAACTCATTGCAATCTCCTCATGCGGGCAGTAAAGCAGATTCATTGCGGCAGGAAAACACAAAAACCGGGACAGCCCGACGGCAACAAAACACACCGAAACGGGCGCATCTTGACACTGCCACTATCATGGGGGCGTGAACGGCACCCCACCCACGTCTCACGAACCACCAACCGTGAGAGGACCATGAACACATCATCAGAACCAGCCCGCTCGCTGCGGGAACTGG